>NZ_JALQDZ010000022.1:0-101809 GCF_023630985.1 Caballeronia sp. ATUFL_F1_KS39 | reverse complement strand
AAAGGTAAATTCGAGCGGACCAAGCCGCACGTGAACGTGGGCACGATCGGTCACGTTGACCACGGCAAGACCACGCTGACGGCAGCGATCACGACGGTTCTCACGCAGAAGTTCGGCGGCGAAGCGAAGGCGTACGACCAGATCGACGCAGCGCCGGAAGAAAAGGCACGCGGTATTACCATCAACACCGCGCACGTCGAGTACGAAACGGCTAACCGCCACTACGCACACGTCGACTGCCCGGGCCACGCCGACTACGTGAAGAACATGATCACGGGCGCCGCGCAGATGGACGGCGCAATCCTGGTGTGTTCGGCTGCTGACGGCCCGATGCCGCAAACGCGTGAGCACATCCTGCTGGCCCGTCAGGTTGGCGTGCCGTACATCATCGTGTTCCTGAACAAGTGCGACATGGTGGACGACGCCGAGCTGCTCGAGCTCGTCGAAATGGAAGTGCGCGAACTGCTGTCGAAGTACGACTTCCCGGGCGACGACACCCCGATCATCAAGGGTTCGGCCAAGCTGGCGCTGGAAGGCGACAAGGGCGAGCTGGGCGAAGTGGCGATCATGAACCTGGCCGACGCGCTGGATTCGTACATCCCGACGCCGGAGCGTGCAGTTGACGGCGCGTTCCTGATGCCGGTGGAAGACGTGTTCTCGATCTCGGGTCGCGGCACGGTGGTGACGGGTCGCGTCGAGCGCGGCATCGTCAAGGTCGGCGAGGAAATCGAAATCGTCGGTATCAAGCCGACGGTGAAGACGACCTGCACGGGCGTGGAAATGTTCCGCAAGCTGCTCGACCAAGGTCAGGCAGGCGACAACGTCGGTATCCTGCTGCGCGGCACGAAGCGTGAAGACGTGGAGCGCGGCCAGGTTCTGGCCAAGCCGGGTTCGATCACGCCGCACACGCACTTCACGGCTGAAGTGTACGTGCTGAGCAAGGACGAAGGCGGCCGTCACACGCCGTTCTTCAACAACTACCGTCCGCAGTTCTACTTCCGTACGACGGACGTGACGGGCTCGATCGAGCTGCCGAAGGACAAGGAAATGGTGATGCCGGGCGACAACGTGTCGATCACGGTCAAGCTGATCGCTCCGATCGCCATGGAAGAAGGTCTGCGCTTCGCAATCCGCGAAGGCGGCCGTACCGTCGGCGCCGGTGTCGTGGCGAAGATTATCGAGTAAGAGCCAGAAATCTTCTCGGTAGTTAGTGGTTTCGGGGTCGGCAATGTCCGTCGACCCCAAATGGTTTAGGGGTATAGCTCAACTGGCAGAGCGTCGGTCTCCAAAACCGAAGGTTGGGGGTTCGATTCCCTCTGCCCCTGCCAAAATTCTCGCGCCAAGTGGCGCTGTTTAAGGTGTTATGGCGAATCCTTCCGTCGAAACTGTAAATACTTCCGGCGACAAGTTGATGTTGGTGGCGGGCGTATTGTTGGTCTTGGCCGGGTTCGTTGGATTCTTCTGGCTCTCGGGCCAAGAATGGTACGTCCGCGGCGCAGCGCTTGCTGTTGGTGTCATCGCGGGTGTCGCAGTCGGTCTGCTCTCTGCGCCGGGCAAGGGTTTCATCGCTTTTGCCAAAGACTCGTACAAGGAAGTCCGCAAGGTTGTCTGGCCGACTCGCAAAGAGGCCACGCAAACGACCCTGGTGGTCTTCGCGTTTGTTCTGATCATGGCCATCTTCCTTTGGCTTAGCGATAAGTCGATCGAATGGGTGATTTTCTCGGCGATTCTGGGTTGGAAATGATATGAGCGATACTCCGACATCCCCGAGTGGAAAGCGTTGGTATGTGGTGCACGCCTACTCCGGCATGGAGAAGAGCGTGCAACGTGCGCTTCAGGAGCGCATCGAGCGCGCAGGCATGCAAGATCAATTCGGTCAGATTCTTGTCCCGACCGAAGAAGTTGTTGAAGTAAAAGGCGGCCACAAATCGGTCACCGAGCGTCGTTTCTTCCCGGGCTACGTCCTGGTCGAAATGGAAATGACGGACGAAACGTGGCATCTGGTCAAGAACACGGCCAAAGTAACCGGTTTCGTTGGTGGTGCGCGCAATCGCCCGAGTCCCATCTCGCCACGTGAAGTCGAAAAGATCATGTCGCAGATGCAGGAAGGCGTCGAGAAGCCGCGGCCGAAGACGCTCTTCGAAGTCGGCGAGATGGTCCGCGTGAAGGAAGGTCCGTTCACCGACTTCAATGGCAACGTCGAAGAAGTGAATTACGAAAAGTCCCGAGTGCGTGTTTCTGTCACGATTTTCGGGCGTTCGACGCCGGTCGAACTCGAGTTCGGTCAGGTCGAGAAGCTTTAATCGAATACATCGCGCGTGGCTTTCGGGCCATCGCGCGATTCGCGCTTACGGTCCGCGTCATGACCGTTGAGGAGCGTCAGTAGTCGGCAACGTCGAACGCGCGCTATCACTCACCGAACGCTCACGCGTTCAGCAGAGGTTTTCAACATGGCAAAGAAAATCATCGGCTTTATCAAGCTGCAGATTCCTGCAGGTAAAGCCAACCCGTCGCCGCCGGTCGGTCCGGCACTGGGCCAGCGTGGCCTGAACATCATGGAGTTCTGCAAGGCGTTCAACGCGCAGACTCAGGGTATGGAGCCGGGTCTGCCGGTGCCGGTCGTCATTACGGCATTCGCGGACAAGAGCTTCACCTTCATCATGAAGACGCCGCCGGCTACCGTTCTGATCAAGAAGGCGGCCGCAGTGCAGAAGGGTTCGAGCAAGCCGCACACCGACAAGGTCGGCAACATCACCCGCGCTCAAGCGGAAGAAATCGCGAAGACCAAGATGCCGGATCTTACGGCAGCTGATCTGGATGCAGCCGTGCGTACGATCGCCGGCAGCGCGCGTTCGATGGGCATCACTGTGGAGGGCGTGTAAATGGCTAAGCTTTCTAAGCGCCTTCAGGCATTTGCGAACAAGGTTGATCGTCAGAAGCTGTACGCGATCGACGACGCGCTGGCTCTCGTGAAGGAATGCGCGAGCGCCAAGTTCGACGAGTCGATCGACGTTGCAGTGCAGCTCGGCATCGACGCGAAGAAGTCGGATCAGGTGGTTCGCGGCTCCGTGGTTCTGCCGGCTGGTACCGGCAAGTCGGTTCGCGTCGCAGTGTTCGCGCAAGGCGACAAGGCTGAACAGGCTCGCGCAGCTGGCGCAGACGTGGTCGGCATGGAAGACCTGGCCGAGCAAGTCAAGGCCGGCAATCTGAATTTCGACGTCGTGATCGCTTCGCCGGACACGATGCGTGTCGTCGGTACGCTGGGTCAGATCCTCGGTCCGCGTGGTCTGATGCCGAACCCGAAGGTCGGTACGGTTACGCCGGACGTCGCTCAAGCGGTCAAGAACGCGAAGGCGGGTCAGGTTCAGTTCCGCGTCGACAAGGCCGGTATCATCCACGGCACGATCGGTCGCGCATCGTTCGAGCCGGCATCGCTGCGTCAGAACCTGTCGGCGCTGATCGAAGCGCTGCAAAAGGCGAAGCCGGCGACCAGCAAGGGCGTGTACCTGCGCAAGATCGCTGTGTCGAGCACGATGGGTGTCGGCGTTCGCGTGGATCAAGCCACGCTGGCGCAACAGTAAGAATTTCGAGCGCGGTCAGATGACCGCGCTTCATATGGGCTTTGGGCGGTTGCAAGATTGCAGTTTCGATTGAGCAACCGGTTGTCAAAGACCGTTGGTGGCGGTGCAGCAGGCAGGCATTGCCTTAATTCAAGCCAACGCAGATGGCGAACCCGAAACAGTTTTGCAGTGGTTGAAGTCGGTTATCGAGCGTCGTGAGACGTCTCACCAATCGATCGAAATACTCCTAACAGTCGGACGCCGTTGTTGAACGTGGTGCATGAGGGTAGTTCGCCCGAGTGCATCGAATCTGGAGGTTTAACCGTGCCACTGAACAAAGAAGATAAGCAGGCAGTCGTCGCTGAAGTCGCCGCGCAAGTCGCGAAGGCTCAGACGATGGTGCTCGCTGAGTATCGTGGGATCACGGTTGGCGATCTGACCAAGCTGCGCGCGAAAGCGCGTGAGCAACAGGTGTATCTGCGCGTGTTGAAGAACACGCTGGCGCGTCGCGCCGTCGAAGGTACGCCGTTCGCTCCGCTGGCTGAGCAGATGACCGGTCCTCTGATCTACGGCATCTCGGAAGATGCCATTGCCGCTGCGAAGGTCGTCAACGACTTCGGCAAGAGCAATGACAAGTTGATCATCAAGGCTGGTTCCTACGAAGGCAACGTGATGGACAAGGCAGGCGTGCAAGCGCTGGCCAACATCCCGAGCCGCGAAGAACTGCTCTCCAAGTTGCTGTTCGTCATGCAGGCACCTGTTTCCGGCTTTGCGCGCGCTCTGGCCGCGCTGGCTGAAAAGAAGCAGGGCGAAGCTGCGTAACGACCGCGCTTGGGCGCTAGTCGCTTAAGTTAGGCAAAGCTAGATCGCTAGCTCGATCCGAATTCAATCTAGGAGTATTTCACATGGCAATCGCAAAAGAAGACATCCTCGAAGCCGTTGGCTCGATGTCGGTGCTGGAACTGAACGAGCTGGTCAAGGCGTTCGAAGAGAAGTTTGGCGTGTCGGCTGCTGCTGTCGCAGTTGCTGGCCCCGCAGGTGCCGGTGGCGCCGCTGCTGCTGCTGAAGAGCAGACGGAGTTCACCGTGAACCTGCTCGAAGCAGGCGCGAACAAGGTTTCCGTCATTAAGGCTGTTCGTGAACTGACGGGTCTCGGCCTGAAGGAAGCGAAGGATCTGGTTGACGGCGCACCGAAGCCCATCAAGGAAGCGGTGCCCAAGGCTGCTGCTGAAGAAGCCAAGAAGAAGCTGGAAGACGCTGGCGCGAAGGCTGAAATCAAGTAAGTTTCATTGCGCTATGCGAAGGCTGGCGGTTTTTCACCGCCGGCCTTTTTGTGCTTTGTGGGGACGCAGTTTGTATGCTGGTCAGCAAGCATAAACGTCTCCACAGAAGCCAAAGATAACGGTCGGGGCGGCAGAATTTTCCGATTGTTCTCTTTGTCTTCTGAAGCGACTGCAGAAGGCAAGTTTGGTCGGGTAGCGGGAAACACAGGCATCCGCTGCCGTCAGCCAGCGGTTGGTAGCGGCCAACCACCAAGCTTCTAGATTCGCGCGTCCTCCCCGGACAGTTGCGCGGGTCTCAGTCGGTGAACACCGGGCTGTGGCATCGAGGTATCCCGCCTCGGTAACGCCCGCCGTGATTCGGAGATCGTATGCAATATTCCTTCACCGAGAAGAAGCGTATTCGCAAGAGTTTCGCGAAGCGCCCCATCGTTCACCAAGTTCCCTTTTTGCTGGCGACCCAGCTTGAATCATTCCAGACGTTTCTGCAAGCGGACACGTCTTCCTCGCAGCGCAAGTCCGAAGGCTTGCAGGCTGCGTTCAGCTCTGTTTTCCCGATCGTCTCGCACAACGGTTTCGCGCGTCTCGAGTTCGTCAGCTACATGCTGTCGCCGCCCGCGTTCAACATCAAGGAATGCCAGCAGCGCGGTCTGACGTACTGCTCGGCGCTGCGCGCGAAAGTGCGCCTGGTTCTGCTCGACAAGGAATCGCCGAGCAAGCCGGTCGTCAAGGAAGTGAAGGAGCAGGAAGTGTACATGGGCGAAATTCCGCTCATGACGCCGACGGGTTCGTTCGTCATCAACGGTACCGAGCGCGTGATCGTGTCGCAGCTCCACCGTTCGCCTGGCGTGTTCTTCGAGCACGACAAGGGCAAGACGCACAGCTCCGGCAAGCTGCTGTTCTCGGCTCGTATCATTCCCTATCGTGGCTCGTGGCTCGACTTCGAATTCGATCCGAAGGACGTGCTGTACTTCCGCGTCGACCGTCGCCGCAAGATGCCGGTCACGATCCTGCTGAAGGCTATCGGCATGTCGCCGGAGCAGATCCTCGCGAACTTCTTCGTGTTCGACAACTTCGCGCTGATGAGCGAAGGCGCGCAAATGGAATTCGTGCCTGAGCGTCTGCGCGGCGAAGTCGCGCGCTTCGACATCCAGGATCGCGATGGCAACGTCATCGTCACGAAGGACAAGCGGATCAACGCGAAGCACATTCGCGACCTCGAAAACGCCAAGACGAAGTTCATCTCGGTGCCGGAGGAATACCTGCTCGGCCGCGTACTGGCGAAGAACGTGATTGACCCCGAAACGGGCGAAGTGATCGCGAACGCCAACGAAGAAATCACGGAAACGGTTCTCGAGAAGCTGCGCGAAGCGAAGGTCAAGGACATCCAGACGCTCTACACGAACGATCTGGATCAGGGTCCGTACATTTCGTCGACGCTGCGTATCGACGAAACCGCCGACAAGATGGCCGCGCGCATCGCGATCTACCGCATGATGCGCCCGGGCGAGCCGCCGACCGAAGAAGCGGTCGAGGCGCTGTTCAACCGTCTGTTCTACAGCGAAGACGCGTACGACCTGTCGAAGGTCGGCCGCATGAAGTTCAACCGCCGCGTCGGCCGTGACGAAATCATCGGACCGATGACGCTGCAGGACGACGACATCCTCGCGACCATCAAGATCCTCGTCGAGCTGCGTAACGGCAAGGGCGAAGTGGACGATATCGACCACCTCGGCAATCGTCGCGTGCGTTGCGTCGGCGAGCTCGCGGAGAACCAGTTCCGCGCGGGTCTCGTGCGCGTCGAACGGGCTGTGAAGGAACGCCTCGGCCAGGCCGAAAGCGAAAACCTGATGCCGCACGACCTGATCAACTCGAAGCCGATTTCGTCGGCGATTCGCGAGTTCTTCGGTTCGTCGCAGCTCTCGCAGTTCATGGACCAGACCAACCCGCTGTCGGAAATCACGCACAAGCGTCGCGTTTCCGCACTGGGCCCGGGCGGTCTGACGCGCGAGCGCGCGGGCTTCGAAGTCCGCGACGTGCATCCGACGCACTATGGCCGTGTGTGCCCGATCGAAACGCCGGAAGGTCCGAACATCGGTCTGATCAACTCGCTCGCTCTGTACGCGCACCTCAACGAGTACGGATTCCTCGAAACGCCGTACCGCAAGGTCGTGGACAGCAAGGTGACGGATCAGATCGACTATCTGTCGGCGATCGAAGAAGGCCGCTACGTGATCGCGCAGGCGAATGCCGCCGTGAGCGAAGACGGCACGCTGACCGACGAACTCGTGTCGTCGCGTGAAGCGGGCGAAACGCTGATGGTCACGCCGGACCGCATCCAGTACATGGACGTCGCGCCGTCGCAGATCGTGTCGGTGGCTGCATCGCTGATCCCGTTCCTCGAGCACGACGACGCGAACCGCGCGTTGATGGGTTCGAACATGCAGCGTCAGGCCGTGCCTTGCCTGCGTCCGGAAAAGCCGGTCGTCGGTACGGGCATCGAGCGCACGGTCGCGGTCGACTCGGGCACGACGGTTCAGGCGCTGCGCGGTGGCGTGGTGGATTACGTCGACGCGGGCCGTATCGTGATTCGCGTGAACGACGATGAAGCCGTCGCCGGCGACGTCGGCGTGGACATCTACAACCTGATCAAGTACACGCGTTCGAACCAGAACACGAACATCAACCAGCGTCCGATCGCGAAGGTCGGCGACAAGGTTGCGCGCGGCGACGTGCTGGCTGACGGTGCATCGACGGATTTGGGCGAGCTCGCGCTCGGCCAGAACATGCTGGTCGCGTTCATGCCGTGGAACGGCTACAACTTCGAAGACTCGATTCTGATCTCGGAGAAGGTCGTTGCGGACGATCGCTATACGTCGATCCACATCGAAGAACTGAATGTCGTTGCGCGCGACACGAAGCTCGGACCGGAAGAAATCACGCGCGATATCTCGAACCTCGCGGAAGTGCAGCTTGGCCGTCTCGATGAGTCGGGCATCGTGTACATCGGCGCGGAAGTCGAGGCGGGCGACGTGCTGGTCGGCAAGGTCACGCCGAAGGGCGAAACCCAACTGACGCCGGAAGAAAAGCTGCTGCGCGCGATCTTCGGCGAGAAGGCATCGGACGTGAAGGATACGTCGCTGCGCGTGCCCTCGGGCATGAGCGGTACGGTCATCGACGTGCAAGTGTTCACGCGCGAAGGCATCACGCGTGACAAGCGCGCGCAACAGATCATCGACGACGAACTGAAGCGTTATCGCCTCGATTTGAACGACCAGCTGCGCATCGTGGAAGGCGACGCGTTCTCGCGTCTCGCCCGCATGCTGAACGGCAAGGTCGCGAATGGCGGTCCGAAGAAGCTCGCGAAGGGCACGAAGATCGACCTCGCGTACCTCGAAGATCTCGATCACTACCACTGGTTCGACATCCGCCTCGCGGACGAAGAAGCCGCGGCACAGCTGGAAGCGATCAAGGACTCGATCGAGCAGAAGCGTCACCAGTTCGATCTCGCGTTCGAAGAGAAGCGCAAGAAGCTCACGCAAGGCGACGAACTGCCGCCGGGCGTGCTGAAGATGGTCAAGGTGTATCTCGCCGTGAAGCGTCGCCTGCAGCCTGGCGACAAGATGGCGGGTCGTCACGGTAACAAGGGTGTCGTGTCGAAGATCGTGCCGATCGAAGACATGCCGTACATGGCCGATGGCCGTCCGGCCGACGTCGTGCTGAACCCGCTCGGCGTGCCGTCGCGGATGAACGTGGGTCAGATTCTCGAAGTGCACCTCGGCTGGGCCGCGAAGGGTCTCGGCTGGCGCATCGGCGAGATGATGCAGCGTCAGGCGAAGATCGAAGAAATGCGTCAGTTCCTCACGCAGATCTATAACGAGTCGGGCCGTCAGGAAGAGCTGGACAAGTTCTCCGACGACGAGATCCTCGAACTCGCTAAGAACCTGCGCGAAGGTGTGCCGTTCGCGACGCCGGTGTTCGACGGCGCGACGGAACACGAAATGACGCGTGCGCTCGATCTGGCGTTCCCGGACGACATCGCCACGAATCTCGGCATGACGCCGTCGAAGAACCAGGTCACGCTGTACGACGGCCGCACCGGCGAAGCATTCGAGCGCACGGTCACGGTCGGCTACATGCACTACCTGAAGCTGCACCACTTGGTCGACGACAAGATGCACGCACGTTCGACCGGTCCGTACTCGCTCGTCACGCAGCAGCCGCTGGGTGGTAAGGCGCAGTTCGGTGGTCAGCGCTTCGGTGAGATGGAAGTGTGGGCACTCGAGGCGTATGGCGCGTCGTATGTGCTGCAAGAAATGCTGACGGTCAAGTCGGACGACGTGACGGGCCGGACGAAGGTTTATGAGAACCTCGTCAAGGGCGATCACGTCATCGACGCGGGCATGCCGGAATCCTTCAACGTGTTGGTGAAGGAAATCCGCTCGCTCGGTATTGATATCGATCTGGACCGCAACTAATCGGACTACGGAGAGAAAGCAATGAAAGCTCTGCTCGATCTATTCAAGCAAGTCCAACAAGAAGAAGTTTTTGATGCGATCAAGATCGGCCTCGCGTCGCCCGACAAGATTCGTTCTTGGTCGTTCGGCGAAGTGAAGAAGCCGGAGACCATCAATTACCGCACGTTCAAGCCGGAGCGGGATGGTCTGTTCTGCGCGAAGATTTTTGGTCCGATCAAGGACTACGAATGCCTGTGCGGCAAGTACAAGCGCCTGAAGCATCGCGGCGTGATCTGCGAGAAGTGCGGCGTCGAAGTGACGCTGGCCAAGGTGCGCCGCGAACGGATGGGCCACATCGAACTGGCCTCGCCGGTCGCGCACATCTGGTTCCTGAAGTCGCTGCCGTCGCGTCTGGGCATGGTGCTCGACATGACGCTGCGCGACATCGAGCGCGTGCTGTACTTCGAAGCATATGTGGTGATCGATCCGGGCATGACGCCGCTGAAAGCGCGGCAGATCATGACCGAAGAGGATTACTACAACAAGGTCGAAGAGTACGGTGACGAGTTCCGTGCCGAAATGGGCGCGGAAGGCGTGCGCGAACTGCTGCGCGCGATCAACATCGACGAACAGGTCGAGACGCTGCGCACGGAACTGAAGAACACCGGTTCCGAAGCGAAGATCAAGAAGTACGCGAAGCGCCTGAAAGTGCTCGAGGCTTTCCAGCGTTCGGGCATCAAGCCTGACTGGATGGTGCTCGACGTGCTGCCGGTGCTGCCGCCGGAACTGCGTCCGCTCGTGCCGCTGGACGGCGGCCGTTTCGCGACGTCGGACCTGAACGACCTGTATCGCCGCGTCATCAACCGTAACAACCGGTTGAAGCGTCTGCTCGAACTGAAGGCGCCTGAAATCATCGTCCGCAACGAAAAGCGGATGCTGCAGGAAGCCGTCGATTCGCTGCTCGACAACGGCCGTCGCGGCAAGGCGATGACCGGCGCGAACAAGCGTCCGCTGAAGTCGCTCGCTGACATGATCAAGGGTAAGGGCGGTCGTTTCCGTCAGAACCTGCTCGGTAAGCGTGTGGACTATTCGGGCCGTTCGGTGATCGTGGTCGGCCCGACGCTCAAGCTGCATCAGTGCGGTCTGCCGAAGCTGATGGCGCTCGAACTGTTCAAGCCGTTCATCTTCAACAAGCTGGAAGTGATGGGCGTCGCGACGACCATCAAGGCCGCGAAGAAGGAAGTCGAGAACCAGACGCCGGTCGTGTGGGACATTCTCGAAGAAGTCATTCGCGAGCATCCGGTGATGCTGAACCGCGCGCCTACTCTTCACCGTCTCGGCATTCAGGCTTTCGAGCCGGTGCTGATCGAAGGGAAGGCGATCCAGCTGCATCCGCTCGTTTGCGCGGCGTTCAACGCCGACTTCGACGGCGACCAGATGGCCGTGCACGTTCCGCTGTCGCTCGAAGCGCAGATGGAAGCGCGCACGCTGATGCTGGCGTCGAACAACGTCCTGTTCCCGGCCAACGGCGATCCGTCGATCGTGCCGTCGCAGGATATCGTGCTGGGCCTGTACTACGCGTCGCGCGAAGCGATCAACGGCAAGGGCGAAGGCATGACGTTCACGGGCGTGTCGGAAGTGATCCGCGCGTACGAGAACAAGGAAGTCGAACTGGCATCGCGCGTCAACGTGCGTATCACCGAAATGGTGGCGAACGAAGACCAGAGTGAAGGTGCGCCGAAGTTCGTGCCGAAGATCTCGCTGTACGCGACGACCGTCGGCCGTTCGATCCTGTCGGAGATTCTGCCGCCGGGCCTGCCGTTCACGGTGCTGAACAAGCCGCTGAAGAAGAAGCAGATTTCGCAGCTGATCAACACGGCGTTCCGCAAGTGCGGTCTGCGCGAAACGGTGATCTTCGCCGACCAGCTGATGCAAATGGGCTTCCGTCTCGCAACGCGCGCCGGTATCTCGATTTGCGTCGACGACATGCTCGTGCCGCCGCAGAAGGAAACCATCGTCGGCGACGCCGCGAAGAAGGTGAAGGAATACGACCGTCAGTACATGTCGGGTCTCGTCACCGCGCAGGAACGCTACAACAACGTGGTCGACATCTGGTCGGCAACGTCGGAAGCGGTCGGCAAGGCGATGATGGAGCAGCTCGCAACGGAGCCGGTGGTCGATCGCGACGGCAACGAAACGAAGCAGGAGTCGTTCAACTCCATCTACATGATGGCCGACTCGGGCGCGCGTGGTTCCGCGGTGCAGATTCGTCAGCTCGCCGGTATGCGCGGCCTGATGGCGAAGCCGGACGGCTCGATCATCGAGACGCCGATTACCGCGAACTTCCGCGAAGGCCTGAACGTGTTGCAGTACTTCATCTCGACGCACGGCGCTCGTAAGGGTCTGGCGGACACGGCGTTGAAGACCGCGAACTCGGGTTACCTGACGCGTCGTCTCGTCGACGTGACGCAGGATCTGGTCGTCGTCGAAGACGATTGCGGCACGTCGAACGGCGTGGCGATGAAGGCGTTGGTGGAAGGCGGTGAAGTCGTCGAAGCGCTGCGTGACCGTATTCTCGGTCGCGTCGCGGTGGCGGACGTCGTCAATCCGGAAACGCAGGAAACGATCTACGCTTCGGGCGATCTGCTCGACGAAGATGCCGTGGAGGAAATCGAGCGCCTCGGCATCGACGAAGTGCGCGTGCGCACGCCGCTCACCTGCGAGACGCGTTATGGCCTGTGCGCCGCATGCTACGGCCGCGACCTGGGCCGCGGTTCGCGCGTGAACGTCGGTGAGGCAGTCGGTGTGATCGCTGCTCAGTCGATCGGCGAGCCGGGCACGCAGCTGACGATGCGTACGTTCCACATCGGTGGTGCGGCATCGCGTGCGGCGGTGGCTTCGACGGTGGAAGCGAAGAGCAACGGTACGCTGCGCTTCACGGCCACGATGCGTTACGTCACCAACGCGAAGGGCGAGCAGGTCGTCATTTCGCGTTCCGGCGAGGCGATCATTGCGGACGACTTCGGTCGCGAGCGTGAGCGTCACAAGATTCCGTACGGCGCAACGCTGCTGCAACTCGACGGCGCTGCGATCAAGGCCGGTACGCAACTGGCTCAATGGGATCCGCTGACGCGTCCGATCATCACCGAGTGGGGCGGTACGGTGAAGTTCGAGAACGTCGAGGAAGGCGTGACGGTCGCGAAGCAGATCGACGACGTGACCGGTCTTTCGACCCTGGTCGTGATCGACGCGAAGCGCCGTGGCTCGCAGGCTGGCAAGAGCGTGCGTCCGCAGGTGAAGCTGCTCGACGCGAACGGCGAGGAAGTGAAGATCCCGAACACCGAGCATTCGGTGCAGATCGGCTTCCAGGTCGGCGCACTGATCACCGTGAAGGATGGTCAGCAGGTGCAGGTCGGTGAAGTGCTGGCGCGTATCCCGGTTGAAGCGCAGAAGACGCGTGACATTACCGGTGGTCTGCCGCGCGTGGCCGAACTGTTCGAAGCGCGCTCGCCGAAGGACGCCGGCATTCTGGCGGAAGTCACGGGCACGACGTCGTTCGGCAAGGACACGAAGGGCAAGCAGCGTCTCGTCATCACGGACCTCGAGGGCAATCAGCACGAGTTCCTGATCGCGAAGGAAAAGCAGGTGCTGGTGCACGACGGTCAGGTCGTCAACAAGGGCGAAATGATCGTCGACGGTCCTGCCGATCCGCACGACATCCTGCGTCTGCAGGGTATCGAGGCGTTGTCGCGCTACATCGTGGACGAAGTGCAGGACGTGTACCGTCTGCAGGGCGTGAAGATCAACGACAAGCACATCGAAGTGATCGTGCGTCAGATGCTGCGCCGCGTGCAGATCGTCGACAACGGCGATACGCGTTTCATTCCTGGCGAACAAGTCGAGCGTTCGGACATGCTCGACGAGAACGACAAGATGATCGCGGAAGACAAGCGTCCGGCGACGTACGACAACGTGCTGCTCGGTATCACGAAGGCATCGCTGTCGACCGATTCGTTCATCTCGGCGGCGTCGTTCCAGGAAACGACCCGCGTGCTGACCGAAGCGGCGATCATGGGCAAGCGCGACGATCTGCGTGGCCTGAAGGAAAACGTGATCGTCGGCCGTCTGATTCCGGCCGGTACGGGTCTCGCGTTCCACAAGGCGCGCAAGGCGAAGGAATCGTCGGATCGCGAGCGTTTCGACCAGATCGCGGCCGAAGAGGCTTTCGACTTCGGTACGCCGGAAACGCCGGCGGCGGAGCAGCAGCCGCACACCAACGAGTAAGCGTCTCTCGCTAGTAGCATCGATGAACCGCTCAGCTTCGGCTGGGCGGTTTTTTTTCGTCTGCACGTTTCGCTGCCGGCATCGTCCGAATGGCTAACGCCGGTTTCACGCGCTAATGCGTTGGTAGAATTCGTTATCTCCCACGTCGCAGTGCGCGCTTTTCCACATGTCCCGGTCGCTCGAAATACTCAACGAAATCTTCGGCTATCCCGCATTTCGCGGACAACAGGCGGAGATCGTCGAGCATGTCGCGAACGGCGGCGATTCCCTCGTGCTGATGCCCACCGGCGGCGGCAAGTCGCTGTGCTATCAGATACCGTCGCTGGTACGGCGCGAGGCGGGTTTCGGGGCGGGCATCGTCGTGTCGCCTCTCATCGCGTTGATGCAGGATCAGGTCGCCGCGCTGACCGAGGTGGGCGTGCGCGCCGCGTATCTCAATTCCACGTTGTCCGGCGCCGAAGCAGCCGCGACCGAGCGCGCCCTGCGCAACGGCGAGATCGACTTGCTGTATGTCGCGCCTGAACGCCTGATGACACCGCGCTTTCTCGATCTCCTCGACAGCGCGCCGGTCGGTCTTTTCGCGATCGACGAGGCACATTGCGTTTCGCAATGGGGGCACGATTTCCGCCCTGAATACATTCAGCTTTCCGTGCTGCACGAGCGGTTTCCCGATGTGCCGCGCATCGCGCTCACCGCGACCGCCGATGCGATCACGCGCGACGAAATCGTGCATCGCCTCGCGCTCGACGACGCGCGCATCTTCGTTTCGAGCTTCGATCGGCCGAACATTCGTTATCGGATCGTCGAGAAGGACAATGCGCGCTCGCAGCTGCTCGATTTCATCCGCGCGGAGCATACGAACAAGGACGGCACCACCGATGCGGGCGTCGTCTATTGCCTGTCGCGCCGCAAAGTCGAGGAAACCGCGGACTGGCTGAAGGGCCAGGGCATCCGCGCGTTGCCGTATCACGCGGGCATGGAGTTCGCGACGCGCCAGAAGCATCAGGAGATGTTCCAGCGCGAGGAAGGCATCGTCATGTGCGCGACCATCGCGTTCGGCATGGGCATCGACAAGCCGGACGTGCGCTTCGTCGCGCATCTGGATTTGCCGAAGAGCGTCGAGGGCTACTACCAGGAAACCGGACGCGCGGGCCGCGACGGCTTGCCGGCGAACGCGTGGATGGCTTACGGATTGGGCGACGTCGTGCAGCAGCGGAAGATGATCGACGAATCCGACGCCGACGACGCCCACAAGCGGGTGCAGACCGGCAAGCTCGATGCACTGCTTGGACTTTGCGAGGCGGCCACGTGCCGCCGCGTGCGTTTGCTCGCGTACTTCGGCGAGACGAGCACGCCGTGCGGCAATTGCGATACGTGCATCGAGCCGCCCGCGTCCTTCGATGCCACTCGCGAGGCGCAGATGGCGCTGTCGTGCGTGTATCGCGCACAGCGGGCGAGCGGATTCCATTTCGGTGCCGGGCACCTGATCGACATTCTGCGCGGCACGCGCAGCGAAAAGGTCCTGCAACGCGGCCACGAGAAAATTTCGACGTTTGGCGTCGGCGCGGCGCTGTCCGAGCCCGAGTGGCGCGCAGTGTTCCGGCAATTGGTGGCGTTCGGCTATCTCGCAGTCGATCACGACGGCTTCGGCGCGCTCGTTCTGACGGATGCCAGCAAGCCGGTACTCAAGGGCGAAGAGCGCGTCACGCTGCGCAAATACGTGAAGCCGACGCGCGCGCGGCAGTCGTCGAGCCGCACGGGCGAACGCGCGGATCCGACCGCTGGCATGTCACCGCGCGAGAAGTCGCGCTGGGAGCGCTTGCGGACCTGGCGCGCGGAAACCGCAAAGAGCGACGGCGTGCCCGCCTACGTCATCTTCCACGACGCGACGCTCGCCGAAATCGCGCGCAGCGACCCCGATACGATCGACGACTTGCGCCATATTCCCGGCATCGGCGTGCGCAAACTGGAGCGTTTCGGCGACGAACTGCTCGACGTCGTCGGTTCGGATTGAGATTCGTCGCTCGAAAATCCATCGAAATCGTCGCAACGTATTGACCCAATTGCGATTTTCAGAATATCATGCTTGGTTCTCGTCATCGGTCCGTCTTCGGATCTGGCCTAGTGCCGGATGCGAAGCGCGGGAATCGTCGGCGAGATTGCTAAACACGCAATTCTTTTCGCTTTGCCCGATCGAATTGCGTGGATTTTGTTCATTTTTAGGATTAGACAATGCCAACCATCAATCAACTGGTTCGCAAAGGCCGCGCGTCGGAAACGACGAAGAGCAAGTCGCCGGCCCTGCAGGACTGCCCGCAGCGTCGCGGCGTGTGCACCCGCGTGTACACGACGACGCCGAAGAAGCCGAACTCGGCACTCCGTAAGGTCGCCAAGGTTCGCCTGACCAATGGCTTCGAAGTCATTTCGTACATCGGCGGTGAAGGCCACAACCTGCAAGAGCACTCGGTCGTGCTGATCCGCGGCGGCCGTGTGAAGGACTTGCCGGGCGTGCGTTACCACATGGTTCGCGGCTCGCTGGATACCCAGGGCGTCAAGGACCGTAAGCAAGCTCGCTCGAAGTACGGTGCGAAGCGCGCTAAGGCTGGCAAGTAAGTCGCCGGTCGGAAGTAACGAATCAAGGTCGCCGCAAGGCGGTAAAGGCGGTGGTGCCGGAAGTGCCGGTGCTATCGAGTAAGTGGTCACCCGGCCAAGCTGGTTTAGTCGAATAGATGGATCGGGTTAGTTGGTGGCCGCGGAGCGGGGAATCGCTCCAACTGAAAAAGTAAAGGAAGAATCATGCCGCGTCGTCGCGAAGTCCCCAAGCGGGAAGTGTTGCCGGATCCGAAGTTCGGCAACGTAGATGTAGCCAAGTTCATGAACGTGCTGATGCTCTCCGGCAAGAAGTCGGTTGCCGAGCGTATCGTGTACGGCGCTTTTGAACAGATCCAGACCAAGGGTGGCAAGGACCCGCTGGAAGTGTTCACGGTTGCGCTCAACAACGTGAAGCCGGTGGTCGAAGTGAAGAGCCGTCGCGTTGGTGGTGCGAACTATCAGGTTCCGGTCGAAGTGCGTCCCTCGCGTCGTATGGCATTGGCGATGCGTTGGTTGCGTGAAGCCGCGAAGAAGCGCAGCGAAAAGTCGATGGCCCTGCGTCTCGCAGGTGAACTGCAGGAAGCGGCTGAAGGCCGTGGTGGCGCAATGAAGAAGCGCGACGAAGTTCACCGCATGGCAGAAGCCAACAAGGCATTCTCGCACTTCCGTTTCTAAGCTCCCGCTCACCGGGCAAACGGAAAATCAGGGCGGGTGCGCTAGTTTTGGCGCCTCGCCCGTTTGTGTTAGGACGCGGCCGGTATTTCGCCGGCGCGTCGACCGAAAAAGGATCCAAAGTGGCTCGCAAGACACCTATCGAGCGCTACCGCAATATCGGTATTAGCGCTCACATCGACGCCGGCAAGACGACGACGACCGAGCGCATCCTGTTCTACACGGGCGTGAACCACAAGATCGGTGAAGTTCACGACGGCGCAGCAACGATGGACTGGATGGAGCAGGAGCAGGAGCGCGGCATCACCATCACGTCGGCTGCTACCACGGCCTTCTGGAAGGGCATGGGCGGCAACTACCCCGAGCACCGCATCAACATCATCGACACGCCGGGACACGTCGACTTCACGATCGAAGTGGAACGCTCGATGCGCGTTCTCGACGGCGCGTGCATGGTCTACTGCGCAGTGGGCGGCGTGCAGCCGCAGTCGGAAACCGTGTGGCGCCAGGCGAACAAGTACAAGGTTCCCCGTCTCGCGTTCGTCAACAAGATGGACCGTACCGGCGCGAACTTCTTCAAGGTCTATGACCAACTGAAGAACCGCCTGAAGGCGAACCCGGTTCCCGTCGTCGTGCCGATCGGCGCTGAAGAAAACTTCAAGGGCGTCGTCGACCTCCTGAAGATGAAAGCGATCATTTGGGACGAAGCATCGCAAGGCACGAAGTTCGACTACGTCGACATCCCGGCCGAACTCGTTGACACGTGCAACGAGTGGCGCGAGAAGATGATCGAGTCGGCTGCGGAAGCCAGCGAAGAGCTGATGGAAAAGTACCTCGGCGGCGAAGAGCTGAGCGAAGCGGAGATCGTCAAGGCGATCCGCGACCGGACCATCGCGTGCGAAATCCAGCCGATGCTGTGCGGCACCGCGTTCAAGAACAAGGGCGTGCAGCGCATGCTCGACGCCGTGATCGACTTCCTGCCGTCGCCGGTCGACATTCCCCCGGTTACGGGCGAACTCGAAAGCGGTGAAAAGGCCGAGCGTCGCGCAGCCGACGACGAGAAGTTCTCGTCGCTGGCGTTCAAGATCATGACGGACCCGTTCGTCGGTCAGCTGATCTTCTTCCGCGTGTACTCGGGCGTCGTGAATTCGGGTGACACCGTGCTGAACGCGACCAAGGACAAGAAGGAACGTCTGGGCCGTATTCTGCAGATGCACGCGAACCAGCGCGAAGAAATCAAGGAAGTTCGCGCGGGCGACATCGCCGCGGCCGTCGGCCTGAAGGAAGCGACCACGGGCGACACGCTGTGCGATCCGCAGCACCCGATCGTTCTGGAACGCATGATTTTCCCGGAACCGGTGATTTCGCAGGCAGTCGAGCCGAAGACGAAGGCTGACCAGGAAAAGATGGGCCTGGCGCTGAACCGTCTCGCGCAGGAAGACCCGTCGTTCCGCGTCCAGACGGACGAAGAATCGGGCCAGACCATCATTTCGGGCATGGGCGAGCTCCACCTCGAAATTCTGGTCGACCGCATGAAGCGCGAATTCAACGTGGAAGCGACCGTCGGCAAGCCGCAGGTTGCATACCGCGAAACGATCCGCACGACGGCGGCAGACGTCGACGGCAAGTTCGTCAAGCAGTCGGGTGGTCGCGGCCAGTACGGTCACGCGGTCATCACGCTCGAGCCGAACGAGCAGGGCAAGGGCTACGAGTTCCTGGACGAGATCAAGGGCGGTGTGATTCCGCGCGAATACATCCCGGCAGTGGACAAGGGCATCCAGGAAACGCTGAAGTCGGGCGTGCTGGCTGGCTTCCCGGTTGTGGACGTGAAGGTTCACCTGACGTTCGGTTCGTACCACGACGTCGACTCGAACGAAAACGCGTTCCGCATGGCCGGTTCGATGGCCTTCAAGGAAGCAATGCGCAAGGCAAGCCCGGTCATCCTCGAACCGATGATGGCTGTGGAAGTCGAAACGCCTGAAGACTACATGGGCAACGTGATGGGCGATTTGTCGGGCCGTCGCGGTATCGTCCAGGGCATGGAAGACATGGTTGGCGGCGGCAAGATCGTCCGCGCCGAAGTGCCGCTGTCGGAAATGTTCGGCTACTCGACCTCGCTGCGTTCGCTGACGCAAGGCCGTGCAACGTACACGATGGAATTCAAGCACTATGCTGAAGCTCCGCGTAACGTCGCCGACGCGATCATCAACGCCAAGGGTAAGTAATTCCCGCAAGTAATTCGGCGCAAGCCACAAGCTTTAAACCGATAACCAAACTTTTGAACGAAGGTAATCATGGCAAAAGGTAAATTCGAGCGGACCAAGCCGCACGTGAACGTGGGCACGATCGGTCACGTTGACCACGGCAAGACCACGCTGACGGCAGCGATCACGACGGTTCTCACGCAGAAGTTCGGCGGCGAAGCGAAGGCGTACGACCAGATCGACGCAGCGCCGGAAGAAAAGGCGCGCGGTATTACCATCAACACCGCGCACGTCGAGTACGAAACGGCTAACCGCCACTACGCACACGTCGACTGCCCGGGCCACGCCGACTACGTGAAGAACATGATCACGGGCGCCGCGCAGATGGACGGCGCAATCCTGGTGTGTTCGGCTGCTGACGGCCCGATGCCGCAAACGCGTGAGCACATCCTGCTGGCCCGTCAGGTTGGCGTGCCGTACATCATCGTGTTCCTGAACAAGTGCGACATGGTGGACGACGCCGAGCTGCTCGAGCTCGTCGAAATGGAAGTGCGCGAACTGCTGTCGAAGTACGACTTCCCGGGCGACGACACCCCGATCATCAAGGGTTCGGCCAAGCTGGCGCTGGAAGGCGACAAGGGCGAGCTGGGCGAAGTGGCGATCATGAACCTGGCCGACGCGCTGGATTCGTACATCCCGACGCCGGAGCGTGCAGTTGACGGCGCGTTCCTGATGCCGGTGGAAGACGTGTTCTCGATCTCGGGTCGCGGCACGGTGGTGACGGGTCGCGTCGAGCGCGGCATCGTCAAGGTCGGCGAGGAAATCGAAATCGTCGGTATCAAGCCGACGGTGAAGACGACCTGCACGGGCGTGGAAATGTTCCGCAAGCTGCTCGACCAAGGTCAGGCAGGCGACAACGTCGGTATCCTGCTGCGCGGCACGAAGCGTGAAGACGTGGAGCGCGGCCAGGTTCTGGCCAAGCCGGGTTCGATCACGCCGCACACGCACTTCACGGCTGAAGTGTACGTGCTGAGCAAGGACGAAGGCGGCCGTCACACGCCGTTCTTCAACAACTACCGTCCGCAGTTCTACTTCCGTACGACGGACGTGACGGGCTCAATCGAGCTGCCGAAGGACAAGGAAATGGTGATGCCGGGCGACAACGTGTCGATCACGGTCAAGCTGATCGCTCCGATCGCCATGGAAGAAGGTCTGCGCTTCGCAATCCGCGAAGGCGGCCGTACCGTCGGCGCCGGTGTCGTGGCGAAGATTATCGAGTAAGATATCGGGCTAGCTCGATTGAACTCGAAGTAAAGCAGTAGCAGTATCGACCGGGACCGGGCGTTCGCTCTCCGCGAGCGCTCGGTCCCACGCTCTTTTGCCAATGTGCGGTGCAATACCGCCTCGCTCTTTTCAAGGAATCGTCATGCAGAACCAGAAAATCCGCATTCGTCTGAAGGCTTTCGACTATCGCCTGATCGATCAATCGGCAGCCGAGATCGTCGACACGGCGAAGCGGACTGGCGCGATCGTTCGTGGCCCGGTGCCGCTGCCGACGCGTATTCAGCGTTTTGACATCCTGCGTTCGCCGCACGTCAACAAGACGTCGCGCGACCAGCTCGAAATCCGTACCCACCAGCGCCTGATGGACATCGTCGATCCGACGGACAAGACCGTCGACGCGCTGATGAAGCTCGACCTGCCGGCAGGCGTCGACGTCGAAATCAAGCTGCAGTAAGTCCAAAAGCTCCGCTGGCGTGCCAGACTGAGCTAAGTCTTTGATTGCTTGCAGGATTCGAAAAGCCTTGTTATACTCCAAGGCTTTTCGCGCCTATGCGCATGCAAAGGCGCAAGAAAGTGGTGCAAGAATAGCCGACCCAGTTTCTCGTAACGAAGCCGGCATTTGTAAATCAGCCCCGACCAATCGCAGTTGGGAATGGAGAAAACGATGAGCCTTGGACTCGTAGGTCGCAAGGTTGGCATGACCCGTATCTTCACGCCTGAGGGGGATTCGATCCCCGTCACCGTGCTGGACGTGTCGGACAACCGCGTGACGCAGATCAAGACCGTTGAAACGGATGGTTATACCGCCGTTCAGGTTGCATTCGGTACTCGCCGCGCATCGCGCGTGACGAAGCCGTTGGCGGGCCACCTCGCCAAAGCCGGCGTTCAAGCCGGTGAAATCCTCAAGGAATTCCATATCGATGCGGCCAAGGCAGGTGAACTGTCGAATGGTGCCGTCGTCGGTACGGATATTTTCGAAGTCGGCCAGAAAGTTGACGTGCAAGGCACGTCGATCGGTAAGGGCTACGCCGGTACGATCAAGCGCTACAACTTCGCTTCGGGCCGCGCATCGCACGGTAACTCGCGTTCGCACAACGTTCCGGGTTCGATCGGTATGGCGCAGGATCCGGGCCGCGTGTTCCCGGGCAAGCGCATGACCGGTCACCTCGGTGACGAGACCGTCACGGTCCAGAATCTCGAAATCGCCCGCATCGACGCTGAGCGCAATCTGCTGCTCGTCCGCGGTGCTGTTCCGGGTGCGAAGGGCGGCAAGGTCTTCGTGACCCCGGCCGTCAAGACGCGTGCTGTGAAAGGAGCGAAATAATGGAACTTAAGCTCCTGAATGCCAATGGTCAGGAAGGCGCTGGCGTGAACGCATCGGACGTCGTGTTCGGTCGCGATTACAACGAAGCCCTGATTCACCAGGTCGTCGTCGCTTATCAGGCGAACGCACGTAGCGGCAACCGCGCGCAGAAGGACCGCGAGCAGGTCAAGCACACCACCAAGAAGCCGTGGCGTCAGAAAGGTACGGGCCGCGCTCGTGCCGGTATGTCGTCGAGCCCGTTGTGGCGCGGCGGTGGTCGTATCTTCCCGAATTCGCCGGAAGAAAACTTCTCGCACAAGGTCAACAAGAAGATGCATCGCGCGGGTCTCCGCTCGATTTTCTCGCAGTTGGCTCGCGAAGGTCGTATCGCCGTGGTCGAAGACTTCGTGCTCGAAGCCCCGAAGACCAAGCTGCTGGCCGAAAAATTCAAGGCAATGGGTCTCGACTCCGTGTTGGTCATCACCGATACGGTCGACGAAAACCTGTACCTCGCGTCGCGCAACCTGGCCCACGTGGCGGTTGTCGAGCCGCGTTACGCCGACCCGCTCTCGCTGATCTACTTCAAGAAGGTTCTGATCACGAAGGCTGCGGTCGCTCAGATCGAGGAGTTGCTGTCATGAGCGAGATTCGCAAAAACGATCATCGTTTGATGCAAGTTCTGCTCGCGCCGGTGATCTCCGAAAAGGCGACGCTGGTTGCCGACAAGAACGAACAAGTCGTGTTCGAAGTCGCGCCGGACGCCACGAAGCAGGAAGTCAAGGCTGCTGTCGAGCTGCTGTTCAAGGTCGAAGTCAATTCCGTCAACGTGCTCGTCACGAAGGGCAAGGCAAAGCGCTTTGGCCGCTTCAATGGCAAGCGCAAGGACGTGAAGAAGGCGTACGTCTGCCTGAAGCCCGGCCAGGAAATCAACTTTGAAGCGGAGGCCAAGTAATCATGGCAATCGTGAAAGTTAAGCCGACCTCGCCGGGTCGCCGCGCGATGGTCAAGATCGTCAACAAGGATCTGCACAAGGGCAAGCCGCACGCAGCGCTGCTCGACACGCAATCCAAGTCGGCGGGCCGTAACAACAACGGCCGTATCACCACGCGTCACCAAGGTGGTGGTCACAAGCAGCACTACCGTATCGTCGATTTCCGTCGCAACAAGGACGGCATTCCGGCAAAGGTCGAACGTCTCGAGTACGACCCGAACCGTAGCGCGAACATCGCGCTGGTTCTGTACGCAGACGGCGAGCGTCGCTACATCATCGCGCCGAAGGGCGTGGCAGTCGGCGCGCAACTGATGTCCGGTTCGGAAGCGCCGATCCGCGCAGGCAACGCTCTGCCGATCCGCAATATCCCGGTCGGTACCACGATCCACTGCATCGAAATGCTGCCGGGCAAGGGCGCGCAGATCGCGCGTTCGGCTGGTACGTCGGCAATGCTGCTGGCGCGCGAAGGCGTCTACGCTCAAGTGCGTCTGCGTTCGGGCGAAATCCGCCGCGTGCACGTCGAGTGCCGCGCAACGATCGGTGAAGTCGGCAACGAAGAGCACAGCCTCCGTCAAATCGGTAAGGCCGGTGCGAACCGCTGGCGCGGTATCCGTCCGACGGTGCGTGGTGTTGCAATGAACCCGGTCGATCACCCGCACGGCGGTGGTGAAGGTAAGACGGCTGCAGGTCGCGATCCGGTGAGCCCGTGGGGCACGCCGACGAAGGGTTATCGCACCCGCAGCAACAAGCGCACGACGACGATGATCGTCCAGCGCCGTCACAAGCGTTAAGGAGTAGGCAATGACACGTTCTGCTAAAAAAGGTCCGTTCTGCGACGCTCATTTGCTGAAGAAGGTTGAGGCGGCTGCATCGACGCGTGACAAGAAGCCGATCAAGACCTGGTCGCGTCGTTCGACGATTCTGCCGGACTTCATCGGTCTGACGATCGCTGTTCACAACGGTCGCCAACACGTTCCGGTGTACGTCACGGAAAACATGGTCGGCCACAAGCTTGGCGAGTTCGCACTGACCCGTACGTTCAAGGGTCACGCGGCCGACAAGAAGGCCAAGAAATAAGGGGCAATCAAGATGGAAGTGAAAGCAATTCATCGCGGTGCCCGCATCTCGGCGCAGAAAACGCGCCTTGTGGCTGACCAGATTCGTGGTTTGCCGGTCGACAAGGCGCTGAACGTCCTGACGTTCTCGCCGAAGAAGGCGGCGGGTATCGTCAAGAAGGTCGTGCTGTCTGCGATCGCGAATGCGGAACACAACGAAGGCGCCGACATCGACGAGCTCAAGATCACGAGCATCTACGTCGACAAGGCTGCTTCGCTGAAGCGTTTCACCGCACGCGCAAAGGGTCGTGGTAACCGCATCGAGAAGCAATCCTGTCACATCACTGTGACGGTCGGGAATTAAGGAGCCAACGATGGGACAGAAAATTCATCCGACTGGCTTCCGTTTGGCCGTCAGCCGCAATTGGGCTTCGCGCTGGTATGCGAACAACAACAATTTCGCGGCGATGTTGCAGGAAGACATCGGTGTTCGTGAATACCTGAAGAAGAAGCTGAAGAACGCTTCGGTTGGTCGCGTCGTCATCGAGCGTCCGGCGAAGAACGCGCGCATCACGATTTACAGCTCGCGTCCGGGCGTTGTCATCGGCAAGAAGGGCGAGGACATCGAATCGCTGAAGGCTGAACTGCAGAAGCGCATGGGCGTTCCGGTTCACGTCAACATCGAAGAGATTCGCAAGCCGGAAACGGACGCGCAACTGATCGCCGATTCCATCACGCAGCAGCTCGAGCGCCGGATCATGTTCCGCCGTGCGATGAAGCGCGCGATGCAAAACGCGATGCGTCTTGGTGCACAAGGCATCAAGATCATGAGCGCGGGTCGTCTGAACGGTATCGAAATCGCTCGTACCGAGTGGTATCGCGAAGGTCGCGTGCCCCTCCATACGCTGCGTGCGGATATCGACTACGCGACGTCCGAAGCGAAGACCACGTACGGCATCATCGGCGTGAAGGTGTGGGTCTACAAGGGCGATACCCTGGGCCGCAACGAAGCGCCGGTCGTGGAAGAAGTGGCGGAAGAAAAGCGTCCGCGCCGCAACGCACGTCCGGGTGGCGATCGCCGTCCGCGCCGTGACGGTGAAGGCGCTCCGGGCGGCGCGCGTCGTGGCGCACCCCGTCGCGCTGGCGGTGACGCGAAGACTGGAGAATAACGATGCTGCAACCGAAACGCAGAAAGTATCGCAAAGAGCAGAAAGGTCGTAACACCGGTAAGGCGACGCGCGGCAACGCGGTGTCGTTCGGTGAATACGGTCTGAAGGCTATCGGTCGCGGCCGTTTGACCGCGCGTCAAATCGAAGCGGCGCGTCGTGCAATGACGCGTCACATCAAGCGTGGCGGCCGGATCTGGATCCGTATCTTCCCGGACAAGCCGATTTCTCAAAAGCCGGCCGAAGTGCGTATGGGTAACGGTAAGGGTAACCCTGAGTACTACGTCGCTGAAATTCAACCGGGCAAGATGCTGTACGAAATGGACGGTGTCTCCGAAGAACTGGCGCGCGAAGCGTTCCGTCTGGCGGCAGCCAAGCTGCCGCTCAAGACGAACTTCGTGGTCCGTCAGCTCGGCGCCTAAGGAGTAAATGATGAAGGCAACTGAACTTCGCCAAAAAGACCAGGCCGCGCTCAACAAGGAGCTGTCGGATCTGCTCAAGGCGCAATTTGGCTTGCGTATGCAGCTCGCGACCCAGCAGCTCACGAACACGAGCCAGCTGAAGAAGGTCCGTCGCGACATCGCACGCGTGCGTACCGTCATGACCGAGAAGGCGAACCAGAAATGAACGATAGCGTAAAAACCTCGCTCAAGCGGACGCTGGTCGGCAAGGTCGTCAGCAACAAGATGGACAAGACGGTCACCGTGCTGGTCGAGCACCGCGTGAAGCATCCGATCTACGGCAAGTACGTCGTGCGTTCGAAGAAGTACCACGCGCATGACGACGCGAACACGTACAACGAAGGCGATCTCGTCGAAATCCAGGAAACTCGTCCGATTTCGAAGACGAAGGCCTGGGTTGTGTCGAAGCTGGTAGAAGCGGCTCGCGTGATCTAAAGCTGAAGTTGTAGTGCCGCGATGCTGTAAGTAGTTGTATCGCAGTAAGTTTCGCTTGCAAGACCGGGATTATTTGTTATAATCTCGGTCTTCCCTCTTTGTGGGAGCCCCGTCGCGGGCGAAATTGGTGGGGGAAGCCGGTTCGGGCGCTAGCCTGAGTCGACAGATTCACCGGATTGCGATGGCGGGTTTCGTCTGCCGTTGCTGCCTGTTCTAACCCAAGCAGCCATTTGGCTGACGGGACCAAGACTGACCGGCTGTGCCATGGTGGTGCAATCGGATTAAGTTGGGAAAGATAAACCATGATCCAGACCGAAACTCGGCTTGAAGTGGCCGACAACACGGGTGCGCGTGAAGTCATGTGCATCAAGGTGCTCGGCGGCTCGAAGCGTCGTTACGCAAGCATTGGCGACATCATCAAGGTGACCGTCAAGGAAGCGACGCCGCGCGGACGCGTGAAAAAGGGCGAAATCTACAACGCCGTGGTCGTTCGTACGGCCAAGGGCGTGCGTCGCCAGGATGGCTCGCTCATCAAGTTCGACGGCAATGCCGCCGTTCTGCTGAACACGAAGCTCGAGCCGATCGGCACGCGTATTTTCGGGCCGGTTACGCGTGAACTGCGTAGCGAACGATTCATGAAGATCGTTTCGCTCGCTCCGGAAGTGCTGTAAGGAGTCGCGATGAACAAGATTCGCAAGGGTGACGAAGTCATCGTCACCACCGGCAAGGACAAGGGCAAGCGCGGCACCGTGCTGGCCGTTGCGGACGACCGTGTCACCGTCGAGGGCATCAACCTCGTCAAGAAGCACGTGAAGCCGAACCCGATGAAGGGTACGACGGGCGGTGTGGAAGCCAAAACGATGCCGCTGCATATTTCGAACGTCGCATTGGTCGACGCGAATGGCAAGGCATCGCGTGTGGGCATCAAGGTCGAAGACGGCAAGAAGGTTCGCTTCTTGAAGTCGACCGGCGCCACGCTTAACGCCTGACGCGGAGTTAAAAAATGGCTCGTCTGCAAGAGATTTACAAAGAAAAGGTTGTGCCGGAACTGGTTGAAAAGTTCGGCTACAAGTCGATTATGGAAGTGCCGCGCCTCACCAAGATCACCCTGAATATGGGGCTTGGCGAAGCCGTCGCTGACAAGAAGGTGCTTGAGCACGCCGTTGGTGACCTCACGAAGATCGCGGGCCAAAAGCCCGTCATCACCAAGTCGCGCAAGGCAATCGCTGGTTTCAAGATCCGCGAAGGCTACCCGATTGGCACGATGGTTACCCTGCGTGGCAATGCCATGTACGAATTCCTGGACCGTTTCGTGACGGTTGCGCTGCCTCGCGTGCGCGACTTCCGCGGTGTGTCGGGCAAGGCGTTCGACGGCCGTGGTAACTACAACATCGGTGTGAAAGAGCAAATCATTTTCCCCGAAATCGACTACGACAAGATCGACGCGCTGCGTGGGCTGAACATCAGCATCACGACCACCGCGAAGACCGACGAAGAAGCAAAGGCATTGCTCGCCGGCTTCAAGTTCCCGTTCAGAAACTGAGGTTACCGTGGCTAAACTGGCACTGATCGAACGTGAAAAGAAGCGCGCGCGCCTGGCAGCCAAGTACGCTCCGAAGCGTGCTGAGCTGAAGGCTGTGATCGACGACGCAAGCAAGTCGGACGAAGAGCGTTACCTCGCGCGTCTGGCACTGCAACAACTGCCGCGTAACTCGAACCCCACTCGCAAGCGTAACCGCTGCGCGATCACGGGTCGTCCGCGTGGCACGTTCCGCAAGTTCGGACTCGCACGCGGCAAGATTCGTGAAATCGCTTTCCGCGGCGAAATCCCTGGCCTGACCAAGGCGAGCTGGTAATAGGAGAAACATAAATGAGCATGAGTGATCCTATCGCCGATATGCTGACTCGCATCCGCAATGCGCAGATGGTCGAGAAGGTTTCGGTGACTATGCCCTCGTCGAAAGTCAAGGTTGCGATTGCGCAGGTTTTGAAGGACGAAGGTTATATCGACGACTTCGCAGTCAAGTCGGAAGGTGCGAAGACGGAATTGAACATCGCGTTGAAGTACTACGCTGGCCGTCCGGTTATCGAGCGCCTCGAGCGCGTATCGAAGCCCGGTCTGCGCGTGTACCGCGGTCGCAATGACATCCCGACCGTGATGAACGGCCTGGGCGTTGCAATCGTGTCGACGCCGAAGGGTGTGATGACCGACCGCAAGGCGCGCCAGAACGGCGTCGGTGGCGAAGTCATCTGCTACGTCGCTTAACGCCTAAGGAGAAGAAACATGTCTCGAGTAGGTAAAAGCCCGATCGCGCTGCAAGGCGCGGAAGTGGCCATCAAGAGCGACGTCATCACCGTGAAGGGTCCGCTCGGCACGATCTCGCAACCGGTCAACAAGCTGGTTGCCGTGACGAACGAAGACGGCACGTTGAAGCTGGCTCCGACGGATGAAAGCCGCGAAGCGAACGCGATGTCCGGCACGATGCGCGCCCTCCTGGCGAACATGGTGCAAGGCGTCACCAAGGGTTTCGAGCGCAAGCTGACGCTGGTTGGCGTCGGTTATCGTGCGCAAGCGCAAGGCGACAAGCTGAACCTGTCGCTGGGTTTCTCGCACCCCGTGGTGCACCAGATGCCGGAAGGCGTCAAGGCTGAAACCCCGTCGCAGACCGAAATCGTGATCAAGGGGATCGACAAGCAGAAAGTCGGACAGACCGCAGCAGAAGTGCGCGGCTATCGTCCGCCCGAGCCGTACAAGGGCAAGGGCGTGCGCTATTCCGACGAGGTCGTGATCCTCAAAGAAACGAAGAAGAAGTAAGGGTGCGCAATCATGGATAAGACTCAATCTCGCCTGCGCCGCGCTCGTCAGACGCGTATCAAGATCGCTGAGCTGCAGGTTCCGCGTCTGGCCGTGCATCGCACGAATACGCATATCTACGCGCAAGTGTTCTCGGCATGCGGCACGAAGGTCGTGGCAAGCGCCTCGACGCTGGAAGCTGAAGTGCGCGCTGAACTGGCCGACAAGTCGGGCAAGGGCGGCAACGTCAACGCCGCGACCTTGATCGGCAAGCGTATCGCCGAAAAGGCCAAGGCTGCCGGCATCGAATCCGTCGCCTTTGACCGCTCGGGTTTCCGCTACCACGGCCGCGTGAAGGCGCTGGCTGATGCGGCGCGTGAAGCCGGGCTCAAGTTCTAAGGGAAGAATTCGTCATGGCAAAGATGCAAGCGAAAGTTCAGGCTGACGAACGCGACGACGGCCTGCGCGAAAAGATGATTTCGGTCAACCGCGTGACCAAGGTCGTGAAGGGTGGCCGTATTCTCGGCTTCGCCGCACTGACCGTGGTTGGCGACGGTGACGGCCGAATCGGCATGGGCAAGGGCAAGGCCAAGGAAGTTCCGGTTGCCGTTCAAAAGGCAATGGAGCAGGCCCGCCGCAACATGTTCAAGGTGCCCCTGAAGAACGGCACGCTGCAACACGAAGTGCACGGCAAGCACGGCGCATCGGCGGTTCTCCTCGCTCCGGCGAAGGACGGTACCGGCGTGATCGCTGGCGGCCCGATGCGCGCAGTGTTCGACGTGATGGGCGTTCAAAACGTTGTGGCCAAGAGCCACGGTTCGACGAACCCGTACAACCTCGTTCGTGCGACGCTGGACGGCCTGCGCAAGCAGTCGACCCCGGCAGACATCGCTGCGAAGCGTGGTAAGTCCGTCGAAGACATTCTGGGCTAAGGTGGTCACCATGTCTGAAAAAACTGTCAAGGTTCAGCTCGTCAAGAGCCTGATCGGGACCCGCGAATCGCACCGCGCAACGGTGCGTGGCCTCGGCCTGCGTCGCCTGAACTCGGTTTCCGAGCTGCAGGACACGCCGGCAGTGCGCGGGATGATCAACAAGGTCTCGTACCTCGTTAAGGTCATCGCCTAAGCGCGACCTACGGATCCAAGGAGTTGAACATGGAATTGAATAACCTGAAGCCGGCGGAAGGCGCGAAGCACGCTAAGCGTCGCGTCGGTCGCGGTATCGGTTCGGGCCTCGGCAAGACCGCTGGCCGCGGCCACAAGGGTCAGAAATCGCGTTCGGGCGGCTTTCACAAGGTCGGCTTCGAAGGCGGTCAGATGCCTCTGCAGCGTCGTCTGCCGAAGCGCGGCTTCACCTCGCTGACGAAGGAATTCGTCGGTGAAGTGCGCCTGGCTGATCTCGAGAAGCTGCCGGTCGACGAAATCGATCTGTTGGCGTTGAAGCAAGCGGGTCTGGTCGGCGAGCTCATCAAGAGCGCGAAGATCATCAAGACCGGCGAGATCACGCGCAAGGTCACGGTGAAGGGCCTGACGGCAACGAAGGGCGCCCGTGAGGCAATCGAAGCCGCTGGCGGCTCTTTCGCCGAGTAACGCGCTTTCGCCGTTACTAGCACTAGCATCGGAGAAGGTACTTGGCTAACAGCCCGAGTCTCGCAAAAACCGGTCGAAGCGCGGCGAAATTCGGCGATCTGCGCCGGCGTGCAGTGTTCCTGCTGCTTGCGCTGATCGTCTACCGCATTGGGGCGCATATTCCGGTGCCCGGCATCGATCCGGATCAACTGGCGAAGCTGTTCCAGAGCCAGTCGGGCGGCATCCTTGGCATGTTCAACATGTTCTCGGGTGGCGCACTGTCGCGGTTCACGATCTTTGCGCTGGGCATCATGCCCTACATTTCGGCGTCGATCATCATGCAGTTGCTGTCGATCGTGTCGCCGCAGATGGAGGCGCTGAAGAAGGAAGGGCAGGCGGGACAACGTAAGATCACGCAGTACACGCGTATCTTCACGGTGGTTCTGGCGACCTTCCAGGCGTTCGGTATCGCGGTCGCGCTGGAAAACCAGCCGGCTCTGGTGCTGGACCCCGGCATGGTGTTCCGGCTGACGACGGTCGTCACGCTCGTGACGGGCACGATGTTCCTGATGTGGCTCGGTGAGCAGATCACGGAGCGTGGTCTCGGCAACGGCATCTCGATCATCATCTTCGGTGGTATCGCAGCGGGTTTCCCGAACGCGATCGGTGGTCTGTTCGAACTGGTTCGCACCGGTTCGATGAGCATCATCTCGGCGATCATCATCGTGGTCTTGATCGCGGCGGTCACGTATCTGGTCGTGTTCATCGAACGCGGTCAGCGCAAGATCCTCGTGAACTATGCGAAGCGCCAGGTCGGTAACAAGATTTACGGCGGACAGTCGTCTCATCTGCCGCTGAAGTTGAACATGTCGGGTGTGATTCCGCCGATCTTCGCGTCGTCGATCATCCTCTTCCCGGCAACCATCCTGAACTGGTTCAGTTCGGGTACGCGCACCAACTGGTTCGCGAACACGCTGCACAACGTGGCCGAGGCGCTGAAGCCCGGTCAACCGGTGTACGTGCTGCTGTATGCGTTGGCGATCGTCTTCTTCTGCTTCTTCTACACCGCATTGGTGTTCAACAGCCGGGAGACCGCCGACAACTTGAAGAAGAGCGGTGCTTTCGTTCCGGGTATCCGTCCGGGCGATCAGACTGCACGATATATCGACCGCATCCTCACGCGTCTTACGCTGGCTGGTGCGATCTACATCGTATTCGTGTGCCTGCTGCCTGAGTTTCTGGTGTTGCGCTGGAACGTGCCGTTTTATTTTGGTGGAACGTCGCTGCTGATCATTGTCGTCGTCACGATGGACTTCATGGCTCAGGTGCAGTCGTACGTTATGTCGCAACAATATGAATCGCTGCTCAAGAAGGCAAACTTCAAGGGTGGCAACGTCCCGATGCGTTAATAAGGACTATGGCCAAAGACGATGTTATCCAGATGCAGGGTGAGGTCATCGAAAACCTTCCCAACGCTACTTTCCGGGTGAAATTGGAAAATGGCCATGTCGTCCTGGGACATATTTCCGGAAAGATGCGGATGCACTACATCCGCATCCTGCCGGGCGACAAGGTTACGGTTGAATTGACGCCTTACGATCTGTCTCGTGCACGGATCGTGTTCCGGGCGAAGTGATTTGAAAAAAGGGTAATATCATGAAAGTGATGGCATCGGTTAAGCGCATTTGCCGCAATTGCAAGATCATCAAGCGCAAGGGCGTTGTGCGCGTGATTTGCAGCTCTGATCCGCGCCACAAACAGCGTCAAGGCTGAACGCCGCGCTTTTGCTTGCGCTTTTTGTTTGAGGAAAAACAATGGCTCGTATCGCAGGGGTTAACATCCCGAATCACCAGCATACCGAGATCGGCCTGACGGCAATCTTCGGCATCGGCCGCACGCGTTCGCGTGGCATCTGCACCGCTGCTGGCGTGGAATTTTCGAAGAAGGTCAAAGACCTTACCGACGCAGACCTCGAAAAGCTGCGTGACGAAGTGGGCAAGTTCATCGTCGAAGGCGACCTGCGCCGTGAAGTGACGATGAACATCAAGCGCCTGATGGACTTGGGTTGCTACCGCGGCATGCGCCACCGCAAGGGCCTGCCCCTGCGTGGCCAGCGTACGCGCACGAATGCCCGTACGCGCAAGGGTCCGCGTCGTGCAGCGCAATCGCTGAAGAAGTAAGCGGAACTGACAGTTACAGGAAAACGTAATGGCTAAGGCTTCGAACAACTCCGCGGCGCAACGCGTTCGCAAGAAGGTCAAGAAGAACGTCGCCGAGGGCGTGGTTCACGTTCACGCGTCGTTCAACAACACCATTATCACGATCACCGACCGTCAAGGTAACGCGCTGGCATGGGCGACCTCGGGTGGTCAGGGCTTCAAGGGCTCGCGTAAGTCGACGCCCTTCGCAGCTCAGGTCGCAGCCGAATCGGCTGGTCGCGTGGCAATGGAATACGGCGTGAAGAACCTCGAAGTGCGGATCAAGGGCCCCGGTCCTGGCCGCGAATCGGCGGTGCGCGCGTTGCATGGTCTTGGCATCAAGATCACCGCGATCTCCGACGTGACGCCGGTCCCGCACAACGGCTGCCGTCCGCCGAAGCGCCGTCGTATCTAATACGTCGACGCAACCGCATGTTGCCTGTCGATGCGCGAGTATCGGCGGGTTTCGTGCGTTAGTAAGTTTTGACTAAGCCCACCGTTCGGCCCAAAGGGTTCGGACTAGCGCAGACTGAAGTTCAACGGAAGTTTGCGTGATCAATATTTAAGGATGCAACGTGGCACGCTATACCGGTCCCAAAGCAAAGCTGTCCCGCCGTGAAGGCACTGATCTGTTCCTGAAGAGCGCACGCCGCTCCCTCGCCGACAAGTGCAAGCTCGACAGCAAGCCCGGCCAGCACGGCCGCACCTCGGGCGCGCGTACGTCCGACTACGGTACCCAGTTGCGCGAAAAGCAGAAAGTGAAGCGTATCTACGGTGTGCTGGAGCGTCAGTTCCGCCGCTACTTCGCTGAAGCCGACCGCCGCAAGGGCCCGACGGGCGAAAACCTGCTGCAATTGCTCGAGTCGCGTCTCGACAACGTCGTGTATCGCATGGGCTTCGGCTCGACGCGCGCTGAAGCACGTCAGCTCGTGAGCCACAAGGCGATCATGGTGAACGGCCAAGTCGCGAACATCCCGTCGCTGCAAGTGAAGTCGGGCGACGTCGTGTCCGTGCGCGAGCAGTCGCGCAAGCAGGCTCGTATCGTCGAAGCTCTCTCGCTGGCGCAGCAAGGCGGCATGCCGAGCTGGGTGTCGGTCGACGAGAAGAAGTTCGAAGGCACGTTCAAGTCGATGCCCGAGCGTAGCGACATCGCCGGCGACATCAACGAAAGCCTGATCGTCGAATTGTATTCGCGTTAATCGCGGCGGTAATGGATGGACAGCCGGGGAGCCTGATTGCTCGTGGCAAGAGGTGGCCTCGGCTGTTTATTTTCAGGTTGTCACCGGTCAGCCTTATCGGTGTAACGAGCCGAGGGTATTGAAAAGGAAAACCTATGCAAACCAGTTTGTTGAAGCCCAAGATCATTGCAGTTGAATCGCTTGGTGAGAACCATGCGAAAGTGGTTATGGAGCCGTTCGAACGCGGCTATGGCCACACCTTGGGTAACGCGCTTCGGCGCGTGCTGCTGTCGTCGATGATCGGCTACGCGCCGACCGAAGTGACGATCGCAGGCGTCGTGCACGAATACTCGACGCTCGATGGTGTGCAAGAGGATGTGGTCAACCTGCTGTTGAACCTGAAGGGTGTCGTCTTCAAGCTGCACAACCGGGACGAAGTCACGGTGACGCTGCGCAAGGAAGGCGAAGGCGTTGTCACGGCCGGCGATATCGAACTCGCGCACGACTGCGAGGTCATCAATCCGGAACACGTGATCGCTCACCTGTCGAAGGGCGGCAAGCTCGACGTTCAGATCAAGATCGAAAAGGGCCGCGGCTACGTGCCGGGCAACGTGCGTCGCTATGGCGAAGAGTCGGCCAAGATCATCGGCCGCATCGTGCTGGACGCGTCGTTCTCGCCGGTTCGCCGCGTGAGCTACGCCGTCGAAAGCGCACGTGTCGAACAGCGCACCGACCTCGACAAGCTCGTGATGAACATCGAGACCAACGGCGTGATTTCGCCGGAAGAAGCGATCCGCCAGTCGGCTCGCATTCTGGTCGATCAGTTGTCGGTGTTCGCCGCACTGGAAGGCACGGAAGCGGCAGCAGAAGCACCGTCGCGCGCACCGCAGATCGACCCGATCTTGCTGCGTCCGGTGGACGATCTTGAACTCACGGTTCGCTCGGCGAACTGCCTGAAGGCCGAGAACATCTACTACATCGGCGACCTGATCCAGCGCACGGAAAACGAGCTGCTGAAGACGCCGAACCTCGGCCGCAAGTCGCTGAACGAAATCAAGGAAGTGCTGGCGTCGCGCGGTCTGACGCTTGGTATGAAGCTCGAAAACTGGCCGCCGGCCGGGTTGGACAAGTAATACCAAACGCAGTCGCGTAACTTGGCAAAGACGCGGATTTTGCTTTAAAATCCGCGTCTTGCTTTTACCTGACCGGCCCGTGCACGCAAATTAGGGTGCAATAGAAGAGCTGGATCAAAACTCGTTAAAGGAACTGAAATGCGTCATAAGCATGGTCTGCGGAAACTGAACCGCACGAGCAGCCATCGTCTGGCAATGCTCCGCAATATGTCGAACTCGCTGATCGAGCACGAAGTCATCAAGACGACGCTGCCGAAGGCCAAGGAACTGCGCAAGGTCGTCGAGCCCCTCATCACGCTGGGCAAGAAGCCGTCGCTCGCGAACCGTCGTCTGGCGTTCAACCGCCTGCGCGATCGTGATTCCGTCGCGAAGCTGTTCGACGTCCTCGGCCCGCGCTACGCGAACCGCCCGGGCGGCTACCTGAGCATCCTGAAGTTCGGTTTCCGCGTCGGCGATAACGCCCCGATGGCGCTGGTCCAACTGATGGATCGCCCGGAAGTCGAAGAGACGGAAGAAGTGCAAGAAGCGGAATAAATCCCGTTTTCGGTTGTTACCAGAAAGGCCAGGCTTAGAGCTTGGCCTTTTTGCTTTCTGGCTGCGACATTTCAGCGCGCCGAGGCGTAAAAGTGAGTGTCAGCCGCCGATGCTACGATACGCAATTAACCTCTCGGAGCACGCCGAGTGAACGTCCCCGTCGTTTTGATGCTGTCCACGCTGCCCGACGCCGCCGCAGCCGATGCGCTCGCGCAAGCGGCGCTGGACGCGCGGCTCGCGGCGTGCGTGACGAATCTCGGCGCCGTGTCGTCGCAATATCACTGGAAGGGCGTGCTGGAGTCGTCGCAGGAAGTGCAGTTGTTGTTCAAGACGAGCGTCGCGCGCAGCGCAGAATTGCAGCGCTTCGTCGAGGCTCGACATCCATATGAAACGCCCGAAATCCTCGTCTGGCAGGTCGATGCATCGCCGGGATACGGCCAGTGGGTCAACGCAGAAACGCAGCGTCCTCTTCATGTTTGAGTTTTCTCGCCTTGTCACGCGGCGACTTTTCGGCGCGTTTCTCTTCCTGGCGGCGTTCGCGCTGCTGTCGGGCGCCGCGCGCGCAGCCGACGATTTCCTCGAGCCCGACGTCGCGTTCAAATTCAGCGCATCCGAAAAGCCGGGCGAAGTGGACGTGCGCTACAAGATCGCCGACGGCTACTACATGTACCGTGAGCGTTTCGCGTTCGCGGTGAAGAGCGGCGACGCGACCATCGGCGCGGCGCAACTTCCGGCGGGCAAAGTTCATTTCGATCAGACGTTCAACAAGGACGTCGAGACGTATCGCGGCGAACTGATCATCCGTATTCCGGTGACGAAAGCGAACGGGCCGTTCGAGCTCGCGGTGACGTCGCAGGGTTGCGCGGATGGCGGCATCTGCTATCCGCCGATGGAGAAGGCCTATCGTGTGCGCGGCGACGCGCTCCAGCCCGCGGGCGCGGCACCGACCGCGACGACGAGCGCAAACACCGGCGACACTTGGTTCGAGCGCGCGACCAGCGCCGACTACGCGCAATCGATGCTCGAGGGCGGCGGATTCTTCACAGTCGTCGGACTCTATTTCCTTGCCGGCATGGTACTGAGCCTCCTGCCATGCTCGTATCCGATGATCCCGATTCTGTCCGCGATCATCGTCGGCGAAGGCGCGCGTGTGACGCGTTCGCGCGGATTCGCATTGTCGGTTTCGTACGTGATCGGCATGGCGCTCGTCTATACCGCGCTCGGCGTCGCTGCCGCGTTGATCGGACAAAGCCTCGGCGCGTGGCTGCAGAACCCGTGGGTGCTCGGCGCGTTCGGCCTGCTGCTCGCGGCGTTCGCCATCGCGTTGATCTCGGGCGTCGATATCGCGCTGCCCGCGCGCTGGCAAGCGGGCGTCAACGAAGCATCGCAGAAGCGCAGCGGCGGCAAGTTCGCGGCAGTCGCGGCGATGGGCGCGCTGTCCGCGCTCGTGGTCGGCGCGTGCATGACTGCGCCACTTTTCGCGGTGCTCGCGTTCATCGCGCACACCGGCAACGCTGCGCTCGGCGGCGCCGCGCTCTTCGCAATGGGCATCGGACTGGGCGTGCCGCTGCTCGTCATCGGGCTCGGCGCGGGTTCGGTTCTGCCGCGCGCCGGTGCGTGGATGGACGGCGTGAAGGTCTTCTTCGGCGTCGTGCTGCTCGCGGCCGCGCTGTGGATCGTCTGGCCGGTCATCGGCGGCGTTGCGCAGATGCTGCTCGCGGCGCTATGGCTGCTGATCGCGGCGGCATCGCTCGGATTGTTCTCGTCGGGCGCGGCGGCGCCTGTCGGTGTGTGGAAGCGGCTCGGGCGCGGGCTCGGAGCGGCATTCGCGATCTGGGCGGCGACGCTGCTCGTCGGATTGGCGGCGGGTTCGACAGATCCGCTGCGCCCGCTCGCCGTGCTGGCTTCCCGCAGCGAGCCGTCGGCGAATGCGCGATCGCAGGGCCTGATCTTCGCGCCGGTGCGTTCATCGGCGGAACTGGACTCGGCGGTCAAAGCGGCGGCGCGTCCCGCGATGCTCGATTTCTACGCGGACTGGTGCGTGTCGTGCAAGGAAATGGAGAAGCTGACTTTCTCCGACGCCCGTGTGCAAGCGCGCCTCGCGCAACTGAATCTTCTGCGCGCGGACGTGACCGCCAACAACACGAACGATCAAATTCTCCTCAAGCGCTTCAAGCTTTTCGGGCCGCCGGGAATCATCTTCTTCGATGCGCAGGGCAACGAAGTCGCGCGCGTGGTCGGGTATGAATCGGCGGATACGTTTCTGAAGAGTCTCGATAAACTGAACGGATAAAAAAAGGGCGATGCACTCGCATCGCCCTTTTGGCGCTTACACGGAAGCGCGAATGATCCGCGCCGCATCCAGCGCGAAGTACGTCAGCACGCCGTCCGCGCCCGCGCGCTTGAACGCGAGCAGCGCTTCCATCATGACCTTGTCGTGATCGATCCAGCCGTTCTGCGCGGCCGCCTTGATCATCGCGTACTCGCCGCTCACCTGATACGCGTACGTCGGGAAGCGGAACTCGTCCTTCACGCGCCGCACGATGTCGAGGTACGGCATGCCCGGCTTGACCATCACCATGTCCGCGCCTTCCTCGATGTCCATGCGCACTTCGCGCATCGCTTCGTCGGAGTTGGCCGGGTCCATCTGATACGTCATCTTGTTGCTCTTGCCGAGATTCGCTGCGGAACCGACGGCGTCACGGAACGGGCCGTAGAATGCCGACGCGTACTTCGCCGCATACGCCATGATGCGCGTGTGGATGTGGCTTTCGCTTTCGAGCATCTCGCGGATCGCGCCGATGCGCCCGTCCATCATGTCCGACGGCGCGACGATATCCACGCCCGCTTCAGCTTGGGTGCGCGCCTGCTCGACGAGAATTTCGCTCGTTTCGTCGTTCTTCACGTAGCCTTCTTCGTCGAGCACGCCGTCCTGGCCGTGGCTCGTGTACGGATCGAGCGCGACGTCGGTCAGCACGCCGAGCATCGGGAAGTTCTTCTTCAGCTCGCGCACGGCGCGCGGAATGAGACCGTCCGGATTCGTGGCTTCGCGGCCATCGGGCGTCTTGATCGACGGTTCGATCGCCGGGAACAGCGACAGCACCGGCACGCCAAGTTCGACGCATTGCTCGGCGACTTTCATCAGCAAATCGACGGACGTGCGCTCGACGCCGGGCATCGACGGCACGGCCTGCCGCACATTCGTACCTTCGACGATGAACACGGGATAGATGAGGTCGTTCGTCGTGAGGATGTTTTCGCGCATCAGACGGCGCGAGAAGTCATCGCGGCGCATCCGGCGCGGGCGATGGTGAGGATAGAAGCTCATATTTCGACTCGAATTTGGGTGGTCTTCAGGGGAGGTCGAAAACGTGTTCCGAGACGCCTAAACCCTTGCCGAACAAGCACTTGGCTGCGTCTGAAACCGCTTTGAGACAATGGTATATCATACCGATCGAGCGAGGCGCTTGCCGCCGGACTCCCCGCTTCTCCTCCCTGAGCGGGTGCCTGTCGTTATTCGATTAGGCTATTAACCCGCCGTTATGCGGCGGGTTTTTTTATGCCGGCGCGCACGCGCCGCGCTCACTCGGCTGCGTCTTCTGACGCGTTTTCGCCGGCTTCTTCCGGTATCAGCCAGCTTTCGATCTGTTCGTGAGCCTCGTCGATGCCCGTCCGTTTGAGCGCCGAAAAGAGCTGCGCCGTAAGTTCGCCGCGATAGCCCGCGTCTTTATATTCGGCGAAGGATTTCTTGGTCGCACGCAGGGCGTTCGTCATCTCCTGTCGCGTCAATTTGTCGCATTTGGTGAGCAGCGCGTGAATCGGTTTTCCGGTCGGCGCGAACCAGTCGATCATGATGCGATCGAGGTCGGTGAGCGGCCGGCGCGAATCCATCATCAGGATCATGCCGCACAGTTGCGCGCGGCTTTGCAGGTACGTCGAAAGCAGCCGCTGCCAATGTTCCTTCGCGGCGCCCGGCACTTCGGCGTAACCGTATCCGGGAAGGTCGACGAGATAGCCGACCGGCGCGGCTTCCGGACCGACGGAGAAGTAATTGATATGCTGCGTGCGCCCCGGCGTTTTACTCGCGAAAGCAAGCCGCTTCTGATTGCAGAGGATATTGATCGCCGTCGATTTACCCGCGTTCGAGCGCCCCGCAAATGCGATTTCGGGTTGCGGCGTCGGCGGCAGATCGCGCAGATGGTTGACGGTCGTGAAGAAGCGGGATTGATGAAGCAGGAATGACATGGGCGGGTCCAATCGAAAGCGCTGCGAAAACCGAAGCCTTGAGAACCCGGCAAATACTGGGCATGCCCCGACTGGCGTCTTTGCGTATAGCGGGTTATTGTACAATACGACGGATTTTTAAAGATCAGCGGGCACGCAAGACCCAAGCCGCAGGCGGCACCCACAAGGAGCGAGACAGTTTTCAGAGGCGTACTTTTGGGCCTCTTCGTTCAGCGAGTTCGGGTATCTTGCGGCGATGATCGGTCGCCGTCGTTTTTTGCAGAACCTCACATTCTCACAAGACGAAAAACAGGGTACGCGAATGAACCGACTGTACAGGTCTCTGGTGGTGATTCGGGCAGCGGCGGCTTTCGGTGCAGGTTTGAGTGGTCTGGCGGTATCGACGTCAGTGAGTGCGGCGGAGCCCGCGCAACCGGCCAAGCCGGATGTGACGCGAGGCCAGGCTATCGCGACTCAGGTGTGCGCGGCGTGTCACGCGGCAGACGGCAACAGCGCCGGCGCGGCATTTCCGCGGCTCGCGGGGCAGCACGCCGAGTACATCGTCAAGCAGTTGAAGGATTACAAGACGCAGCCGGGTGCAAAGGCACCGGCGCGCAACAATCCGATCATGGCGGGCATCGCGGGCGCGCTATCGGATCAGGACATGGTGAACGTCGCGGCGTACTTCGCGTCGCAGAAGGCAAAGCCCAATTACGCGCGCGACAAGAACGACGTCGCGTTGGGCCAGAAGATCTACCGCGGCGGCATCGCGGACAAGGGCGTGCCGGCGTGTGCGGCGTGCCACGGCGCGACGGGCATGGGCATTCCGGTGCAGTATCCGCGGCTGTCGTGGCAGTGGGGCGATTACACAGTGGCGCAGTTGAACGCCTTCGCATCGGGACAACGCAACAACAGCGAGCCGATGCACCAGATTTCCTCGCGCCTGAACGAAGCGGAGATGAAGGCGGTCGCCGACTACATCGCCGGTTTGCATTGAACGCATAGCAGTCAGCGTCCAGCGGTTCTCCATGCAGAGACGGAGAATCGCCCATACTACGAAGCCGGTCCCGGACTATCCGAGAAGACCGGCGCGAAAACAAGAAAAGGGTGGGACGTCGGTCGACAAAGACCGCCAGCGTCTCCACCCTTTTTTGCTGTCCAGCCGGAGTTTGAATGAGCGTCACCACATCGGGTTTGCAGTCGAAGTCGAGCCGTCGGGCCATCAGGCATTTCGTCGAACTCGTCAGTTCGATGCGCTTCGCCATCGCATTGCTGGTCATTCTGGCGATCGCGAGCATCATCGGCACGGTGCTTACGCAGGACGATCCGTATCCCAACTACGTCAATCAGTTCGGCCCGTTCTGGGCGGACATCTTCCGTGGCTTGAGCATCTACACCGTGTACAGCGCATGGTGGTTCATGCTGATCCTGATTTTCCTCGTGATCTCGGTGTCGCTGTGCGTGATCCGAAACAGCCCGAAGATGATCGCGGACATCAAGAGCTGGAAGGATCGCGTGCACGAAGGCGGGCTGCGCGCGTTCCATCACAAGGGCGAGTTCACGGTCACGGCCGATCGCGCGCAGACCGCCGCGACGCTCGAACGCCTGTCCGCGAAGATGGGCTACCGCTTCAAGACGCGCGAGACCGACAACGGCGCGACGCTCATCACCGCCAAGCGCGGCGCGATGACCAAGATCGGCTATATCTCGGCGCATCTGGCGATCGTCGTGATCTGTATCGGCGGTCTGCTGGACAGCAATCTGCCCATCAAGCTGCAGATGTGGATGTTCAACAAGACGCCGATCAACAGCAACGCCGTCATCAACGACATTCCGCGCGAGCATCGTCTTTCAACGTCGAATCCGACTTTCCGCGGCTACGCATGGGTGCCCGAAGGGCAGTTCGTCGGCACGGCGATACTGAATCAGCAAGACGGCTCGATCATTCAGGACCTGCCGTTCTCGATTCAGCTCAATAAGTTCATCGTCGATTACTACTCGACCGGCATGCCGAAGCTCTTCGCGAGCGATATCGTCGTCATCGATCACAAGACAGGCAAGCGCATTCCGGCGCGCATCGAAGTGAACAAGCCGTTCACGTATGACGGCATTTCGATCTATCAATCGAGCTTTCAGGACGGCGGCTCGAAACTCGAAATGACCGCCTGGCCGATGACCGGCGGCAGCGCGAAGACCGCGCCGTTCAGCGGGACGATCGGCGGCACGGCGCCCATCGGCGCGCAGTTCGCGGGCGCGCAGGGCGAGACGGTCGAGTTCACGGATTTCCGCGCGATCAACGTCGAGAACATGACCGACGGCAGCGGCGCGCCCGACGCGCGCGGCGTCGGCAAGAAGGAAACGCTGCGCGATGCATTCGACGAGCGCCTCGGCTCAGGCGCCAAAACGTCGAGACCGACGGATCTGCGCAATATCGGCCCGTCGGTGCAATACAAGGTGCGCGGCACGGACGGCCAGGCGCGCGAATACAGCAACTACATGGTGCCCGTGGACGTGAGCGGCCAGCGTATGTTCCTCGCGGGCATGCGCCTGAGCCCGAACGATCCGTTCCGCTATCTGCGCATTCCCGCCGACGATCAGGGCACCGTCAAACAGTGGATGGACCTGCGCGCCGCGCTCGCGACGCCGGCGACGCGCGCCGAAGCCGCGCATCGTTTCGCGTTGCGTTCGGTGCCGCAGGAAAACGGTGAACTGCAGAAACATCTGGAGGAAAGCGCCGTCCGCGTGCTGAATCTTTTCGCAGGCGCCGATGAAACCGGCAAGGCGACGACGAATCCGCAGATGATTGGCGGTTTCCAGAGCATCGCGATGTTTATCGACAAATCGGTGCCGAAGGGCGAGCAGGAGAAAGCCGCCGGCCTGCTGATGAGGATGCTCGAAGGCGCGATGTGGGACGTATGGCAGATTTCCCGAGAGCAAAACGGCCAGCCCGCGGCTAAAGTGGACGATAAGAACGCCGCGTTCGTGCAATCGTCCATCAACGCGCTTTCCGACAGCTTTCTGTACGGTTCGCCGGTCTTTCTGCAACTGGACAACTTCAGGCAAGTGCAAGCTTCGGTATTCCAGTTGACGCGCGCGCCGGGTAAAAATCTGGTGTATCTTGGCAGCCTTCTGCTGGTCGTCGGCATTTTCGCGATGTTTTACGTGCGCGAACGCCGGCTCTGGTTCTGGCTCAAAGATACGGGCCAGGGCGGCGCGAGCGTGCTGATGGCGATGTCCACCGCCCGCCGCACGTTCGATTTCGAGAAAGAGTTCGTGCGTACGCGCGCGCAGATCGCAGCGGCGCTCGGCGTGAAGCCGGAAGTACCGGCCGATCCGTCCCCGGCGCAAAACGCGCACCGGCATTCGCAAACCGAGACCCCGAACTCGGAAGTTTCAACACGGTAAGATCATGGACCTCACACAGACTTCCTCCCACGCCTCCGCCAAGACGGAACGTCCGGCATCGGGGCTTCCCGATGTCGCCGAGTTCGACGATCGTCCGTTCCTGCGCAGGCTCACGCTGATCGACTGGCTCTTCGCCCTCGCGATGGTCGCGGGCGCGGGTTTCGCGCTGAACCGCTATCACGCGTACATGGACGTGTACGACACGGCCGTGCTGGTCGGCGCCGTGCCGACGTTCGTCGTGCTCGGCTGGCGCTGGAAACCGGTACGCCTGCTGATCGCGTTGATCGCGGTGTTGTCGCTTTTCTCGATCCAGCTCTATCAGCACGACCTCGCTCGCGCCGACACGAACTTCTTCCTCAAGTACTTCCTGTCGAGCCAGTCCGCGATCTTGTGGATGAGCGCGCTCTTCATCCTCGCGACGCTCTTCTACTGGATCGGCCTTGCGACGCGCTCGCAGACGGGCGGCGCGATCGGCTCGCGCATGACGTGGGTCGCGGTGCTGATGGGCTTCACCGGCCTGATGGTGCGCTGGTACGAGTCCTACATGATCGGCTCGGACGTCGGCCATATTCCGATTTCGAATCTGTACGAAGTCTTCGTGTTGTTCTGCCTCATCACGTCGCTGTTTTATCTCTACTACGAGCAGCATTACTCGACGCGCGCGATGGGCGCGTTCGTGCTGCTCGTCATCAGCGCGGCGGTCGGTTTCCTGATGTGGTATTCGATCGCGCGCGATGCACAGCAGATTCAGCCGCTCGTCCCCGCGCTGCAAAGCTGGTGGATGAAGATCCACGTTCCGGCGAACTTCATCGGCTATGGCAGCTTCGCGCTCTCGGCGATGGTCTCCGTCGCGTATCTCGCGAAGCAGCGCGGTTTCATGGCGGACCGCCTTCCGTCGCTCGAAGTGCTCGACGACGTGATGTACAAGTCGATTGCCGTCGGCTTCGCGTTCTTCACCATCGCGACGATCCTCGGCGCGCTGTGGGCGGCGGAAGCGTGGGGCGGCTACTGGAGCTGGGATCCGAAGGAAACCTGGGCGCTGATCGTCTGGCTGAACTACGCCGCGTGGCTGCACATGCGCCTGATGAAAGGCCTGCGCGGCGCCGCCGCCGCATGGTGGGCGCTGACGGGCCTGATCGTCACGACCTTCGCGTTCCTCGGCGTCAACATGTTCCTTTCGGGCTTGCATAGTTACGGCAAGCTCTGATCGGCAGCGTCGAATCGAAAAAGACCGCCATGCGTGACGAGCGCTGGCGGTTTTTTTTCGTTTTGCGGTGGAATACTGGCATCCAATCTGCTGTTTTCTCCGTACAAGAATGAACGGAAGGAGTCACGCTTCATGTGGATCAAACAAGGCCGTAATCTGTACGGCGATGACATTGCGAGTCACGAAATCACGCCGCGCGACGTGTTCGAGAATCGCCGGCGCACGCTTCGTTCGCTCGGCGCGCTCGCCGCGACAGGACTCGCCGGCGCGAGCGGCCTCGCCCACGCGACGCTGACATCGCCCGACGCCAAAGGCCAGAAGCTGGCCGCGACGACCAACCCGAAGTTCGTCGCGCTCGACAAGCCGACGCCGTTCAAGGACATCACGAGCTACAACAACTTCTACGAGTTCGGCACCGACAAGGACGATCCCGCCGCCCACGCCGGCACGCTGCGTCCGCGGCCGTGGAAAGTGTCCGTCGAGGGCGCGATCAAGAATCCGAAGGTCTACGACATCGACGACATTCTCAAGCTCGCGCCGCTCGAGGAACGCGTGTACCGGCTGCGCTGCGTCGAAGGCTGGTCGATGGTGATTCCGTGGATCGGCGTGTCGTTGTCGGAGCTCATCAAGCGCGCCGGGCCGACGGGCAACGCGAAGTACGTGCAGTTCATCACGCTGGCCGATCCGTCGCAGATGCCGGGACTTTCGACGCCGATCCTCGAATGGCCGTATTCCGAAGGTCTGCGCATGGACGAGGCGATGAATCCGCTCACGCTGCTGACCGTCGGCTTGTACGGCGAAGTGCTGCCGAACCAGAACGGCGCGCCGGTGCGTGTCGTCGTGCCGTGGAAGTACGGTTTCAAGAGCGCGAAATCGCTGGTGAAAATCCGCTTTGTCGAGAAACAGCCGCCAACGAGCTGGAATCTCTACGCGCCGAGCGAATACGGCTTCTTTTCGAACGTGAATCCGAATGTCGATCATCCGCGCTGGAGTCAGGCGACGGAGCGGCGCATCGGCGAGGACGGTTTCTTTCAGCCGAAACGCAAGACGCTCATGTTCAACGGCTACGGCGATCAGGTCGCGTCGATGTATGCCGGCATGGATCTGAAGAAGAACTTCTGAACGATGTCGTCCGCTTCCCAGATCAAAAGCGCGCGCGTCGCGACGGGACCGCGATGGATCGTTCCGGTCAAGATCGTCGTGTTCGTCGCGATGCTGTTTCCGCTCGCACGTCTCGTGCTGCTCGGCGCGACGGGCGGCCTGGGCGCGAATCCGATCGAATTCATCACGCGCTCGACCGGCCTCTGGACGCTCGTGTATCTGTGCATCACGCTCGCGATCACGCCCGTGCGCCGCCTGACGGGCGTGACGGCGCTCGCGCGCTTTCGCCGGATGATCGGTCTCTTCGCGTTCTTCTTCGCCGTACTGCACTTCACGACGTACATCTGGTTCGACAAATGGTTCGATGTCGCCGCGATGCTGAAGGACATCGGCAAGCGGCCGTTCATCACGGTCGGTTTCGCGGCGTTCGTGCTGCTGATTCCGCTCGCGGTCACATCGCCGAAAGCGATGGTGCGCAAGCTCGGCCGTCGCTGGCAGACCTTGCATCGCGCGATCTATCTGATCGCCGCGCTCGCGATCCTGCATTTCTGGTGGATGAAGGCGGGCAAACACGATCTCGAACTGCCGAAGATCTACGGCTCGATCGTGATCGTGCTGCTCGGCTGGCGCGTGATCGCCTGGCTCAAAGCGCGACGCGCATAAAAAAAGCGATGCTTGTCAGGGCATCGCTTTTTCGTTCGAAGCGCGGCGCTTCAGTCCGGCAGAATCGATTCGCCGGCGAACAGCTGCTTCACTTCCTCACGCTCGCGCACGAGCCGCGCGCGTTCCCCATCGACCATGATTTCGGCGGCGCGCGGACGCGTGTTGTAGTTTGAGCTCATCACGAAGCCGTACGCGCCCGCCGAGCAGATCGCGAGCAGATCGCCGGGCGCGATGGACAGCTCGCGATCGCGTCCGAGCCAGTCGCCGCTTTCGCATACCGGACCGACGACATCGTATGTATGCGCTTTCTCGTCGCGCTTCACGACCGGCACGATGCGATGAAACGCCTCGTACATCGCGGGACGCGCGAGGTCGTTCATCGCGGCATCGACGATGGCGAAGTTCTTTTCCTCGCCCGGCTTCAGGAACTCGACGCGCGTCAGCAGCACGCCCGCGTTGCCGACGAGCGAGCGCCCCGGCTCGAAATACACTTCGCGCTGACCGTGGCCGCGCTTCTCGATGTGATCGAGCAGCGTCTTCACGAACACGCCGATATCGGGCGGCGTTTCGTCGTCGTAGGTGATGCCGAGACCGCCGCCGACATCGACGTGACGAATGCTCATGCCGTCCGCTTCGATCTGCTCGACGAGTTCGAGCAGCTTGTCGAGCGCGTCGAGATACGGGCTGATTTCGGTGATCTGCGAGCCGATATGGCAATCGATGCCGACGACATCGAGATTCGGCATGGCATGCGCTTGCGCGTACGTCGCGCGCGCATCGCTGAACGCGACGCCGAACTTGTTCGACTTGAGGCCGGTGGAGATGTACGGATGCGTTTTTGCATCGACGTCGGGATTCACGCGCAGCGAAACCGGCGCTTTCTTGCCGAGCGACTTCGCGACTTCGTTGAGCGCGTGCAACTCGGGAATCGACTCGACGTTGAAGCACTTGACGCCCGCTTCGAGCGCCTCGCGCATTTCGGCCACCGTCTTGCCGACGCCCGAAAACACCGTGTTCTCCGCCTTGCCGCCGGCCGCGAGCACGCGCGCGAGCTCGCCCGACGACACGATGTCGAAGCCCGCGCCCATGCGCGCGAACACGTTGAGCACCGCGAGATTGCTGTTCGCCTTCACCGCGACGTGCACCGTTGCCTTGCGGCCGGCGCAGGCATCGGCGTAAGCGTGATAGGCGCGCGTGAGGGCATCGCGCGAATAGACGTAGAGCGGCGTGCCGAACTGGTCCGCGAGCGACGCGGCTGAGACGCCTTCGACGTGCAACACGCCGTCGACGTAGTGGAATGCGGAATCACTCATGCGTGGAATCGAAAGTGCGCCACGAAGGCGTTAAGGCTCGAGGATCAGTAAGCGGACGACGCGGCTTTCGGCGCCGATGCACCATTGGGACTGGTTTTGAGATCGGTCTCGGGCGAAAGCGAGAGCGGCTGTCTCGATGCCGTTTCGCTGTCCGGAGCGACGTTCGAAGGCGGCGTATTCTGGAGGTCGTTGGGACGTTGCGGCAGCGGCGGCACTCTTGGCAGATACAGCGGACCGCGTTGCCCACAACCGCCGAGCGAGAGCGTTGCCGCGGCGCCGATGCTCAAAGCCGCTACAATCGCGCTCATCTTGAAAACGACTCGCATGACCGTCCCTATACGTTTAATCGATGGAGTTTAGCATGACAGACCAGGAATACCTGACGCTGGCGGAGGCCGCGCTGACGGCCATCGAGCGCTCGGTGGACAACGCCGAAGCGGACATCGAATTCGAGCGCAGCGGCAATGTGCTCACGCTGGAATTCGAGAATCGCACGAAGGTGATCGTCAACTTGCAGCCGCCGAAGCACGAAATCTGGCTCGCGGCGAAGGCGGGCGGATTCCACTACAAATACGTCGACGGCGCCTGGCGCGACACGCGCGACAACAGCGAATTCTTCGCGACGCTGAGCAAATATTCGAGCGAGCAGGCCGGCGAGCCGATCCGCTTCAAGGCATAAATCGAGGCGTAAAAAAAACGAGCGGCCTTTCGGTCCGCTCGCTTTGCTTTGCAGGGGCCGGGTTACTGCCCCTTGAACAGATTCATGATGTCCTGCTTTTCCTGCTCGCCAACCTCGGGCGCGGGCGCAGTCACGCCTGACACGCCTTCCTGCGGCGGCGCCTGGCTCACACCGATCGTTGCGACGAAGCCGCGGCCCGGCGTCATGTCGTCGTAGTACAGCTCGTTGCCGAGCGACGTGATATCGGGCGGCATCATCGGCTTGTACTCGGGCACGCCCTTCAGCGCGCGGCCCATGTAATCCATCCACACCGGCAGCGCAAGACCGCCGCCCGTTTCCTTGTCGCCGAGGCTGCGCGGATTGTCATAGCCGATCCACGCGATCGCCACGAGCGTGCGCTGATAACCGGCGAACCACGCATCGCGCGAATCGTTCGTCGTGCCCGTCTTGCCGGCCAGATCGCCGCGCTTCAGTTGATTCGTCTTCGCGCCCGTGCCGTGCTGCGCGACGCTCTGCAACAGGCTGTTCATCACGAAAGCGTTGCGCGGCGTGATCGCGAGCGGCGCGCTTTGCTGCGCGACGAGCGGCTGCGGATGCGACACGACGCGCCCGTACGGATCGGTGATATCGGCGATCAGATACGGATTCACACGATATCCACCGTTCGCGAACACCGCGTAACCGGCTGCCATTTGCAGCGGTGTGACGAGGCCGGCGCCGAGCGCCATCGGCAGATAAGCGGGATGACGGTCCGCATCGAAGCCGAAGCGCGTGATGTACTGCTGCGCGTACTTCGTGCCGATATGACTCAGGATGCGGATCGACACCATGTTCTTCGAGCGCTGCAACGCGGAGCGCATGGTCATCGGGCCGTCGAAGCCGCCGCCGTAGTTCTTCGGCTCCCACGCCTGGCCGCCCGTCTCGGCGGCGCTGAAGAAAAGCGGTCCGTCGTTGATGATCGTCGCGGGCGAGAGACCCTTTTCGAGCGATGCCGAATAGATGAACGGCTTGAAGCTCGATCCCGGCTGGCGCCATGCCTGCGTGACGTGATTGAACTTGTTCTTGTTGAAGTCGAAGCCGCCGACGAGCGCACGGATCGCGCCGTCCTGCGGCACCATCGACACGAGCGCGCCTTCGACTTGCGGCAATTGCGTGATGATCCAGTCGCCGTCGTCGTCCTTCATGAGACGCACGATCGCGCCCGGACGAATGCGCGAGTTCGGCTGCGCGCGCGACGAGAGCGCGAACTGCACGAAACGCAGATCGTTGCCGCTGATGGTTGCCGTGTTGCCGTCGATGAAGCTCGCCTTCACTTCCTTCGGACTCGCCGACGTCACGACCGCCGCGACGATCTCGCCGTTGTCGGGATGCTCGGCGAGCGCATCGTCGATGGCCTGCTCGCGGTCATCCGCGTTCGCCGGCAGATCGATGTAACCTTCCGGCCCGCGATAGCCGTGCCGGTGCTCGTAATCCATCAGGCCCTTGCGCACCGCGCGATACGCGGCGTCCTGGTCGGCGGAATCGATCGTCGTCACGACATTCAGGCCGCGCGTGTACGCTTCTTCGCGGTATTGCGCGTACAGCATCTGACGCACCATTTCCGCGACGTACTCGGCGTGCACACTGAATTCGCGGCCCTGTCCCTTCACGACGAGCGGCTGCTGCACGGCCTGCTCGTACTCAGCCTGCGTGATGAAGTTCAGCTCCCGCATGCGTTGCAGGATGTACTCCTGCCGCACCTTCGCGCGCTTCGGATTGACGACCGGGTTGTACGCCGAGGGCGCTTTCGGCAGACCCGCGAGCATCGCCGCCTCGGCGAGCGAGACGTCCTTCAGATCCTTGCCGAAATAGACCCGCGCCGCGCTCGCGAAACCATACGCGCGCTGCCCGAGATAGATCTGATTCATATAGACCTCCAGAATCTGATCCTTCGTCAACGCGCGCTCGATCTTGTACGCGAGCAGCATTTCATAAATCTTGCGCGTGTAGGTCTTCTCGCTCGACAGGAAGAAATTGCGCGCGACCTGCATCGTGATCGTGCTCGCGCCTTGCGACGCGTGGCCGTTGGTCAGGGCGACCGAGCCCGCGCGCAGAATGCCGGTGAGATCGACGCCGCCGTGATCGTAAAAGCGCGCGTCTTCGATGGCGAGCACGGCTTTTTTCAGATGATCGGGCACGTCCTGAATGCGCACGACACTGCGGCGCTCTTCGCCGAATTCGCCGATCAGAACGTGATCGGCCGTGTAGATGCGCAGCGGCACCTTCGGCTTGTAATCGGTGAGCGCTTCGAGCGACGGCAGGTTCGGCATCGCAACGACGAGCGCGTAGCCGAGCACCAGACCCGCGCAGACGACGAGCGCGAAAACGCTGACGAAAAATCCGAGCATGAGCCTCCCCCACCATGGGCGTTTGGCTTTTTTCGGCTTCTCGGGCGGCGTGGACGGCGGGTTGGACGGGGAAGAGGATTGCATAGCACCACCAAAAACAGTCACGCGATTATAGCTGCCCGGGTTTCGGACTTTTCTTGACGCACACGGCGCACGCTGCCGCCGTGTGCGCCTGCACACGCGTCTGCCGTTGTCTTCAAGATACGCGCGATCCTGCGCGGAAGCATCCCTCCGACGCGAGCGTTGGCCATTCGGCCGAGTGTTCGCCGCGATCGGCGCTCGCGACAATTCTTCCGACATCAAGCGCCCGAACGGTTCGGTGCGCGATCGAATGGAAGGAGCGGTCATGAGCAAGGAAAACATGCTGCGCGGCACGATGCTGACGGTCACGCGGCGCTACGCGGCGGGCATCAACGTGAGCGAGGACGCGGTGCGCCTCGCCATCGTGAGCAGGCGGTTGAGGGCGAATGCGGCGGTGTGTGTCGAGCATCTGGAGTCGGTGGCGCTGCCGTCGGGTGCGGTGGTCGGCGGCGATTTCGTCGATCGCGCGCCTATCGTCGCGGCGTTGCGCGAGGCGTTCGGGCGGCTGCCGGAAAGCGGCGCTTGGCGTGCGCTGCGTTGCGCGATGGGCTTGCCGTCGTCGGCGACGCTTACGACGCAAGTTCCGCTCGCCCGACTCATCGACACCCACGAGCAGCTCGCAGCCCCGATCGGCGGCGATCCGCGCGGCTTGCTCGAGCCGGCCGTACTCGCCGAAGCCGAGCGCGCGGCGGGCATCGAACGCGGCGCGCTGGCGGTCGACTGGTCCGTGCAGACGCGGGAAGACGGCGACGCGCTGGTCGCGATAGCGGCGACGGCGCGGCGACACGTCGAGGCGCGAGTCGAGACCGCGGCGGAGGCGGGCATCGCGCTATCGGCCATCGACAGCGAGCCGGCCGCCGCATTGCGCGCGATGCGCCATGCAGGTTCCGTCGAACTGGACGCCGACGCGCGCTATCTCGTCTGCTGGCTGGAAAGCAGCGGCTTGCACGGCTGGCTCGTCGGCTCGCGCGGCGTCGAAAACGAAGTCCGGTATCCCGCGCCCGAGCATCGGAGCATTTCGGACGCGTTGCACGAACTCGCTGGCGAACACGCGCCGCTCGATTGCATCTACGTCGGCGGGCAGATCGAGTTGATGGCGCACGCGGGCCTTCCGCTTCCCGTGCTCGGCAAGACTTTCGGCTGCGCGGCATTGCCGTTCGAAGCCGCGCCTTATTGCAACGGGGTGGCCGAGATTCAGACGGTGCACAAGCATTCGCCGCGTTTCGCGGTTGCGGTAGGCCTGGCGTTGCGCGAGGTGATGCAATGAACGCTGCCATGCTCGACGGATTCAATCTGTTGCCTTATCGCGCGCGAAAGCGACGCGAGCTACGGCGGCAGCGGCTCGCGCTGATCGGCGCGGTGACGCTCGCGGGCTGCGCGGCCGTTGGCGCCGTCGCTGGCCGCGACTTGTTCGAGCGCGCGCGACTGGATGAACGGCGTGTCGCGCTGGAGACGTCGCTGCGTGCTTCGAGCGCGCAGATCGACGAACACGCACGGCTCGTGCGCGCAGAAAGCGAACGGCGGCGCGCGCGTGAGGCCGCGCAGCCGTTGGCGTTGCCGCGCGAGCGTTTCCTCGCGCTGCTCGAAGCGCTCGCCGACTCGCCTCTTCAACGCGGCGTCGCGCTTCAACGCGTGTCGCAGCGAACGAATGAGGTCGAGCTGGCGGCGCTCGCACCCGATTCGCAGGCAGCGTCGCAATGGCTCAAGCGGCTGGAGCGCCTGCGCGGCGTGCAGGCGGTGGAAGTGATCGAAATGAAACGGCGCGCGAACGGAATTCCGTCGACGCAGCCTGCCAGGCGCGCTGCATCGACGGCCTCCGACGAGCACGCCGCGCGATTCGAGTTCGTCGCGCTGGTGCGCTATGCGCCGGATCATTCGCGCGATGAAACGGCGTCGCGTCAGGCACGTCCGGTTTTGGCGGCAACGCAGGGGGAACGCCCATGAGCACGATTCCGATGGACATCGCCATGAAGACGCGCTCGCGCGGCGCGCTCTCCATCCTGCAACCGCTCGACGACTGGTCGAGGCGACGGACCGCGTGTGTCGCGCTCGCGTTGAGTGTCGTCGTGTTTGCGTTCGGCCTGCGCGCGTGGCGCATGTCGGACGCGAGCCGGCTCGATGAAAGCCGCGTCGCGTTGGCCGCGGCACAAGCGAAGGCGCAGGACGCGGCGCGCATTGCCGACGAACTGTCCGGCTTGCGAGCGCGCGCGTCGTCGGGGCGCCTCGATCCGGAGCACTGGAGCGCCGCCGACGCGTTGCGCGCGGTCGCGGATCTGGCCGCCCAGAGCGGCGTGCGCGTCGCGGACATCGAGCCTGTCGCCGTCAAAGGCGGGGCGCCGAAGCAGCGAGAGCCGTTTCCTGAGCGCGCGCTCAAGCTGCGCGCGGACGGCAGCTTCGCGGAGCTACGGCGCTTTCTCGATGCGCTCGCCGGCCTGCCGCGACTCGTCGTTCCCGAGAACGTGCAGATCAAGCGGCAGGCGAACGCGCTCGCCATCGAAGCGACATTGCGCATCTTCGAAACGTTGCCGGCGGTCGCGCCCGCCGCAGTGTCGCGCGCCAACGCGTTCGTCATCGATCCGTTCGGCAGCGCGGACGCCGCCGCGCAGGGAAGCGACATGCTGCTGGTGGGCACGTTCGTCGCACGGCGTCGCGCGATGGCGCTTTTGCAAAGCGGCCGCGACGTCGACAGCTTCGCGCCGGGGCAGAAAATCGGCGACGAACGGCTCGGGCGCGTCGTGCCGCGCGCAATCGAACTCGCCCGAGAAGACGGCATGTCGCGCAAGCTGACTTTCGCGGAGGATCGCACGTGAGCCGGTTCGCGAAGCTTTCAGGCAGATTCATCGGAATGGCGGCTGCGCTGTCGATGTCTGCGCACACGGCGTTTGCCGCCGATAGCGCCGATGCGATCGTCCCGCCGCTTCCGCCGCTGCCCGCATCGTTCGACGCGCAGGCTGTCGACCCGCCTATCGTCGCGACGTCCGACGCGCAGCCCGCGAAGCCCGCGGCGGAGCAGGCGGAAACGGAGAAGACAGAAACGGCAGAGGCGCTGGAAGGCCCGCCCGTGCCTTTGCCGAAACTCGAGCGTCTGAGCGACGCATCGCAGAGCGACGACGACGGCAAGCCGATCACGCTCGATCTGAAAAACGCCGACTTGAGCGCCGCGCTGCACGCATTCGCGCGCTTCACCGGCCTGAACATCGTCGCGAGCGAAAAGGTGCGCGGACAAGTGTCGATGAATCTCGTCGCCGTGCCGTGGCGGCGCGCGTTCGACACGTTCCTCGAAGTCCACGGACTCGCGATGGAGCGGCACGGCAATGTCATTTGGGTCGCGCCGCTCGCGGAACTGGCGGCGCGCGAGAAGCTGCGGTTCGAGGCCCACGCGCGCGCCGCGGACCTCGAACCGCTCGCGAGCCGTACGTTCGTGCTGCGCTATTCGCGCGCGGAAGAGCTGCGCAAGATGCTGTCCGGCTCGGGCAGCCAGCGCGTGCTGTCGAAGCGCGGTTCCGCCATCTCCGATGCCCGCACGAATCTGCTCTTCATCACCGATCTCGACGCTCGCGTGCGGCAGATCGCCGAACTCGTCGCGCTGATCGACAAGCCGACGCCGCAGGTGATGATCGAGGCGAAGATCGTCGAGGGCGAGGCGGGACTGTCGCGCAATCTCGGCGTCAAGCTGGGCATCGCGGCGCAGAACGATCCGGCGACCGGGTTCGCGGGCGGCGCGGACGGTGTGGTATACGATTTGTCGGCGGGGCCGATCAACGGTTTCGACGCGGCGACGGCCGGGCTCACGTTGTTCGTCGCGCAGGCCACCCGGCTGCTCAACGTGCAACTGAGCGCGCTGGAGGCGCAAGGGCGCGGACAAATCGTTTCGCGGCCGCGCGTCGTGACGGCGGACCGCGTGAAGTCGATCGTCGAGCAGGGCATGGAAGTGCCGTATCAGGCGAAGGTTGGCAATGGCATGTCGGGCGTGCAGTTTCGGCGCGCAACGCTCAAACTGGAGGTTGAGCCGCAGATCACGCCGCATGGCCACGTCATTCTCGATCTCGACATCACGAAAGACAGTGTCGGCGAGCAGACGGCGAACGGGCCGGCAATCCATACCAAGCATATCCAGACGCGCGTGGAAGTGGAAAACGGCGGCACCGTGGCGATCGGCGGCATTTATTCCGATGACGAACACGAAGACACGACCGGCGTGCCGGGACTGTCGAAATTGCCGCTGATCGGCTGGCTGTTTCGCAACGACGCGCGGCGCAGCTCGAAGAGCGAGCTCGTCATTTTGATTACGCCGCATGTGATCGCGTCGAGCGGCTAGGCCCGTCACGAGGGCCGCGAAACTCGACAAAGCGGGCGGTTTGCCCTTAAGCTGCCGCACGAACAAATTGCATCGAACTAGAAGGAAACCGAGTTGCAGGAAGGGCACGCGAACGCGAACATTTTTTTCGTCGGACTCATGGGGGCGGGTAAAACCACCGTGGGACGTGCGGTTGCGCGCCGTCTGCAGCGCTCCTTCATCGATTCGGATCATGAGATCGAGGCGCGCACGGGCGCCCGCATTCCGGTGATCTGGGAACTCGAGGGCGAAGCGGGTTTCCGCCAGCGCGAGGCGAACGTCATCGACGAGCTGTCGCAGCGCGATGGCATCGTGCTCGCGACGGGCGGCGGCGCGGTGCTGCGCCCCGACAATCGCGAACATCTGAAGAATCGGGGCATCGTCATCTATCTGCGCGCCAATCCGCACGATCTCTGGCAGCGCACACGGCGCGACAAGAATCGCCCGCTGCTGCAGACCGAAGATCCGCGCGGCAAGCTCGAAGCGCTCTTTCAGGCGCGCGATCCGCTGTACCACGAATGCGCGCATTTCGTCGTGGAAACCGGACGGCCGACCGTGAACGCGCTCGTCAATATGGTCCTGATGCAACTGGAGGTCGCCGGCGTCGTCAAACCGGCCTGAAGATCACATGTCCGCCATGATTACCGTCAACGTCGAACTGGGCGAGCGCGCCTATCCCATTCATATCGGTGCAGGGCTGATCGGCCGCACCGAGCTCTTTGCTCCGCACATCAAGGGCGCGTCCGTGGCGATCGTCACGAACTCGACCGTCGATCCGCTCTACGGCGAGCAGTTGCGCGCGGCTCTCGCGCCGCTCGGCAAGAAAGTCACGACCGTCGTGCTTCCGGACGGCGAAGCGCACAAGAACTGGGAAACGCTCAACACGATCTTCGACGCGCTCTTGACCGAGCGCGCCGACCGCAAGACGACGCTGATCGCGCTAGGCGGCGGCGTCGTCGGCGACATGACGGGCTTCGCGGCCGCATCGTACATGCGCGGCGTGCCGTTCATCCAGGTGCCGACCACGCTGCTCTCGCAAGTGGATTCGTCGGTGGGCGGCAAGACGGGCATCAATCATCCGCTCGGCAAGAACATGATCGGCGCGTTCTATCAGCCGCAAGCGGTAATCGCGGACATCGGCGCGCTGCACACCTTGCCGGAGCGCGAGCTGGCGGCGGGCATCGCGGAAGTCATCAAGACGGCCGCCATCGCGGACGCCGAATTCTTCGACTGGATCGAAAGCAATATCGACGCGCTGAATCGCCGCGACGACGACGCCCTCGCGCACGCGGTGAAGCGTTCGTGCGAGATCAAGGCGTCGGTGGTGGCATCCGACGAGCGCGAGGGCGGGCAGCGCGCGATTCTCAATTTCGGCCATACGTTCGGTCATGCGATCGAAGCCGGTCTCGGCTACGGCGAATGGCTGCACGGCGAGGCGGTCGGTTGCGGCATGGTGATGGCGGCGGATTTGTCCGTGCGCCTCGGCAGGCTCGACGAAGCTGCGCGCCAGCGTCTCGTGCGCGTGATCGAAGCGGCGAAGCTGCCGGTCACGGCGCCGAAGCTCGGCGACGACCGCTACGTCGATCTGATGAAGGTCGACAAAAAGGCCGAAGCCGGTGAAATCAAATTCATTTTGCTGACCCGCTTCGGCGCGACCGAGATCACGAGCGCGCCAGATCAGGCCGTGCGCGCGACGCTCGCAGCCAGCGTCTGATCCGCGCGAGCGGCGGCCAGAACCATGACGATGCGGAGCAGCCGGTGAGCGAAGAAGAGCATCAAGTTTTGCCGGGCGCGCCGTCGACGCTCGCGCTCGAAGCGCATCTCGCGGCGTACGCCGCGCACGCGTCGCAATCGCGCGGACGGCGTTTCGCCGAAGCGCCCCCGGCGGCGCGCACCGAGTTCCAGCGAGATCGCGACCGCATCGTGCATTCGACCGCGTTTCGGCGGCTCGAATACAAGACCCAGGTCTTCGTCAATCACGAAGGCGACCTGTTTCGCACGCGCCTCACGCACAGCCTCGAAGTCGCGCAGATCGCGCGTTCCGTCGCGCGCAATCTGCGGCTGAACGAGGATCTCGTCGAAGCCATTTCGCTCGCGCACGATCTCGGCCATACGCCGTTCGGTCACGCCGGACAGGACGCGCTGCACGACTGCATGCGCGATCACGGCGGCTTCGAGCACAACCTGCAAAGCCTCGCGGTGGTCGATCAGCTCGAAGAGCACTACGGCGCGTTCAACGGCCTGAACCTGTGCTTCGAGACGCGCGAAGGCATTCTCAAGCATTGCTCGCGCGAGAACGCGCGCAAGCTCGGCGATCTCGGCGAGCGCTTTCTCACGGGCAAGCAGCCTTCGCTCGAAGCGCAGATCGCCAATGTCGCCGATGAAATCGCGTACAACAATCACGATGTCGACGACGGCCTGCGCTCCGGCCTCATCACGCTCGAGCAGCTTTCCGAAGTGAGCCTCTGGCACACGCATTTCGACGCGGCGCGCGCGGAGTATCCGGACATCGAAGGGCGCAGGCTCATTCACGAAACCATCCGCCGCATCATCAATACGCTGATCGTCGATCTGATCGAGGCGACGAGCCGCAATCTCCAACGCGTCGCGCCGCAATCGCTCGACGACGTGCGCAACGCGCCCACGCTCGTCGCGCACAGCGATGAAGTCGCGGCACAGGCGGCGCAACTCAAGCGTTTCCTGTTCAAGAACCTGTACCGGCACTATCGCGTGATGCGTATGGCCAACAAGGCGAAGCGCGTCGTGACGGGCCTTTTCGAAGCCTTCTCCGACGATCCGCGTCTCTTGCCGCCCGCGTATCAGGCGCGCGGACCGGTGACGGAGGAATCGGCGAACGACGCGGCTTCGTCGAGCCACGACAGTTCGCAGGCGCGGCTCATCGCGCATTACATCGCCGGAATGACGGACCGTTACGCATTGAAGGAATATCAACGACTGTTTGTCATCGATAACAATTAACTTATAACGTTTTATACGGAGACTCATCGATGGTCCGCAAGCCCCTGTTTCGCCTGGTCACGACCGCTGCCGCCTTGACGTTCGGCGTCAGCACCGCCGCGCACGCCGCGACGGAAATCCAGTTCTGGCACGCGATGGAAGCCGCGCTCGGCGAGCGCGTGAACGACATCGCCAACGATTTCAACAAGTCTCAGAGCGATTACAAGATCGTCCCGGTGTTCAAGGGCACGTATGACCAGGCGCTCGCAGCGGGCATCGCGGCGTATCGCAGCGGCAATGCGCCCGCGATCCTGCAAGTCTACGAAGTCGGCACCGCGACGATGATGCAGGCGAAAAAGGCCGTCATCCCGGTCTCCGACGTGTTCAAGCAGGCTGGCGTGCCGCTCGACGAAAAGGCGTTCGTGCCGACCATCGCCGGTTACTACAGCGACGCGAAGACCGGCCATCTCATCTCGATGCCGTTCAACAGCTCGACGCCCGTTCTCTACTACAACAAGGACGCGTTCAAGAAGGCCGGCCTCGATCCGAACCAGCCGCCGAAAACCTGGGCCGATGTCGAAGCCGACGCGAAGAAGCTGAAGGCCGCGGGCTATTCGTGCGGATATTCGTCGGGCTGGCAGAGCTGGATTCAGCTCGAGAACTACAGCGCGTGGCACGCCGCGCCGTTCGCGACGAAGAACAACGGCTTCGACGGCCTCGATGCGAAGCTCGAATTCAACAAGCCGCTGCAGGTCGCGCACATCCAGTTCCTGCAAAACATGGCGAAGGAAGGCACGTTCACGTATGTCGGCCGCAAGGACGAGCCGGTGTCGAAGTTCTATAGCGGCGATTGCGGGATCATCACGAATTCGTCGGGTTCGCGCGCGACCATCGCGAAATTCGCGAAGTTCGATTACGGCGTCGGCATGATGCCTTACGACGCGAATGTGAAGGGCGCGCCGCAGAACGCGATCATCGGCGGCGCGAGTCTGTGGGTTCTGGCGGGCAAGGATCCGGCCGTCTATAAGGGCGTCGCCAAGTTCCTCGCGTATCTCGCGACGCCGGAAGTGGCGGCGAAGTGGCATCAGGACACGGGCTATCTGCCGGTCACGCAGGCCGCGTACGAGCTCACGCAAAAGCAGGGCTTCTACGACAAGAATCCCGGCGCGGACATCGCGATCAAGCAGATGCTGAACAAGCCGCCGCTCGCGTACACGAAGGGCCTGCGCCTCGGCAACATGCCTCAGATCCGCACGATCGTCGACGAAGAGCTCGAGCAAGTTTGGGCCGAGAAGAAGACGCCGCAACAGGCGCTGGACGCGTCGGTGCAACGCGGCGACGAACTGCTGCGCCGCTTCGAGAAGGCGGGCAATTAAGGTCACGCGCCCGCGTGTAGAAGCGCGGGCGCTTCCGGGAAATCAAAGCATGGAAAAGCGCTCTCGTTTCGATACGAGCGTCTTGCCGTATCTGCTCGTCGCGCCACAACTCGCGATCACCGCGCTGTTCTTTCTCTGGCCCGCGGGCGAAGCCCTCTGGCAGGCCACGCAAAGCCAGGATGCGTTCGGCACGTCGAGCGAGTTCGTCGGCCTGCAGAACTTCAAACAACTGTTCGCCGATCCGCTCTACCTGTCGTCGTTCAACACGACGATGATCTTCTGCGCGCTCGTCACCGTGTCGGGCCTCGTGATCTCGCTTCTGCTCGCCGCGTGCGCCGATCGCGTGACGCGCGGCGCGAAGGCGTATCAGACGCTGCTCATCTGGCCGTATGCGGTCGCGCCCGCGATCGCCGCCGTGCTGTGGTCGTTCCTGTTCAATCCGAGCATCGGGCTCGTGACGTATGCGCTGGCGAAGCAGGGCGTCATCTGGAATCACGCGTTGAACGGCACGCAGGCCATGTTCCTCGTCGTGCTCGCGTCGGTGTGGAAGCAGGTCAGCTACAACTTCCTGTTCTTCTATGCGGGTCTTCAGGCGATCCCGAAATCGCTGATCGAAGCCGCCGCCATCGACGGGGCCGGTCCCGTGCGCCGCTTCTTCGGCATCGCGCTGCCGCTCCTGTCGCCGACGTCGTTCTTTCTGCTCGTCGTGAATCTCGTCTACGCGTTCTTCGATACGTTCCCCGTCATCGACGCCGCGACCGGCGGCGGTCCCGCGCAATCGACCAAGACGCTCATCTACAAGATCTTCGCGGAAGGCTTCCAGGGACTCGACATCGGCAGTTCGGGCGCGCAGTCGGTCGTGCTGATGGTGATCGTCGTCGTGCTCACCGTGGTCCAGTTCCGCTTCGTCGAACGCAGGGTGCAATACTCATGATCGAAAACCGTCGCGGCTTCGATATCTTCTGTCACGCGGTGCTGTTGCTCGGCGTCGCGCTGATCGTGTTTCCTGTGTACGTCGCGTTCTGCGCGGCCACGATGAATTCGAAGGAAGTGTTCAGCGTGCCGCTCTCGCTCGTGCCGAGCACGCATCTGTTCGAGAACATCGCGTATATCTGGGCGCACGGCAGCGGCAACGCGGCCGCTCCCTTCGGACGCATGCTGGCGAACAGTCTCGTGATGGCGCTGGTCATCTCCATCGGCAAGATCGCGGTGTCGATCGTGTCCGCCTATGCAATCGTCTTCTTCCGCTTTCCGCTGAAGAACCTCGCGTTCTGGCTCATCTTCATCACGCTGATGCTTCCCGTCGAAGTGCGTATCTTCCCGACGGTGCAAGTCGTTTCGTCGATGCATCTGTCGAACACGTATGCGGGATTGACGCTGCCGCTGATCGCCTCCGCAACGGCTACGTTCCTCTTCCGGCAGTTCTTCATGACGCTGCCCGACGAACTGATGGAAGCGGCGCGCATCGACGGCGCGGGGCCGCTGCGTTTCTTCTGGGACGTTGTGCTGCCGCTTTCGAAGACCAACATCGCGGCGCTTTTCGTCATCACGTTCATCTACGGCTGGAATCAATATCTCTGGCCGATTCTCATCACCAACGAAGTGTCGCTGCAGACGGCGGTGGTCGGCATCAAGAGCATGATCGCGTCCGGCGACACAGCGACCGAATGGCACTACGTGATGACCGCGACGCTGCTCGCGATGCTGCCGCCGCTCGCGGTCGTCCTGACGATGCAGCGCTGGTTCGTGCGCGGACTCGTCGATTCCGAGAAATAAAACATGGCTGCATTGAATCTAAAAAGCGTCAAGAAAACATACGACGGCTCGAACTACGTACTGCACGGCATCGACGCCGCGATCGAGGACGGCGAATTCGTCGTGATGGTCGGGCCGTCGGGCTGCGGAAAGTCGACCTTGCTGCGCATGGTCGCGGGGCTCGAAAGCGTGTCCGAAGGCGCGATCGAAATCGGCGGCAAGGTCGTGAACAAGCTGGAGCCGAAGGATCGCGACATCGCGATGGTTTTTCAGAACTACGCACTTTATCCGCACATGAGCGTCGCGCAGAATATGGCGTACGCGCTGAAGATCGGCGGCGCGGACAAGAAGACCATCGAGTCGCGCGTCGCGAATGCCGCGCGTATCCTCGAACTCGAACATCTGCTCGAACGCAAGCCGCGCGAATTGTCGGGTGGTCAGCGGCAGCGCGTTGCAATGGGCCGCGCGATTGTCCGCGAGCCGGCGGTGTTCTTGTTCGACGAACCGTTGTCGAATCTCGACGCCAAACTGCGCGTGCAGATGCGCCTCGAAATTCAGCGGCTGCACGCGCGTCTCGCGACCACGAGCCTTTACGTTACGCACGATCAGATCGAAGCCATGACGCTCGCGCAGCGCGTCATCGTGATGAACAAGGGTCACGCGGAGCAGATCGGCGCGCCGACCGAAGTGTACGAACGCCCGGCAACCGTATTCGTGGCGAGCTTCATCGGATCGCCGGCGATGAATCTGCTCGAAGGACGTCTGTCCGAAGACGGATCGACTTTCGAGATCGCGGGCGGCGGTCCGAAGCTGCCGGTCGCGGGCGCGAATGGCGTGACGAGCGCGATGCACGGGCGCGAGTGGATCGTGGGCATTCGTCCCGAGCACATGACGCCCGGCAACGAGAACGCGCCAAGCGCCACGCTCGATGTGGATTCGGCTGAACTGCTTGGCGCGGACAATCTCGCGCACGGCAAGTGGGGCAAGCACGACGTCGCAGCGCGCTTGCCGCATGAGCATCGCCCGCAGCGTGGCGAGCGGTTGAGCGTATCGTTGCCCGCGCGGCATCTGCATTTTTTCGATCCGGCAACGCGACTGCGCGCGAACTAAAGGAGGCGATGCGATGAGAACCTGGCCTTATCCCGCGATCGTCGCGCATCGCGGCGGCGGCAAACTCGCGCCGGAGAACACGCTCGAAGCAATCGACGTGGGCGCGCGCTTCGGCCACAAGATGATCGAGTTCGACGCGAAGCTTTCTGCTGACGACATCGTCTTCCTGCTGCACGACGACGCGGTCGATCGAACGTCGAACGGACGCGGCGCGGCAAAAGCGATGACCTACGCACAGTTGCGCGCGCTCGATGCAGGCACCTGGTTCGGCGCCGAATTCGCAAACGCGCGTATGCCGACGCTCGCCCAAGTGCACGAGCGATGCGTGAAGCATGGGCTTGCGGTGAACATCGAGATCAAGCCGAGTCAGGGGCGCGACGTGGAAACAGGCGTGCTCGTCGCGCGTGAGGCGGCGCACTTGTGGGCAGACGCTGAAGTTGCGCCGCTGATGTCGTCGTTCTCATATGCGGCGCTGGAAGCCGCACGCGACGTCGCGCCGAATCTTCCGCGAGGGATGCTTTACGAGCGCGTTCCCGTGAACTGGCGCGCGCAAACTTCAGCGTTATCGTGTGTGTCGCTGCACGCGAACCATCGCACGCTCGATGAAGCGCTCGTCGCGCAGATCAAGGATGCCGGCTTGCGCATTCTCGCCTACACGGTGAACGATCCGGCGCGCGCGCGGTTGCTCGCGCAATGGGGCGTCGATGCGATCTGCACGGATCGCATCGACATTATTGGCGCGGATTTTCTGGAGGCGTCGTAGGGTTGAAATGTCAGCGAACGCGAGCGAGCAGCACGCCCGCAACCAGCGCCAGCCCGCCAACCAATGCAATGGTTTGCCAGGGCTTTTCGTGAAGGAAGGCGTCGGCGTCTTCGAACGCTGCGCCCGCGCGCTCGCGAAGCGCCGCGTGCGTATCGTTCAGACGTGCGCGCGCGCTGACGAGCCGGTCGCTGATCTGCGCGCGTAGCGCAGCCGCATCGGCCGACGTGCCTTCGGCCAGGGTGTTTTCGAGTTCGCTGAGAAGGGTGCGCAGTTCGGAGCCGATATCCTCGGCTGCTTCGCGGCCATGCCGTGCCATGCGTCGTGCGCGGCGGCTCGTCGTGGTCCAGGAATCTCCGATGGCGTCTCGCGTATTAGGCAGTGCGTTCATAGATCGCTCCGTCGATGGATGAGTCGTGGATAGCCCGCGCGAGGTGGCGGGGAAACTTATCATGCAGCAAATTCGATGCCGATGCTTCGACGTTGCGCAAAGCTTCGGTAAGCGCGACCGCGAAACACATTCCGCGCGCGATCGCGCGTAAGAACTGCAAGCAAACCGTTTTTACGAAGGTCACATTTACAAGGGCGATGCAAAAAGTAACGCCGGCATATGTGAATCATGCCGGCGTTATCTCTCTTTTTATGGCGCTTATATCGTCGTTACATGCTTGTGAGCAGTCTCACTTCAGAATCGATAGCCCACTCGCAAATATGTGACGATCGGGTTCAGCGTGATTTTCGCCTGCGATTGAACGTTGAGCGTGCCGACAGGCGTTTGAGCCTGCGTGTTCAACTTCGCGGTGGCCTTCAACGGAATGAACGACACGGAAAATCCGGCGAACCAGTGCTCCGTGAAATTGTAGGTTGCGCCGACATTAAACACGGGCGCCCACGAACTATCCGTGTCGACGGTGGTCGGACCATGCAGGACCGAGCCTTCGAATTGCTGATTCGTGATCTGCGCGTCGGTGAACCAGGTGCGCGTCACGCCAAGACCCACGAACGGACGGAACTTCGCCGTGGGAGCATTGAAGAAGTATTTGAATAGCAGCGTCGGGCTCCACTGCTTCGCGCTGCCGAGCTTTCCGTACTGGGACAAGGTGCCCTTGCCTTCGAGATCGAACGTGGGCGGCACGCCCATTTCGAGTTCGGCGGCAATGTGGTCGGTCGCGAAGTAGCCCAACGTGAAGCCGGCGGTGTCGGCGCTCGAAATGCCTGCGCCTGTGCCGGGAACGTCGATATTGACCGGAGATCCGCCTACACTTGTTTCTTTGAGCGGACCGCTACTGTCTTGCGGGGCGAAGTGAAACCAGCCTGCTGTTGCATAGAAGGATCCAGCAGATTGCGCATGTGCCGCGGTGGACACACACGCTAATGCCGCGATCCCCGTGATGACTTGTTTTATTTTCAATTTGTGCTCCTCCGAAAAAGCACGCTCATTATGAACACAAGATTTCACATTAACCATAGCGGTGCCGTAGAGCATTCTCCCTAGGGCAAAGAGCGGCTTTGGGGTCTGGTTGCACGGCAATTGCATGTGTTCTCTCCACGCTGCCGCAACGGCTCCAAAAGGTCCCCGAACGGGGTAACACAAACGCGACCAACGGAAAATCCAGAATGGCACGGCTTGCACGACTCTACGTTCCCGAACAGCCGCAGCATGTCATCCTGCGTGGTCTCGACCAGCAACCCGCCTTCGTCGACGACCAGGACTACGAGCTCTTCATCGACTGCTTGAGGACTGCTTCACGTGATCATCACCTCTCTATCCACGCCTATGCGCTGATGCCGCAGGCGGTACATCTGCTCGTCACGCCGCGCGACGAATCCAGTCTGCCCAAAGCGATGCAAGCGGTGGGACGTCGTTACGTGGCGCACTTCAATCGCCGATACATGCGACGCGGCACGCTCTGGGAAGGCCGCTATCGCGCGACGGTCATCGAGGGCGAACGATACTTTCTGCTCGCCACGCGCGTCGTAGAAATGGCGCCCGTGCGCGCGCAACTGGTCGCGGCGCCGCAGGACTACAAATGGTCCAGCTTCCGTCATCACATCGGGCTCACGCTCGATAGCCTCATCACCGACCATCCGCTGTTCTGGTCGCTCGGCAATACGCCGTTCGAACGCCAGCACGCCTACAAGGAACTGTGCGAGCAACCGCCCGATGAGCGCGAGGCCAACCGTCTCCTGCAAGCGACACTTAAAGGCTGGGTGCTCGGCAGCGATGCCTATCGGGAATGGGCGTCGCATGCTGCCAACCGCCGGGTGTCGCCGCTGCCGCGCGGACGTCCGCGCAAGATTCGCGAAACTCCACAGACTCAATAACGGCCTTCACGGGCGTTCCTGAAGCAAAAAACGAAACGGCGTCTCGAATTTTCCGAGTCTCGCCGTTTCTTTTTGACTGTCAGCGATGCGGCCCCAATATGTTGGGGCACATTTGCACCATATCGATAATCGGTGTCAGATCATCAAGTTTTATTTGCCATCGCTTTGATTCGTCGCGTATATTTCGATTTCCGGCAATTGCCGCGGTGCAGCGTGCCGCGCACGACCGTGCTTCGTGACACATCAAGTTGAAAGAAACCGTCGCAAGCGACAAGAAAATGGTTCAACGGCCGAGTCGATTCGGCCCCTCACAGTAGAGACGGTGTCCCCATGAACGATCATCAGCAGCCGGCAGCCGGTTCGCTTCCCGCCGCGCAGGGCATGTACGACCCTGCGAACGAACACGACGCGTGCGGCGTCGGTTTCGTCGCCCATATCAAGGGAAAAAAGAGCCACGAGATCATTCAGCAGGGTCTCAAGATTCTTGAGAATCTCGATCACCGCGGCGCGGTCGGCGCCGATCCGCTGATGGGCGACGGCGCCGGCATCCTCATTCAGGTGCCGGACGGCTTCTATCGCGAAGAAATGGCCAAGCAAGGCGTGACCTTGCCGCCTGCTGGCGAATACGGCGTCGGCATGATCTTCCTGCCGAAGGAGCACGCATCGCGTCTCGCGTGCGAGCAGGAACTGGAGCGCACGGTCAAGGCCGAGGGCCAAGTCGTGCTCGGCTGGCGCGACGTGCCGGTCGATTCCACCATGCCGATTTCGCCGACCGTGAAGGCGAGCGAGCCGCTGATCCGCCAGATCTTCATCGGGCGCGGCAAGGACATCGTCGTGACGGACGCGCTCGAGCGCAAGCTGTACATCATCCGCAAGACGGCGAGCCATCGCATCCAGGCGTTGAAGCTCAAGCACGGCAAGGAATACTTCGTGCCGTCGATGTCGTCGCGCACGGTCGTCTACAAGGGTCTGCTGCTGGCCGGCCAGGTCGGCGTGTATTACCGCGATCTGCAGGACGAGCGCGTCGTGTCGGCGCTCGCGCTCGTGCACCAGCGCTTCTCGACGAACACGTTCCCCGCGTGGGAACTCGCGCACCCGTATCGCATGATCGCGCACAACGGTGAAATCAACACCGTGAAGGGCAACGTCAACTGGCTGAACGCGCGCACCGGCGCGATCGCGTCGTACGTGCTCGGCGACGATCTGCCGAAGCTCTGGCCGCTGATCTATCCGGGCCAGTCCGACACGGCTTCGTTCGACAACTGTCTCGAACTGCTCGTGATGGCCGGCTACCCGCTCGTCCACGCAATGATGATGATGATCCCGGAAGCGTGGGAACAGCACACGCTGATGGACGACAACCGCCGCGCGTTCTACGAATACCACGCCGCGATGATGGAACCGTGGGACGGCCCCGCCGCCATCGCGTTCACGGACGGCCGCCAGATCGGCGCGACGTTGGACCGTAACGGCCTGCGTCCGGCGCGCTATCTCATCACCGACGACGATCTCGTGATCCTCGCGTCGGAATCCGGCGTGCTGCCTATTCCCGAGTCGAAGATCGTCAAGAAGTGGCGTCTGCAGCCGGGCAAGATGTTCCTGATCGACATGGAGCAGGGCCGCATCATCGAGGACAAGGAGCTGAAGGACAACCTGTCCAACGCGAAGCCGTACAAGAGCTGGATCGACGCGGTTCGCATCAAACTCGACGAGATCGAGCCGAAGGCGGAAGACGTCGAAACGCAGCGCCGCGAAGCCGCCGCACTGCTGGACCGTCAGCAGGCGTTCGGCTACACGCAGGAAGACCTCAAGTTCCTGATGGCGCCGATGGCGCAATCGGGCGAAGAGGCCGTCGGCTCGATGGGCAACGACTCGCCGCTCGCGGTCATGTCCAACAAGAACAAGACGCTCTACAACTACTTCAAGCAGCTGTTCGCGCAGGTGACGAACCCGCCGATCGACCCGATCCGCGAAAACCTCGTCATGTCGCTCAACTCGTTCATCGGCCCGAAACCGAACCTGCTCGACACGACGAACATCAACCCGACGATGCGCCTCGAAGTGTCGCAGCCCGTGCTCGACTTCAAGGACATCGCGAAGATCCGCGCGATCGACAAGTACACCGGCGGCAAATTCAGCTCGTATGAGCTGAACATCTGCTATCCGGCGGCGTGGGGCAAGGAAGGCATCGAGGCGCGTATCGCGTCGCTGTGCGCGGAAGCCGTGGATGCCGTGCGCTCCGGCTACAACATCCTGATCGTGTCCGATCGCAAGATGGACCGCGACAACGTCGCGATCCCGGCGCTGCTCGCCACGTCCGCGATCCACTCGCATCTCGTCGCGCACGGTCTGCGCACGAGCACGGGTCTCGTCGTGGAAACGGGCTCGGCGCGCGAAACGCATCACTTCGCGCTGCTCGCGGGCTACGGCGCGGAAGCCGTTCACCCATACCTCGCGCTGGAAACGCTCGCCAACATGGCCGAAGGCCTGAAGGGCGATCTGTCGGCGGACAAGGTCATCTACAACTTCACGAAGGCGGTCGGCAAGGGCCTGTTGAAGGTCATGTCGAAGATGGGCATTTCGACGTACATGTCCTACACCGGCGCGCAGATTTTCGAAGGCGTCGGCCTGTCGTCGGAACTCGTCGAGAAGTATTTCAAGGGCACGGCGACGAAGGTCGGCGGCATCGGCATCTTCGAAGTGGCGGAAGAAGCGATTCATCTGCATCGCGAAGCGTTCGGCGACAACCCGGTCCTCGCGAACATGCTCGACGCGGGCGGTGAATATGCGTATCGCGTGCGCGGCGAAGAGCACATGTGGACGCCGGATGCGATCGCCAAGCTGCAGCACTCGGCGCGCAGCAACTCGTATCAGACGTACAAGGAATACGCCCACATCATCAACGACCAGACGAAGCGTCACATGACGTTCCGCGGTCTGTTCGAGTTCAAGGTGTCGCCGTCGAAGGCGATTCCGCTCGATGAAGTCGAATCGGCGAAGGAAATCGTCAAGCGCTTTGCGACGGGCGCGATGTCGCTCGGCTCGATCAGCACGGAAGCGCACGCCACGCTCGCCGTCGCGATGAACCGCATCGGCGGCAAGTCGAACACGGGCGAAGGCGGCGAGGACGAAACGCGTTATCGCAACGAACTGCGCGGCATTCCGATAAAGAACGGCGACACGCTGCAATCGATCATCGGCAAGGAGGTCGTCACCGACATCCCGCTGAAGGAAGGCGATTCGCTGCGCTCGAAGATCAAGCAGGTCGCGTCGGGACGTTTCGGCGTGACGGCGGAGTATCTGTCGTCGGCGGACCAGATCCAGATCAAGATGGCGCAGGGCGCGAAGCCGGGCGAAGGCGGTCAGCTGCCGGGCCACAAGGTGTCCGAATACATCGGCAAGCTGCGTTATTCGGTGCCGGGCGTCGGCCTCATTTCGCCGCCGCCGCACCACGACATCTATTCGATCGAAGACCTCGCGCAACTCATTCACGATCTGAAGAACGTGAATTCGTCGTCGAGCATTTCGGTGAAGCTGGTGTCGGAGGTCGGTGTCGGCACGGTGGCCGCGGGCGTTGCGAAGGCGAAGGCGGATCACGTTGTGATCGCGGGCCATGACGGTGGCACGGGCGCATCGCCGCTGTCGTCGCTCAAGCACGCGGGCACGCCGTGGGAACTCGGCCTCGCCGAAACGCAGCAGACGCTGGTGCTGAACCGTCTGCGCGGGCGCATTCGCGTGCAGGCCGACGGTCAGATGAAAACCGGCCGCGACGTCGTGATCGGCGCGCTGCTCGGCGCGGACGAATTCGGCTTCGCGACGGCGCCGCTCGTCGTCGAAGGCTGCATCATGATGCGCAAGTGCCATCTGAACACGTGCCCGGTCGGCGTCGCGACGCAGGACCCGGTGCTGCGCGCGAAGTTCTCGGGCCAGCCGGAACACGTCGTCAACTTCTTCTTCTTCGTTGCGGAAGAAGTGCGCGAAATCATGGCGCAGTTCGGTATCCGCAAGTTCGACGACCTGATCGGCCGCGTCGATCTGCTCGACATGAAGAAGGGCATCGAGCACTGGAAGGCTAAGGGCCTCGACTTCTCGCGCATCTTCTATCAGGTGCCGGTGGGCGAAGACGTCGCGCGCAAGCACGTCGACGTGCAGGATCACGGTCTCGACAAGGCGCTCGATCACGTGCTGATCGAGAAGTCGAAGGCGGCGATCGAGAAGGGCGAGCATGTGTCGTTCATCCAGCCGGTGCGCAACGTGAATCGCACGGTCGGCGCGATGCTGTCCGGCCTCATCGCGAAGACGCACGGTCACGACGGCCTGCCCGACGACTCGATTCACATCCAGTTGAAGGGCACGGCGGGCCAGAGCTTTGGCGCGTTCCTCGCGAAGGGCGTGACGCTGGATCTCGTCGGCGACGGCAACGACTACGTCGGCAAGGGCCTGTCGGGCGGGCGCATCATCATTCGCCCGACCAACGACTTCCGCGGCAAGTCCGAGGAAAACATCATCTGCGGCAACACGGTGATGTACGGCGCGATCGAAGGCGAATCGTATTTCCGCGGCGTCGCGGGCGAGCGCTTCTGCGTGCGCAACTCGGGTGCGACGGCGGTCGTCGAAGGCACGGGCGATCACGGCTGCGAATACATGACGGGCGGCACGGTGGTCGTGCTCGGCGAGACGGGCCGCAACTTCGCGGCGGGCATGTCGGGCGGCATCGCGTTCGTGTACGACCCGGAAGGCGCGTTCGCTGGCAAGTGCAACAAGTCGATGGTCGCGCTCGATCCGGTGCTGCAGCAGGCCGAACAGGAGCGCACGGTGGATCGCACGCTGTGGCACGCCGGCAAGACCGACGAAGCGCTGCTCAAGGGGCTGATCGAGCGTCACTTCCAGTTCACCGGCTCGCCGCGCGCGAAGTCGCTGCTGGAAAACTGGGATTCGGCTCGCCGTCAGTTCGTCAAGGTGTTCCCGACCGAGTACCGTCGCGCGCTCACCGAAATGGGCGCGAAGAAGGGCAAGGAAGCGGTCGCGGCTTAAGCCTCGTTCAATCAGACAGACGCGCGCTCCGGGAGCGCGCGATCCTCACCAAATACAGAGAAAGAAATGGGCAAGGCAACCGGTTTTCTCGAGTTCGAACGCCGCCACGAGGCGTACGAAGCTCCGCTTACCCGCGTCAAGCATTACAAGGAATTCGTCGCCGCGCTGACCGATGAAGACGCGAAGGTTCAAGGCGCGCGCTGCATGGACTGCGGCATTCCGTTCTGCAACAACGGCTGCCCGGTCAACAACATCATTCCGGACTTCAACGATCTCGTGTTCCAGCAGGACTGGAAGAGCGCGATCAACGTGCTGCATTCGACCAACAACTTCCCGGAATTCACGGGCCGCATCTGCCCGGCGCCGTGCGAAGCGGCGTGCACATTGGGCATCAACGACGATCCGGTCGGCATCAAGTCGATCGAGCACGCGATCATCGACAAGGCTTTCGCCGAAGGCTGGGTCGTGCCGCAACCGCCGAAGCACAAGACGGGCAAGAAGGTCGCCGTCGTCGGTTCGGGGCCCGCGGGTCTCGCGGCCGCGCAGCAACTCGGACGCGCGGGCCATGAAGTCGTCGTGTTCGAGAAGAACGATCGCATCGGCGGTCTGCTGCGTTACGGCATCCCCGATTTCAAGCTGGAGAAGTGGCTGATCGATCGCCGCATGCGTCAGATGGAGGCGGAAGGCGTGTCGTTCCGCACGAACGTGTTCATCGGCAAGGATGCGCTGCCGGAATACATCGCGAATACGGCGAAGGAAACCATCACGCCCGACGAGCTGAAGGAACAGTTCGACGCGGTCGTGATCGCGGGCGGCTCGGAAACGCCGCGCGATCTGCCGGTGCCGGGGCGCGAGCTCGAAGGCATCTACTACGCGATGGAATTCCTGCCGCAGCAGAACAAGGTCAACGCGGGCGACAAGCTGCCGGATCAACTGCTCGCGAAGGGCAAGCATGTCGTCGTGATCGGCGGCGGCGATACGGGTTCGGATTGTGTGGGCACGTCGAATCGTCATGGCGCGAAGAGCGTGACGCAGTTCGAACTGCTCGCGCAGCCGCCCGAGGAAGAGAACAAGCCGCTCGTGTGGCCGTACTGGCCGATCAAGCTGCGTACGTCGTCGTCGCATGAAGAAGGTTGCGAGCGCGACTGGTCGGTTGCGACGAAGCGCTTCGAAGGCAAGAACGGCAAGGTCGAGAAGCTGATCGCCGTGCGCGTCGAGTGGAAGGGCGGCAAGATGCAGGAAGTGCCGGGTTCCGAGTTCGAGATGAAGGCCGATCTCGTGCTGCTCGCGATGGGCTTCACGCAGCCGGTGTCGCCGGTGCTGGATGCGTTCGGCGTCGAGAAGGATGCGCGCGGCAACGTGCGCGCCGCGACCGAAGGCGACAAGGCGTATTACACGTCGGTCGATAAAGTCTTCACCGCCGGCGATATGCGTCGCGGGCAGTCGCTGGTCGTCTGGGCGATTCGCGAAGGACGTCAGTGCGCACGATCGGTGGATGCGTATCTGATGGGATCGAGCGAGTTGCCGCGGTAAGCGTCGCTCGACGCTTCATGCAAAAAGGCCACGCGATTGCGTGGCCTTTTTGCTTCTGAGCGCGGACGGGTCAAACCTCCGCCATCGCCCTCTCGATCTCGATCTTGTAATCATGGAACATCGCGACCGACTCGCGATGCGCCACGCTCACAATCGCCGCCTTCGGCAGCCGCTCGACCAGCATGTTGTAGATATGCAGCTCGTTCTCGGCGTCGAGCGCGCTCGTGGCTTCGTCGAGGAACACGAAGTCCGGCTTGTGCAACAGCACGCGCGCGGCAGCAAGCCGTTGCTGCTCGCCCGGCGACAGACTCCGCGCCCAATGCGCGCTTTCCTCCAGCCGATCCGCATACGCCTCGAGATTGCACAGACGCAGCGCGTCGCGCGACTCTTCATCGCTGAACGTTCCGCCCGCCGACGGATACGAAAGCGCCGCGCGCAACGTGCCGATCGGCAGATAACTCATCTGCGGGACGAACATCATCTTCGCGTCGACGGGCGCGTCGATCGTGCCGTCGCCGAACGGCCAAAGACCCGCGAGCGCGCGCATCAACGTGCTCTTGCCCGAGCCCGATGGACCGACGACCAGCCAGCGCGAACCCGGCTCGATCGACACGTTCGCCACGCGCGAAAGCGGCGTGCCGTTGGGCAGCGCGAGCATGAGCCCGTTCGTCGTGAGCGACGGCGTGCTCGTGTAGTGCAGGTTGATGCCGCCGCGCTCCGTCGCCGGCGACGTTTCTTCGCGGATATGCGTCGAGCGCATCACGCGCTTGAATTCGCGCAGACGATTCACGGTCGCGCGCCATTCGACCAACGTCGAATAACTGTTGATGAACCACGAAAACGAATCGCTGACCGTGCCGAACGCCGATGAAATCTGCATCAGCACGCCAAACGAAAACGCGCCCGCGAAGTAGCGCGGCGCGGCGACCATGATCGGGAAAATGATCGCGATCTGCCCGTAGAACGACAGCACGAAGGTCATGCGCTTCGTGTACTTCATGATCATCCACCAGTTGTCGCGAATGCGCTGGAAGATGGTCTTTGCGTTCGCCGTTTCGGTCGCGATGCCGTCATAAAACGCAATCTGTTCGGCGTTCTCGCGCACGCGGATCAGGCCGAAACGGAAATCGGCCTCGACCTTCTGCTGCTGATAGTTGATCGACACGAGCGGATGCCCGACCTTCTGGATGATCAGCGAGCCGAGAATCGCGTAGAGCGCGGCGGCCCAGACCATATAGCCCGGAATCGTGATCGGCGTGCCGCCGAGCGAGAAGGTCAGCGCGCCCGCGATGGTCCAGAGAATCGTGATGAAAGTGACGAGCGTGACGAGCGTCGAAAGCAGATCGAGCGAGAGCGAAAGCGTGGTGGTGGCGAAGGATTGCAGGTCGTCGGAAATACGCTGGTCGGGGTTGTCGGCGAGGCGGTCGCGCTCGATGCGGTAGAACGCCTTGTCACCGAGCCATTGTTCCAGAAAGCGGTTGGTGAGCCATTGACGCCAGCGAAACGCGAGCATCTGCCGCAGATATCGACCGTACACCGCGAGCAGGATGTACGCGAACGCGAGGCCCGTGAAGATCAGCAGCAGATGCGGAAAGTCCTTGACGTTCTTGTTCTGCAGCGCGTTGTAGAAGTCGGCGTTCCAGCTGTTGAGCCGGACGTTGATCCACACAACGGTCATGTTGATCGCGATGATCGCGACGAGAAGGCCCCACGCGAAGCCGCGCTCCTCCGACACCCAGTAGGGCTTGATGAGGCTCCACGCCGAGACTTCGTCGGCCTTCTGCTGCGTGCTATCGGTATGCGTGTTGGTCATGAGCTTCCTGCTGATGCGCCTCGTGGCGCCCGATTGTTACGTCCGCGGCCGGGCCGCGCGCGGCGTTTTCCGGCTCCGCAGATTGTTCCGGGGTTCGCTTAACGCTCACTTAATTTCGGGCGATCGTCCTGCGAACCATGTTCGCGGCATTGTGCCAGAGTGCCGCCGCGCACGATAAAAGGCGGGGAATCCCGGTTTGCAGCGCCTTCGCCTTTCATGTTTTAATGACCCTCGACGAAACAGGGGTGCTTCGCGTGCATCGGCGGCCGGAACGGTCGGCAGCGCGGCGAGGCTGAGAGAGACCCTTTGCACCCGATCCGGGTAATACCGGCGAGGGAAGTTTCCGGAGACCGCGCGAGCCTCGCGCCATTCCTCCAGTCTCTTCCAGTCCTTTCTTCGCGCCCGGCGCGCTTCATGCGCTGCCGAGCCGGTCTCTCCCGCTGATTTCGTCCTCGTGATGTGGCGCCGCGCCAGCACGATCGGGATCGCGTCTTTCGTCTCCATCGTGCAGCGCAGCGTTACGCGTATGGAGACATCGAATTGATGAACAGAATCGATCAGGGCGCCGCGCGCCGGCCGGATTTCGCCGTCGTCGGCGGCGGGCTCGTCGGACGGCTCGCCGCCTGGCAACTCGCGGGCGCGGGCCACGACGTCGCGCTTTACGAACGCGGCGACGCCGCCGGCACGCAGTCGGCCGCGTGGGTCGCCGCCGCCATGCTCGCGCCGCTCGCGGAAGCGGCGAGCGCGGAGCCGCTCGTCGTCGGGCTGGGGGCGGCATCGCTCGAACGCTGGCCTGAACTCATCGCGCAATTGCCCGAGCCGGTTTTCTTTCAGCGCAACGGCACGCTCGTCGTCTGGCACGGCGCGGATCGCGCCGAAGCGCCGCTCTTCGAACGCCGTCTCAAGGCCAATTCGCCCGCCGATCTGCTCGACGGCGGCTTCGTCAAGCTCGCGGGCGCGCAAGTCGCGCAAGCCGAACCGGCGCTCGGAACGCGCTTCGCGCAGGGCTGGCTGCTGCCGAACGAAGGCCAACTGGACAACCGTCAGGCGCTTGGCGCGCTCGCCGCCGGACTTGCCGCGCGCGGCGTGCGTACGCACTGGAACACCGCCGTCGATGCGATGCCCGACGCGCGCTGGATCATCGATTGCCGCGGCCTCGGCGGCAAGCCCGCGTGGCCCGCGCTGCGCGGCATTCGCGGCGAAGTCGCGCGCGTGCACGCGCCGGGCATCGGGCTGACGCGGCCGGTGCGGCTCTTGCATCCGCGCTATCCGCTCTACATCGCGCCGAAGGAGAACGATCTCTACGTGATCGGCGCGACGGAAGTCGAGGGCGAGGACATGTCGCCCGTGAGCGTACGTTCGGCGCTCGAGCTGCTGAGCGCCGCGTTCGCGGTGCATCCGGGTTTCGGCGAGGCGCGCATCCTCGAACTGAACTCGCATTGCCGGCCGACCTTGCCGGATCACCGGCCGGCGATCGTCTGGGACGGGGCGCGGACCTTGCGCGTGAACGGCTTGTACCGGCACGGCTTCATGATCGCGCCCGAAGTCGCGGATGCCGCGTGCCGTCTCGCCGACGCGCTCGCTTCCGGCGATATCGCCGATGCCGAGGCCTTCTCCGATTTCCGCAGCGCCGCGCGCTGGCCCGAACTGCTGCACGGCGAGTTCGCGGTTGCGCCAGCGCTCTAGTCATCAGGAAACAACCATGAACATCCACATCAATCAGCGCGTCTTCGATTTGCCCGACGCCACCACCGTCACCGACGCGCTCGCCGCGTTCGGCGCGAAACCGCCGTTCGCGGTCGCGCTGAACGGCCAGTTCGTCGCGCGCGGCGAACACGCCACGAAAACGCTCGCCGCCGGCGACAAGCTCGACGTCGTGTCGCCCGTCGCGGGCGGCTGAACTCCGAACCGAAGGATCGAACCATGACCATTTCCACCGCCGACGTCCTCACGCTCTACGGCGAGACGTTTCCGAGCCGCGTGCTGCTCGGCACGTCGCGTTATCCGTCGCTGCAATCGCTTTCCGACTCCATCGACGCCGCTCGGCCGGGCATGGTCACGGTCGCGCTGCGCCGTCAGTCGGAGACCGGGGAAGCCGGCTTCTTCGATGTGCTCAAGCGCCACGGCGTCGCGCTTTTGCCGAACACGGCGGGCTGCCAGAGCGTCGACGAGGTGCTCACGACCGCGCACATGGCGCGCGAGGTGTTCGAGACGCCGTGGATCAAACTGGAATTGATCGGCGACGACTACACGCTGCAGCCCGATCCGATCGGCCTCGTCGAAGCGGCGGCCAAGCTGATCCGCGATGGCTTCAAGGTGCTGCCTTACTGCACGGAAGATCTCGTCATCGGCCGGCGTCTGCTCGATGCCGGCTGCGAAGCGCTGATGCCGTGGGGCGCGCCCATCGGCACGGGCAAGGGCGTGACGAATCCATACGGGCTGCGCACCTTGCGCGAGCGTCTGCCGGATGTGCCGCTGATCGTCGATGCCGGTCTCGGCGTGCCGTCGCATGCGTGTCAGGTGATGGAATGGGGCTTCGATGGCGTGCTGCTCAACACGGCCGTCTCGCAGGCAACCTTCCCGCCGCAGATGGCGCGCGCGTTCGCGCTCGGCGTCGAAGCGGGGCGCACCGCGTTCCTCGCGGGCCCCATGGCCGAGCGCGACAGCGCGCAGGCGAGCACGCCGGTCGTCGGCATGCCGTTCTGGCATCAGGACGGAGGCGCGGCATGAGCTTGTTGAATCGTGAAGTGTTCTGGCCGCCGGCGGACGAGCTGACTGAAGTCGCCGAGCGGATTCGCGCGCGTCTCGGCGAATGGCCGACGGCGGAAACGCGCTGGCGCATCTGCCTGACCGCGCCGGAATCGCCGCAGGCGAGCGACATCATCGTGTTCAACGAGCCGCACGATGTGGCCGCGAACGGCGCCGCGGCAATCCTCGAAGCGCATGGCGATCGCGTCACGCTGCGTCGTGGCGACGAGCGTTTCGCGCTCGAAGGCGAATGGTCGGATGATTGGCTGTCCGCGCTCGCCGCTTTCCTCGACTGCAACTTCGAGCCGCACGACGCGCTGACGCTCGCGCTCGCCTGGCGCGCGGGCGATGAGAACAAGGACGACGCGTGGCCCGTCGAATTCGCGACGTTTCCGCGCGTCGCCGATCTGCCCGCCGCGCCCGAAGGCGGATTCCCGGCCTGCCCCGATCGGCTCGGCCTGTATCCGGTGCTGCCGAGCGCCGACTGGGTCGAGCGCGTGCTCGGTCTCGGCGTCCGCACGACGCAACTGCGCCGCAAAACCGCCGACGCCGCCGACTTGCAGCGCGAAATCTCGCGCTCGGTCGAGGCGGGACGTCGGCATGACGCACAGGTTTTCATCAACGATCATTGGCGCGAGGCGATTGCGGCGGGCGCGTACGGCGTGCACCTCGGACAGGAAGACGTGCAGACGGCCGACCTGAGCGCCATCGCGAAAGCCGGCGTGCGGCTCGGTCTGTCGACGCACGGCTATTACGAGATGTTGCGCGCGCTGCACTTCAAGCCGAGCTACCTTGCGCTCGGCGCCGTCTTCCCGACCACGACGAAAGTCATGCCGACCAAGCCACAAGGATTGGCGCGCCTGTCGCGCTACGTGCAACTGCTGTCGGGCCGGGTGCCGCTTGTCGCCATTGGTGGAATCGACGCCAAGGCGATGCCGGGCGTGCTGGAAACCGGCGTGCGCAGCGCGGCGGTCGTGCGCGCGGTCACCGAGGCACCGGACACAGCCGCGGCGGTTTTGTCACTGCAAAAAATGTTCGCAGGTCAACGGTGAAAAGTCCCAAAAGCAAGGGGATACACGCCTAGGCAAAGCACCGATTGCGCGCAGGCCCTATAATTCGGCCTCTTGCGCCAACGGAATCTCTTACCCAGTGCCTGCTTTCTCCGAGACTCTGCTAGAGCTACGCGACGTCGACTTCGGCTACGGCGACCGGCTCGTCCTGTCGAACCTGAACATGCGATTCACGCGTGGGCAGGTGGTCGCGGTCATGGGCGGCTCAGGCTGCGGCAAAACCACGACCTTGCGTCTGGTCGGCGGTCTCGTGAAGGCGAGTCGCGGCAAAGTCATGTTCGACGGACAGGACGTCGGCGCCCAGACGCGCGACGGTCTGTACGCGCTGCGCCGGAAGATGGGCATGCTGTTCCAGTTCGGCGCGTTGTTCACCGACCAGACGGTGTTCGAGAACGTCGCGTTCCCGCTGCGCGAACACACGGACCTTCCGGAAGCGCTGATCCGCGATCTCGTGCTGATGAAGCTGAACGCGGTCGGCCTGCGCGGCGCGCGCGATCTCGCGCCGTCGGAGATTTCGGGCGGCATGGCGCGCCGCGTGGCGCTCGCCCGCGCAATCGCGCTCGATCCCCAGTTGATGATGTACGACGAGCCGTTCGCCGGCCTCGATCCCATTTCGCTCGGCATCACGGCGCAGCTCATCCGCACGATCAACGACGCGCTCGGCGCAACGTCCATTCTCGTTACGCACGACGTACCGGAATCCTTCGCGATCGCGGACTACGTGTATTTCATCGCGAACGGCGGCATTCACGCCGAAGGCACGCCGGCGCAACTGCGCGCATCGCAGGATCCGACCGTGCGCCAGTTCATCGACGGCACGCCCGACGGCCCATTCAAGTTCCACTATGCGAGCACGCCGCTCGCCGCAGATTTCGGCATCGGAGGGCAGGCATGATCAGCGCGCTCGGACGCTGGGTGCTCGACGGTTTCGGCACCGCAGGCTACGCAACGCGCATGTTCCTGCGCCTCGTGGTCGAATTTTTTCCGCTGTTGCGCCGCCCGCGCCTCGTCACGAAACAGATCCACTTCGTCGGCAATTATTCGCTCGTCATCATCGCGGTGTCGGGTTTGTTCGTCGGCTTCGTGCTCGGCTTGCAGGGCTATTACACGCTGAGCCGCTACGGTTCGGAACAGGCGCTCGGGCTTCTGGTGGCGCTCTCGCTCGTGCGCGAGCTCGGGCCGGTCGTCACGGCGCTACTGTTCGCGGGGCGCGCGGGCACGTCGCTGACCGCCGAAATCGGCTTGATGAAAGCCGGCGAGCAACTCACCGCAATGGAAATGATGGCGGTCGATCCGCTCAAGGTGGTCGTCGCGCCGCGCATGTGGGCGGGCATCGTCGCCATGCCGGTGCTGGCGGCCATTTTCAGCGCGGTCGGCATCATCGGCGGCTACGTCGTCGGCGTGATGCTGATCGGCGTCGATCCGGGCGCGTTCTGGTCGCAGATGCAAGGCGGCGTGGACGTGTGGCGCGATGTCGGGAACGGCGTCATCAAGAGCATCGTGTTCGGCTTCGCGGTGACGTTCATCGCGTTGTTCCAGGGCTACGAAGCACGGCCAACGCCCGAAGGCGTGTCGCGCGCGACGACGAAAACGGTCGTATATGCGTCGCTCGCCGTGCTCGGGCTCGATTTCCTGCTCACCGCACTGATGTTCAGCTAATGAACCAAGCGCAGGCGCCGCACGAGGCGCAGGCGTTGTGAAGGGCACAGACCGTCACGCGCCATCTGCGAAAAGATTCTCTTTGGGAAGACGATGAAAAAGACTGCTCTCGACTTTTGGGTCGGCCTCTTCGTGGTGCTCGGTTTCGTGGCGCTGCTCTTTCTCGCGCTGAAGGCGGGCAACATGAGCTCCCTGTCGTTCCAGCAAACCTACGCGGTGAAACTGAAGTTCGACAACATCGGCGGACTGAAGGCGCGCGCGCCCGTGAAGAGCGCGGGCGTGACGGTCGGGCGCGTCGGCAGCATCGGCTTCGATGCGAACACGTATCAGGCCGTGGTCACGATCGATATCGACAAGCAGTATCAGTTTCCGAAGGATTCGTCCGCGAAGATCCTGACTTCCGGCTTGCTCGGCGAGCAATACATCGGCCTCGAGCCGGGCGGCGACGATCAGATGCTCAAGAACGGCGACACCATCACGATGACGCAATCGGCCGTGGTGCTCGAAAACCTGATCGGCCAGTTCCTCTACAACAAGGCGGCGGATTCGGGCGCCTCGAAATCGTCGGGGGCGCCGGCTGTGCCCGAGCCCGCACCCGCGCCGGCTTTCCCGGGCGCGGCGAGCGCGATGGGCGCATCGGGTGCGGCGGGCGCGGCAGGTGCGAGCGCCGCATCGGGCGCCGCTCAATAAGGAGAAGAACATGCAGGCGATTGGGATGCGGCGCGCAATCATGGTGGCGGGCGTCGTTGCGCTCACCGGTTGCGCGACGGTGACGACGCCGACCAAAGGGGACCCATTCGAGAGCTATAACCGGACGATGTTCACGATCAACGACACTGTTGATCAGTACGCGGTGAAGCCGGTGGCGAAGGGTTACGTGTGGCTCGTACCGGAGCCGGTGCGCAACAGCGTGACCAACTTCTTCTCGAATATCGGCGACGTGTACATCGCCGCGAACAATCTGGCGCAACTGAAAATTGCGGACGGCGTGTCGGACATCATGCGCGTCGCGATCAACACGCTGTTCGGCGTCGGCGGCCTGTTCGACGTCGCGACCATCGCGCGGCTGCCGAAGCATTCCGGCGATTTCGGGCTGACGCTCGGCCACTATGGCGTGCCGTCCGGTCCGTACGTGGTGCTGCCGCTGCTCGGGCCGAGCACGGTGCGAGATTCCGCCGGACTCGTGGTCGACTATTTCGGCAATCCGCTCACCTACGTGAGCCCGGATTCGGTGAGCTGGGCGCTCTATGGCGTGAACCTCGTCAACGTGCGCGCGAATCTTCTGGGGGCGACCGACGTGCTCGCCGATGCCGCGCTCGACAAGTATTCGTTCGTCCGAAACGCATACTTGCAGCGTCGTCAGTATCTGATTTCGGGCGGCGACGGCAGCATGCCGGACTACGGCGAAGCGCCGCTGCCGAATTACGGCGATGAAGGCACGGAAGGCGCATCGGCGACGGCGGCGCCTGCCGCGGCCGCATCGGCGGCTTCGGGTACGGCGGCGGCACCCGCACCGGCGAGTGGTAGCGCCAACACCGTGCCGGGCAACCAGTATGTTCCGCCGCGCGCGCCGCCGGGTTTCCCTTCATTCCGCTTGCGTTGAGCGGCCTGTCGCTAACGCGCGGTAACATATCTAACGATATTTCTTACGCTTTGGATGCCGCGTCGCCTGAACTCGAATCGGGCGGCGCGCTCAAACCGGAGCATCTACTTTTGCAGGGTCCGTGATGAAAAAATTCTTGCTTCTCCCCATCTTCGCGATGTTCGTCGCGTTTTGTGGCACAGCGTCGGCGCAAAGCGTCGATACGAGCTCGCCCGACACGATGATCAAGACGGTCACGCAACAAGTCCTCGACGAAATCAAGTCGGACTCGAAGATCCGCTCGGGCGACATCAACAAGATCACCGAGCTCGTCAATCAAAAGATCCTGCCGTACACGGATTTCACGCGCACGACGCGTCTCGTGATGGGCCGCAACTGGAATTCGGCGACGCCCGAACAGCAGAAGCAGATCGTCGAGCAGTTCAAGATGCTCCTGATCCGCACGTATTCCGGCGCGCTCGCGCAAGTGCGCGACCAGACGGTTCAATACAAGCCGTTCCGCGCCAATCCGGACGACACCGACGTCGTGGTCCGCTCGGTCGTGATGAACAACGGCTCGCCGGTCGAGCTCGACTATCGCCTGTACAAGACGGCGCAAGGCTGGCGCGTGTACGACATCAACGTGCTCGGCGCGTGGCTGATCCAGGCGTATCAGCAGCAATTCAACGAGCAGATTTCGCGCAATGGCGTGAGCGGCTTGCTGCAGTTCCTGACGCAGCGTAACGAGCAACTCGCGAGCGGCAAGGCATCGTGAGCACGCCAGCCACAGGCGGCCGTTTTCAGACGGCCGCGACGCTGACCCACGAGAGCGCGAAGGCCGCGCTCGAAGCGGGTCTGTCGCGCATCGCTGCGGGCGCGACCGAAGTCGATTGCGCGCCGCTCACGCAGTTCGATTCTTCCGCGCTCGCCGTGCTGCTCGCATGGCAGCGCGCAGCCACCGCGCGCGGCGCCGCGCTCGGCGTCGTCAATCTTCCTTCCGGGCTCGTCAGTCTTGCGCGAGCCTATGGCGTCGATACGCTCCTCTCGTTCCGACATTGATCCTGTTCTGACTCCGCGCAGAAGCGGCGGCGCTGCGTCGCCGCAATCAGGATCGCTCCGAAGTCGGCTCCAACGGCTTTGCCCTATAATCAAACGTTTTTTTCGCAGCCGCTCCCGGCCCTTTTTGTCTGAGGAAGGGAACGTCAGTCGAAAGTCCGCACAATCGAGGCGCGGCCGCACGAGGCGCGCGCACTGTCCATGTCAGCCATAGAAATCCGAAACGTCAGGAAGCGCTACAAGGATCTCCAGGCGCTCAAAGGCGTGAGCCTCACGGTGGAAGAGGGCGAGTTCTTCGGCTTGCTCGGCCCCAACGGTGCGGGCAAAACCACGTTGATCAGCATTCTGGCCGGTCTGGCGCGCGCCGATAGCGGCACGATCTCCGTGCGTGGCCACGATGTCGTCAGCGACTTCCGGGCCGCGCGCCGTGCGCTCGGCGTCGTGCCGCAGGAACTGGTGTTCGATCCGTTCTTCACCGTGCGCGAGTCGTTGCGCATCCAGTCGGGCTATTTCGGCTTGCGCAACAACGACGACTGGATCGACGAGGTCATGGCCAATCTCGATCTCACCGAGAAAGCCGACGTCAACACGCGCGCCCTCTCCGGCGGGATGAAGCGCCGCGTGCTCGTGGCGCAGGCGCTCGTGCATCGGCCGCCGGTGATCGTGCTCGACGAGCCCACCGCCGGCGTCGATGTCGAACTGCGTCAGACACTCTGGAAATTCATCTCGCGCCTGAATCGCGAGGGCCACACGATCGTCCTGACGACGCACTATCTCGAAGAAGCCGAGTCGCTGTGTCATCGGCTCGCGATGCTTCGTCGCGGCGAAGTCGTCGCCCTCGAACGCACGAGCACGCTGCTGCAGCGCTTTTCAGGCATGCAACTGTATCTGCGTCTGTCGAACGGCGCGTTGCCGGCGGACTTGCGCGCGCTCGAAGTCGATCCGCACGCGGTGATGGGCGCGCAACATCTGCTGCGTCTCGCGAGCTATGACGACGTCGAGCCGATTCTCGCGAAATGCCGCGCGGCCGGCTGCACGTTCGATGAAATCGAAGTGCGCAAGGCGGATCTGGAAGACGTGTTCGTGCAGGTGATGAACGAGCCGGAAGTGGTCGAGGGACTTTCATGAGCGGCTTCCAGACGTTGTTCTACAAGGAGCTGCTGCGCTTCTGGAAGGTTTCGTTTCAGACGGTCCTCGCGCCGATCGTGACGGCGCTTCTGTACCTGACGATCTTCGGTCATGCGCTTTCCGGCCGCGTCGAGGTGTATCCCGGCGTCGGTTATACGAGTTTTCTCGTGCCCGGCCTCGTGATGATGAGCGTGCTGCAGAACGCGTTCGCGAACAGTTCGTCGTCGCTGATCCAGTCGAAGATCACCGGCAATCTGGTGTTCGTGCTGCTGCCGCCGATCGCGCATTGGGAGATGTTCTTTGCGTATGTGCTGGCGTCGGTCGTGCGCGGCCTGTGCGTCGGCTTCGGCGTGTTCGTCGTGACGATATGGTTCATCCCGATGTCGTTTTCCGCGCCGCTCTACATCATTGCGTTCGCGATCCTCGGTTCGGGCATTCTCGGCACGCTGGGTCTGATCGCGGGCATCTGGGCCGACAAGTTCGACCAGCTGGCCGCGTTCCAGAACTTCCTCATCATGCCGCTCACGTTTCTTTCAGGCGTGTTCTACTCGACACATACGCTGCCGCCCGTGTGGCGCGCGGTGTCGCATCTGAACCCGTTTTTCTACATGATCGACGGCTTTCGCTATGGCTTCTTCGGCCTGTCCGACGTGAATCCGTTGATGAGCCTCGGCATCGTCGGCGGATTTTTGGCCCTGCTGGCGTTGATCGCCGTGCGACTGCTCGCGAGCGGCTACAAGCTGCGTCACTAATTCTCAAGGAGACTTCCACCATGTTGCCGACTCCGGAGCAGGTGAAGGATTACATCGCCAAAGGCCTCGCTTGCCAGCATTTGGAAGTGGAGGGCGACGGCCAGCATTTTTTCGCGACCATCGTGAGCGACGCGTTCGTCGGCAAGCGGCTGATCGCGCGTCATCAACTGGTTTATGCGGCGCTCGGCGAGCGCATGAAACAGGAGATTCATGCACTCAGCATGAAGACCCTGACCCCCGACGAGTGGAAATCGGCCTGAGTCCACCCGGCGAAGCCAAATCAGGTCATACGACTCAACACACGTAACACCGGCATCACCGGAAAGACAAAGGCAGTAAAGAGTGCGATTCATTCAAGACAACGGCGGCGCTGAAAAGGGCACCGCAGGCAGCTCGGTCGAAGGACAAGCCATGGATAAACTGGTCATCACGGGAGGCGCGAAGCTCTCCGGCGAAATCACCGTTTCGGGTGCGAAGAACGCGGCGCTGCCGATTCTTTGCGCAAGCCTTCTCACCGCCGACGACGTCCATCTGTCGAACGTGCCGAATCTTCAGGACGTTCGCACGATGGTCAAGCTGTTGCGCCAGATGGGCGTACAGTCCGAAGTGTCCGGCGACGGGCGCGTGAACCTCAACGCGTCGAAGGTCGACAAGCTCGTCGCGCCGTACGAAATGGTCAAGACGATGCGCGCGTCGATTCTCGTGCTCGGTCCGCTCGTCGCGCGCTTCGGCGAAGCGAAGGTGTCGCTGCCCGGCGGCTGCGCGATCGGCGCGCGTCCGGTCGATCAGCACATCAAGGGCCTGCAGGCGATGGGCGCCGAGATCAACATCGAGCACGGCTTCATCGAAGCGCGCGCGAAGCGTCTGAAGGGCGCGCGCATCATCACCGACATGATCACCGTCACCGGCACCGAGAACCTGCTAATGGCGGCGGTGCTGGCCGACGGCGAGACGGTCATCGAGAACGCCGCGCGCGAACCCGAAGTGAGCGACCTCGCGCATCTGCTCGTGAAGATGGGCGCGAAGATCGACGGCATCGGCACCGACCGTCTCGTGATTCAGGGCGTCGACAAGCTGCACGGCGCGAAGCACGACGTCGTGCCGGACCGCATTGAAGCGGGCACGTTCCTGTGCGCGGTCGCGGCCGCGGGCGGCGACGTCACGCTGCGTCGCGTGAGCTCGCATCTGCTCGACGCCGTGACGGCGAAGCTGCGCGAAGCCGGCGTGACGATCGAGGAAGGCGACGACTGGATGCGCGTGCGTATGGGCAAGCGCGCCGAAGCGGTGAATATCCGCACGTCCGAATACCCGGCGTTCCCGACCGACATGCAGGCGCAGTTCATGGCGCTCAACACGATCGCGAAGGGCACGTCGCAAGTCGTCGAGACGATCTTCGAGAACCGCTTCATGCACGTTCAGGAGCTGAATCGTCTGGGCGCGAGCATCACCATCGACGGCAACACGGCGCTCATCGCCGGCGTCGAGAAGCTGTCCGGCGCGAAGGTCATGGCGACCGATCTGCGCGCGTCGGCGAGTCTCGTGATCGCGGCGATGTGCGCGGACGGCGAAACGCTGATCGACCGCATCTACCATCTGGATCGCGGCTACGACCGCATGGAATCGAAGCTGACGGCGGTCGGCGCGAACGTGCGCCGCATCAAGGGCAGCGGGAGCGAGCAATGAGTTCGCTGCCGCAGACGTCGTCGTCGGTGCAGCCGAGCGCGACCCTCACGCTCGCGTTGTCGAAAGGGCGTATCTTCGAGGAGACGCTGCCGCTGCTCGCCGCCGCGGGCGTGCAGGTGGCCGAAGATCCGGAAAGCTCGCGCAAACTGATCCTTCCGACGACGAATCCGAATCTGCGCGTGATCATCGTGCGCGCGACCGATGTGCCGACTTACGTCGAGTACGGCGCGGCCGATTTCGGCGTCGCGGGTAAGGACGTGCTGATCGAGCACGGCGGCAGCGGCCTGTATCAGCCGGTCGATCTCGATATCGCGCGCTGCCGTATGTCGGTGGCCGTGAAGAACGGGTTCGACTATGCGAGCGCGGTGCGCCAGGGCGCGCGTCTGAAGGTCGCGACGAAGTACACGGAGACCGCGCGTCAGCATTTCGCGGCGAAGGGCGTGCACGTCGATCTGATCAAGCTGTACGGATCGATGGAACTCGCGCCGCTCGTCGGCCTGGCCGATGCGATCGTCGATCTGGTCAGCTCGGGCGGCACGCTGCGGGCGAACAATCTCGTCGAAGTCGAAGAGATCATGCAGATTTCCTCGCGCCTCGTCGTGAATCAGGCGGCGCTGAAGCTGAAGCGCGCGGCGCTCAAGCCGTTCCTCGACGCGTTCGAGCGCGCGACGGTCAGCAAGGGAAATTAGGCGGGCCGCACGACGCGGCGCGCCAACAGCAAAACGGAAAACCAGCATGTCTATCAAGATTCGCAAACTCGATTCCAGCGCCGACGGTTTCCAGAAGGCGCTGCGTGCGGTCCTCGCGTTCGAAGCGAGCGAGGATGAGGCGATCGAGCGCTCGGTCGCGCAGATTCTCGCGGACGTGAAGGCGCGCGGCGACGAAGCCGTGCTCGAATACACCAACAAGTTCGATCGTCTGAAGGCGGACAGCGTCGCGGCGCTCGAACTGCCGCTCTCGGAGATGGAAGCCGCGCTCGAAGGGCTCGGACCGAAGCGCCGCGCGGCGCTCGAAGCGGCGGCGGCGCGCGTGCGCGGCTATCACGAGAAGCAGCGCATCGAATGCGGCAGCCATAGCTGGCACTACACCGAAGCCGACGGCACCGTGCTCGGCCAGAAGGTCACGCCGCTCGATCGCGCGGGCATCTATGTGCCGGGCGGCAAGGCGGCGTATCCGTCGTCCGTGCTGATGAACGCGATTCCGGCGCGCGTGGCGGGCGTGAAGGAAATCGTGATGGTCGTGCCGACGCCCGATGGCGTGAAAAATCCGCTGGTGCTCGCGGCGGCGCTGCTCGGCGGCGTGGATCGCGTGTTCACGATCGGCGGCGCGCAAGCGGTGGCCGCGCTCGCGTACGGCACGCAAAGCGTGCCTGCCGTCGACAAGATTTGCGGTCCGGGTAACGCGTATGTCGCGTCGGCGAAGCGGCGCGTGTTCGGTACGGTCGGCATCGACATGATCGCGGGGCCGTCCGAAATTCTCGTGATCTGCGACGCCACCACCGATCCGCGCTGGGTCGCGATGGACCTCTTCTCGCAGGCCGAGCACGACGAGCTCGCGCAATCCATTCTGCTGTGCCCGGACGACGACTTCATCCAGCGCGTGGAAGACGCGATCGTCGAGCTGCTGCCGGCGATGCCGCGTCGCGACGTCATCCAGCGCTCGCTCGAAGATCGCGGCGCGCTCATCAAGGTGAAGGACATGGCCGAGGCGTGCGCGATCGCCAACGATATCGCGCCGGAGCATCTTGAGATTTCCGCGCTCGATCCGCATCAGTGGGCCGCGCAAATTCACAACGCAGGCGCGATGTTCCTCGGCCGCTACACGAGCGAAAGCCTCGGCGATTACTGCGCGGGCCCGAACCACGTATTGCCGACGTCGCGCACCGCGCGCTTCTCGTCGCCGCTCGGCGTCTACGACTTCATGAAGCGTTCGAGCGTGATCGAAGTGAGCGCGGACGGCGCGCAGACGCTCGGCGAAATCGCGGCGGAACTGGCGTACGGCGAAGGCCTGCAGGCGCACGCGAAGAGCGCCGAATACCGGATGAAAAAAGTCGGCTGAAGCGAAAACCGGCCCGAATGAACGAGGCGGCCTGAGAGCCGCCACCCGAACCGGCGAGAGAGACGCCGGGAAAACATGACGACATCACAAGACATCATCCGACCCGACGTCCTCGCGATGACGAGCTATCCCGTGCCCGATGCCACGGGCCTCATCAAGCTCGACGCGATGGAAAATCCCTACACGCTGCCCGTCGACCTCGCCAAAGCATTGGGCGAGCATCTCGCGGGCGTCGCGCTGAACCGTTATCCCGCGCCGCGTCCGGCGGAATTGCTCGCCAAGATCAAGCGCACGATGAACGTGCCCGACGCCTGCGACGTGCTGCTCGGCAACGGTTCGGACGAGCTCATCAGCATGATGTCGGTCGCGTGCTCGAAGCCGGGCGCGAAGGTCGTCGCGCCGGTGCCGGGCTTCGTGATGTACGAAATGTCGGCGAAATTCGCGCATCTCGAGTTCATCGGTGTGCCGCTGAAGGCCGACTTCACGCTCGACGCCGACGCGCTCGTCGCCGCCATCGATGAGCACGCGCCGGCGCTCGTCTATCTGGCGTATCCGAACAACCCGACCGGCACGCTCTACGACGACGCCGACATCGAACGCGTGATCGCCGCGTCGAAGAAGAGTCTCGTCGTGATCGACGAGGCGTATCAGCCGTTCGCCGAAAAAAGCTGGATGCCGCGCGCGGCGGAGTTCGACAACGTCGTCGTGATGCGGACTGTCTCGAAGCTCGGGCTCGCGGGCATCCGTCTCGGCTACATGGCGGGCCGGCCCTCGTGGATCACGCAGTTCGACAAAGTGCGCCCGCCGTACAACATCAACGTGCTGACGCAGGCCACGGCCGATTTCCTGCTCGATCACGTCGACGTGCTCGACGCTCAAGCGGCCGAACTGCGCGCGCAACGCACGAAACTCGCACGCGAAGTGGCGGCGCTGCCCGGCATGACGGTATTCCCGAGCGCGGGCAATTTCCTGCTCGTGCGCGTTCCGGACGCCGCCGTTGCTTTCGAAACCCTTCTGACTTCGCGGGTTTTGGTAAAAAACGTGGGTAAAATGCACCCATTGCTGGCTAACTGCGTGCGTTTGACGGTCGGCTCTGCCGAAGAAAACGCGCAAATGGTCGCCGCGCTCAAGAAGCTCCCCACTCTCGATTAAGTCTCAAGGAATCACCATGCGTATTGCGGAAGTCGTTCGCAACACCAGCGAAACGCAGATCCGTGTGAAGCTCGATCTGGACGGCACCGGCAAGCAGAAGCTCGCCACCGGCGTCCCGTTCCTCGATCACATGCTCGACCAGATTGCCCGTCACGGGCTCATCGATCTCGACATCGAAGCGCATGGCGACCTCCATATCGACGATCACCATACGGTAGAAGACACCGGCATCACGCTCGGAATGGCCATCGCGAAGGCCATCGGCGACCGCAAGGGCATTCGCCGTTACGGGCATTCGTACGTACCGCTCGACGAAGCGCTGTCGCGCGTCGTCATCGATTTTTCGGGGCGTCCGGGGCTCGAGTTCCATGTGCCGTTCACGCGCGCGCGCATCGGCACGTTCGACGTCGATCTGACCATCGAATTCTTCCGCGGATTCGTGAATCACGCCGGCGTGACGCTGCATATCGACAACCTGCGCGGCATCAACGCGCATCATCAGGTCGAAACCGTGTTCAAGGCGTTCGGCCGCGCGCTGCGCATGGCGTGCGAAGTCGACGAGCGCGCGGCGGGGCAGATTCCGTCCACCAAAGGCAGTCTCTAAGCCGACTGACCGGTTCGGCGCGTTGCTGCGCCGGAAAAAAGATGGATTTGTTCAAGTCGTTTATCTCATTGCTCGCGCTGATCAACCCGATCGGCGCGATACCGTTTTTTCTCAGCCTGACCTCGCAGCAATCCGATCTCGAAAGACGCAACACGATTCGCGTCGCTTCGATTTCAGTCTTCTGCGTGATCGCGGTGACGGCGCTGCTCGGCCAGCAGATCATCGCGTTCTTCGGGATTTCGGTCGGGTCGTTCGAAGTGGGCGGCGGCATCATCATGCTGCTCATGGCGATCAGCATGTTGAACGCGCAGGTCGGCAATGCGCGTTCGACGCCGGAAGAACGCATGGAAGCCGAGGAGCGCAATAGCATCGCGGTCGTGCCGCTCGCGATTCCGCTGCTCACCGGTCCCGGCTCGATCAGCACGGTGATCGTCTATGCTGCGAATGCGCAACACTGGTACGACCGCTTCGGGCTCGTCGTGCTGGGCGCGATCATCGCGGGGCTGTGCTTCGGCGCGCTGAATCTCGCCGAGCCGATCGCGCGCGTCGTCGGGCGCACGGGAATCAACATCGGCACGCGTCTCATGGGTTTGATGTTGTCCGCATTGGCGGTGGAGTTCATCGTCGACGGGTTGAAGGCCTTGATGCCATCTTTGAAATGAATACTTCGATTGCGATTGTTGATTACGGAATGGGCAACCTGCGCTCGGTCTACCAGGCGCTGAAGAAGGCTGCACCCGAAGCGAACGTGGCGATCGTCGATCAGCCGCAAGGCATTCACGCGGCGGATCGCGTCGTGCTGCCGGGCCAGGGCGCGATGCGCGACTGCATGGGGCATCTCGCCGAATCCGGTTTGCAGGAAGCGGTGATGCAGGCGGCGCGCGAAAAGCCGATGCTCGGCGTGTGCGTCGGCGAGCAGATGCTCTTCGACTGGAGCGAGGAAGGCGACACGAAGGGCCTCGGTCTTCTGCCCGGCAAGGTCGTGCGCTTCCAGCTCGACGGTCTGCTGCAGGACGACGGCTCGCGCTTCAAGGTGCCGCAAATGGGCTGGAATCGCGTGCGTCAGACACAGGCGCATCCGGTCTGGGACGGCGTCGCGGACGGCGCGTTCTTCTACTTCGTCCACAGCTACTACGTGGTGCCGGACAATCCGGCTCACACATCCGGCGAAACCGTGTACGGCAGCGCGTTCACGTCGGCGGTTGCGCGCGACAATATCTTCGCGACCCAATTCCACCCCGAAAAGAGCGCGGACGCAGGATTGCGTCTCTATCGCAATTTCGTGCACTGGAACCCGTGAAATACCGTGCCCGCTAGCGTTTTCGCCTATTACTACGGGCGCATGACCGTTGCAAGACTTGTACTACACTAGCGAGACGGCCCGCGGCACAGGCACGAAAGACCGCACGCGCGCCGTTTTGATCAACTTCACCCAGAAAATACGCGATACCTATGCTGCTCATTCCGGCCATCGATCTTAAGGACGGTCAGTGCGTGCGCCTCAAGCAGGGCGATATGGACCAGGCGACCATTTTTTCAGAGGATCCGGCGGCCATGGCCCGACATTGGGTCGATCGCGGCGCACGGCGATTGCATCTGGTCGATCTGAACGGCGCGTTCGCCGGCAAGCCCAGAAACGGCGACGCGATCCGCGCGATCCTCGATGAAGTCGGCAGCGAGATTCCCGTGCAGTTGGGCGGCGGCATCCGCGATCTGGAAACCATCGAGCGCTATCTGGACGACGGCCTGTCGTACATCATCATCGGCACGGCGGCGGTGAAGAATCCGGGCTTCCTGCAGGACGCGTGCAGCGCGTTCGGGGGACACATCATCGTCGGGCTGGACGCGAAGGACGGCAAGGTCGCGACGGACGGCTGGAGCAAGCTCACCGGTCACGAGGTCGTCGATCTCGGCCGCAAGTTCGAAGACTACGGCTGCGAATCGATCATCTACACGGACATCGGTCGCGACGGCATGCTTCAGGGCCTCAACCTCGAAGCGACGGTGCGTCTCGCGCGGGCGGTGAAGATTCCGGTGATTGCGAGCGGCGGGCTGTCGAGCATCGCGGACATCGAATCGCTCTGCGAAGTCGAGGACGAAGGCATCGAAGGCGTGATCTGCGGCCGCGCGATCTACTCCGGCGATCTCGATTTCAAGGCCGCCCAGACCCGCGCCGACGCGCTGCGCGAGGCCGACGGCGCCTGATACGCCCGAGCGCGAGCACATCTGAGCAGCACTCCGGGCGGCCGCGGCGCCGCCCTTACTCCGTAAGTGGCAAGAACATGGCTCTCGCAAAACGCATCATTCCCTGTCTCGACGTGACCGCCGGCCGCGTCGTGAAGGGCGTCAATTTCGTCGAACTGCGCGACGCGGGCGATCCCGTCGAAATCGCGCGGCGTTACGACGATCAGGGCGCCGACGAACTCACGTTCCTCGATATCACCGCGACTTCCGATCAACGCGATCTCATTCTGCCGATCATCGAATCGGTGGCGTCGCAGGTGTTCATTCCGCTGACGGTCGGCGGCGGCGTGCGCGCGGTCGAAGACGTGCGGCGTCTGCTCAACGCGGGCGCGGACAAGATCAGCATGAATTCGTCGGCGGTCGCGAATCCGCAACTCGTGCGCGACGCGTCGGACAAGCACGGCTCGCAGTGCATCGTCGTCGCGATCGATGCGAAACGCGTGTCGGCCGAAGGCGAAACGCCGCGCTGGGAAGTCTTTACGCACGGCGGCCGCAAGGCGACGGGCATCGACGCGATCGAATGGGCGCGCAAGATGGCCGAATTCGGCGCGGGCGAAATCCTGCTCACCAGCATGGATCGTGACGGCACCAAAGCCGGCTTCGATCTCGCGTTGACGCGCGCCGTGTCGGACGCGGTGCCGGTGCCGGTGATCGCGTCGGGCGGCGTCGGATCGTTGCAGCATCTGGCGGATGGCATCGTCGAAGGTCACGCGGACGCGGTGCTTGCCGCGAGCATCTTCCACTACGGCGAGCACACCGTCGGCGAAGCGAAGCGCTTCATGGCCGATCACGGCATTTCGGTGAGGACTTGAAACCGTGAGCGATCAGATGATCTGGCTCGACAAAGTCAAGTGGGACGCGAACGGCCTCGTGCCGGTGATCGCGCAGGAAGCATCGACCAACGACGTGCTCATGTTCGCGTGGATGAATCGCGAGGCGCTCGCAAAGACCATCGAACTGAAGCGCGCGGTGTATTTCTCGCGCTCGCGGCAGCGCCTGTGGTTCAAGGGAGAAGAGTCGGGCCACGTTCAGCACGTTCACGACGTGCGCCTCGATTGCGACGAAGACGTGGTGCTGCTCAAGGTCGAGCAGGTTTCGGGCATCGCGTGCCACACCGGCCGCCATTCCTGTTTTTTCCAGAAATTCGAAGGCACGGCGGAGAACGGCGAGTGGGTCGCCGTCGAGCCGGTCCTGAAAGACCCAGAAAGCATCTACAAATGACGCAAGCCAATACGCTGGACACGCTGCTGCGCCTCGCCTCGGTCATCGACAGTCGCAAGGGCGGCGATCCGGAACAATCCTACGTTTCCCGACTCTTTCACAAGGGCGACGATGCGGTCCTGAAGAAGATCGGCGAGGAAGCGACGGAAGTCGTGCTTGCCGCGAAGGACGCCCGTCATGGCGGCGCGCCGAAGGCGCTCGTCGGCGAAGTCGCCGATCTGTGGTTTCATTGTCTCGTCATGCTGTCCCATTTCGATCTGAGCCCCGCCGACGTGGTCGCGGAACTGGAACGTCGCGAAGGTCTGTCGGGAATCGAGGAAAAGGCGCTGCGCAAGTCGCGCGAGCGTGAGCAGAACGGCGGCTGACGAGCGTCTGGCATCAGCGAAGGAGGGCACGAATGAACCGGCAATATGAACCCTATCCGCCGCCCGTCGTTCAGAACGCGAACGATCCCGAACGCCTGCGCAACATGCGCACGTTCACGCATGTTCTGTACGGCTTGTACGCCGTCTATTGGCTGACCGGCGGTCTCACGGGACTGGTCGCGATCATCCTCAACTACATCAAGCGCGGCGATGCGGCGGGCACGCCGTACGAAGATCACTTCACCTGGCAGATCCGCACCTTCTGGTGGGCGGTGCTGGGCCACGTGATCGGTTTCGCGACGATCTGGATCGGCATCGGCTTTCTGATTCTCGGTGCGGTCAGCATCTGGACGCTTTATCGCATCATCAAAGGCTGGCTGTTTCTCTACGAGAACAAGCCGATCGAACCGCGCGCGTGGTTTTGATCACATCCGTCAACGAAATCCGGCAACTCAATGAGTCAAGACAACTGCATTTTCTGCAAGATCGCTTCCGGGCAACTGCCGAGCACGAAGGTCTATGAGGACGATGAGTTCGTCGCCTTCAACGACATCAATCCTGCCGCGCCGGTGCACGTGCTGGTCATTCCGCGCAAACATATTGAAACACTTTCCCACTGCACAGAAAGTGACAGTCCGCTACTTGGTAGAATGGTGAGTCTCGTCGGACGGTTGGCGAAAGATCTGGGTGTCTCCTACACGGGAGGCGACACCGGCTTTCGAACGGTAATCAATACCGGTCCGGGCGGCGGGCAAGAGGTGTATCACATCCACGCGCATTTGCTGGCCGGCGAGCGCCCGTGGCGCCGAATGGGGTAATGCTGCAATCTTTGTTTGCATTCTCCTTTCCAATGAAATATTGGGCGAGCAAAATCGATAGTTGAGCCGAGGCGACGTGCCTCGGCCGGGGCCGCCAGGCCGATCTTCCGTCATCGGTACCCAAATCGGGGCGGAATCACGGAGAGTTTTCATTCATGGGTTCGTTAAGCATTTGGCATTGGTTGATCGTTCTGCTGATCGTAGCGCTCGTGTTCGGCACGAAGAAGCTGCGCAATATCGGCGGCGATCTGGGCGGCGCGGTGAAGGGCTTCAAGGAAGGCATGCGCGAGGGCGACACGCCGGCGAATTCGGCCGATCAGCGCGAACTGCCGCGTAACGGCGCCGTGGACGTCGAGGCGAAAGACAAGTCGCGCTCGGGCGACTATCGCTGATCCGTCTGCCGACGGTAACTCTCCACTTTTCGTTCAATGCTCGATCTCGGTCTGACCAAAATGGCGGTCATCGGCGTCGTGGCGCTGGTGGTCCTCGGGCCGGAGCGCCTGCCCGGCGTCGCACGTACGGCGGGGGCGCTCTTCGGGCGCGCGCAGCGCTATATCAACGACGTCAAATCGGAAGTCGCGCGCGAGATGGAACTCGATGAGCTGAAGAAAATGCGGACCGAGTTCGAAAACGCGGCGTCGAATGTCGAATCGACGATTCACGACACGTTGAAGCGCCACGAATCCGAGCTGAACGATGCCTGGAAAGACGGCACGTCGGTCGCGCCGAGCATCGCTGGCGGCGCTGATTCAGCGGACAGCGCCGCGTCGGACAAGCCCTGGGCCGCTACGTCTTCATCGACGTCGACCCGGCGCAAGAACTGGCGCGTGAAGCAGGCGGCGATTCCCAACTGGTACAAGCGCACGACCTCGCGTCGCACGCGGGTTCAATCGGGCGCGGCGCGCGTCGCTCGCCACACGCCCGCCACCCTGCGCCGGCAGACGAAGTTCTTCTGAGCGTGCCGCGATTCCTTCATCGATGATTTCTACCGAGGGCCGGCGTGAGCGACCCGCAACACACTAAAGAAGAGCCCGTCGAAGAGACGTTCATTTCGCATCTGGTCGAATTGCGCGACCGCATCATCCGCGCGGGCGCATCGGTCATCGTCGTGTTCATCGCGCTTGTGTATTGGGCGCCGGACATCTTCAAGCTGCTGGCGCGTCCGCTGATGCAGAACCTGCCCGCGGACGGCAAGATGATCGTCACGGACGTCACCGGCTCGTTCTTCGTGCCGATGAAAGTCACGATGCTCGTCGCCTTCGTGATCGCGCTGCCCTTCGTGCTGTATCAGGTCTGGGCGTTCGTCGCGCCGGGTTTGTATCAGCATGAAAAGAAGCTCGTCGGGCCGCTCGTTTTCAGCAGCTATACGCTTTTTCTGTGCGGCATGGCGTTCGCGTACTTCGTCGTGTTCCCGACCATCTTCCGCGTGATGGCGCACTACAACGCGCCGCTCGGCGCGGAGATGACCACGGATATCGACAATTACCTGAGCTTCGTGCTGACGATGTTCATCGCGTTCGGCGTGACGTTCGAGGTGCCGATCGTCGTCGTGCTGCTTGCGCGCATGGGCGTCGTGTCGATTCAAAAGCTCAAGCAGATTCGTCCTTACGTGATCGTCGGCGCGTTCATCATTTCCGCGGTCGTCACGCCGCCCGACGTTTTCTCGCAACTCATTCTCGCGATTCCCCTCGTCATTCTTTATGAAGCGGGGATCATCGCGGCGCGGCTCGTCGTCGGCAAGGAACAGGTCAAGAACGAGGAGCCGGCGGCGGAGTAAGGTGCGGCGTATTGTCGCGCCAGAGCGAGTGTTCGAGATAAGAAAAAGGCAGCTTCGAGCCATCGAAGCTGCCTTTTCGTTTTACGGACGTCGCGTTTTACTCGTCGCCCTGATCGCCTTGATCGTCATCCGGCATTTGCGGTGCGCGCGGCGGCGCGGGGCGCTTGCCGATCATCACGTTGAGATCCAGTTCCTTGTTCTTGCGCATCAGATGGACCTTCACCGACGTGCCCGGCTTGATCTGCGCGACGACGTTGAGCAGGCGCGTCGTGTCGGTGATCGTGTCGTCGTTGATCGACACGAGGATATCGCCCGGCTTGATGCCCGCCTTGTCCGCCGGGCCGCCCTGCAGCACGCCCGCGACAATCGCGCCGGACTTCTGATCCAGCCCGAACGATTCGGCGATCTCCGGCGTCACGTCCTGCGGTTCGACGCCGATCCAGCCGCGCGTCACGCTGCCCGTCGTGATGATGCTTTCCAGCACGCTGCGCGCGGTCGACACGGGAATCGCGAAGCCGATGCCGAGCGAGCCGCCGCTGCGCGAATAGATCGCCGTGTTGATGCCCAGCAGGTTGCCGTTCACGTCGACCAGCGCACCGCCCGAATTGCCGGGGTTGATGGCGGCGTCGGTCTGGATGAAGTTCTCGAACGTGTTGATGCCGAGGTGATTGCGCCCGAGCGCGCTGACGATGCCCATCGTGACCGTCTGGCCGACGCCGAACGGATTGCCGATCGCGAGCACGACATCGCCGACGCGCGTCTGATCCATTCGCCCGAGCGTGATGGTCGGCAGGTTGGTCATGTTGATCTTCAGCACGGCGAGGTCGGTTTCCGGATCGACGCCGATCACTTTCGCGCTGGACGTGCGACCATCGGCGAGCGCGACTTCGATTTGATCCGCCCCGTCGACGACATGCTGGTTCGTTAGAATGTAACCTTCCGAGCTGACGATGACACCGGAGCCGAGATTCGACGCGGGCGGCTCGTCGCTCTTGCGCTTGTTCTTGTCGCCGAAGAAGTAGCGGAACAGCGGGTCTTTCGCGCGCGGGTCGGGCGGCAGATTGCCGTCCTTGCTGGAGAACACGTTCACGACGGCCGGCATCGCCTTTTGCGCGCCTTCCGAAAAGGACGACTGAACGGGGCGCGAGCCGATGCTCGGCGCCACTTCCTGCAACGCGACGATCGGCTCGGCAAGCTGCTTGCCGAATTGACCCTGACGTTGAAGCCACTGCGGCTTCAAGGTCGCGATGATGAACATCAGGGCCAAAAGCACGGTGACCGCTTGGGCAAAAAATAGCCAGAAGCGTCTAAGCATTTGAAGGGATAGAGGAATTCATGGATCGGATCGAACTCGAATTGTATCTGAACAATCTGCTGGAAATCGGCCGCTTCAAGGACTATTGCCCGAACGGTCTGCAGGTTGAAGGCGCGCGCCGCGTGCAGAAGATCGCAACCGGCGTGACCGCCTCGCAAGCCTTTCTCGAAGCCGCGCTGGAGTGGGGCGCGGACACGGTGCTCGTGCATCACGGCTACTTCTGGCGCAATGAGGCGCCGCAGATCACCGGGCGCAAGCATCGAAGATTGCGCACGCTGATTGCCAACGACATCAATCTCTTCGCCTATCATCTTCCGCTCGACTCGCATCCGGAACTCGGCAACAACGCGCAGATCGGCGCACGCCTCGGACTGATCGCGGACGCGCGCTTCGCGAATCAGGATCTCGGCTGGATCGCGACGCTCGGCATGCCGCTCCCGCTCGAGCACTTCAGCGCGATGGTCGAGAACGCGCTCGGCAGGAAGCCGCTCGTGTTCGGCGACACAGACAAGGAATTGCGCCGCGTGGCGTGGTGCACGGGCGGCGCACAAGGTTACTTCGAAGAGGCCATCGCGGCGGGCGCGGACGTGTATCTGAGCGGCGAAGTCTCGGAGCAAACCATGCATATCGCGGCGGAATCGGGCGTGGCGTACATCGCGGCCGGGCATCACGCGACGGAGCGCTATGGCGTGCAGGCCGTGGGCGCGCATCTGTCCGAGCAATTCGATATCGAGCATCTTTTTATCGATATCGATAATCCGGTTTAATGACCGATTAAGCTGTGGGCGCGATTATCTGCGCTTGCGGTTGCCTTAAATGAACGCTTCACGATGTTGCGCGAAAAACGTGGGGAAAACCCTGAAGCATCAATCACTTCGAGTGATTTTTGCTAGTCAGCCCTTGTAAATGCCAACTCCATTCGCGCACACTAACGGCGGAACAACTGATGTGACGGTATAAATCCAACTCAGAAGTGGGGCGTGTGATGCGAGACAAGGATGAAAAACGCGTCGACGGCGGCCGCCGTACCTGGCTGATTGCGACGACCGCAGCAGGTGGTTTCGGAGCAGTGGCAACCGTAGTTCCCTTTGTAGGTTCGTTTGCTCCATCGGAGAAGGCCAAGGCGGCGGGCGCGCCAGTCGAGGTCGATATCAGCGGACTGAAGCCGGGCGACATGATGACCGTCGCCTGGCGCGGCAAGCCGGTGTGGATCGTGAATCGCACCGACGAAATGCTGGCCGACGTCAAGAAGGCCGACAACGAAGTAGCCGACCCGAAGTCGAAGATGGAATTCTCGATGCCGTTGCCGGAGTACTGCAACAACGAGTATCGTTCGCGCGCGGATCACAAGAACATTTTCGTGGCGGTTGCCGTGTGCACGCATCTGGGCTGCACGCCGACGCCGCGTTTCACCGAGGGTCCCCAACCCAATCTCCCCGATAACTGGCCGGGCGGCTTCCTTTGCCCGTGCCACGGCTCGACCTATGACATGGCCGGCCGCGTCTTCAAGAACAAGCCCGCGCCGCAGAACCTGGACATTCCACCGTTCATGTTCACTTCCGCGACGCAACTCGTGATCGGCAAGGACGAAAAGGGAGAGGCGTAAATGGCGACCGCAGACAAGGAAGTAGAGACAACGGGCCTGACCGGTTGGATCGATCGCCGGTTTCCACTGACCTCGACCTGGAAGAAACACGTATCCGAGTATTACGCGCCGAAGAACTTCAACTTCTGGTACTTCTTCGGCTCGCTCGCGTTGCTGGTGCTGGTGAATCAGATCGTCACCGGTATTTTCCTCACGATGAACTACAAGCCCGATGCGACGCTCGCGTTCGCCTCGGTCGAGTACATCATGCGCGAGGTGCCGTGGGGCTGGCTCATTCGCTACATGCATTCGACGGGCGCGTCGATGTTCTTCGTCGTCGTGTATCTGCACATGTTCCGCGGGCTGATGTACGGGTCGTATCGCAAGCCGCGCGAACTCGTGTGGATCTTCGGTTGCGCGATCTTCCTGTGCCTCATGGCCGAAGCGTTCTTCGGCTATCTGCTGCCGTGGGGGCAGATGTCGTTCTGGGGCGCGCAGGTGATCGTCAACCTGTTCTCGGCGATTCCGTTCATCGGTCCGGATCTGTCGCTGTGGATTCGCGGCGATTACGTCGTTTCCGATGTCACGCTGAACCGCTTCTTCGCGTTCCATGTCATCGCGATTCCGCTTGTGCTGATCGGACTCGTGGTCGCGCACCTCGTCGCGCTGCACGAAGTCGGCTCGAATAATCCGGACGGCGTCGAGATCAAGGCGAAGAAGGACGCGAACGGCATTCCGCTCGACGGCATTCCGTTTCATCCGTACTACTCGGTGCACGACTTCATGGGCGTGTGCGTGTTCCTGCTGATCTTCGCGGCGATCATCTTTTTCGCGCCGGAAATGGGCGGCTATTTCCTCGAAGCCAACAACTTCGTGCCGGCCAATCCGTTGCAGACGCCGCCGGAAATCGCGCCGGTGTGGTACTTCACCGCGTTCTACGCGATGCTTCGCGCGACGACCGATCCGTTCAAGATCGTGCTGATGATCGTGATCGCGCTGCTCGGCGTGCTCGCGCTCGTCAAGGCGCGCGGGAAATGGAAGCTCGGCCTGCCGGTGCTCGCCGCGGTGGTGCTGGTTTTCATGGCGCTGACGGAATCGAAGTTCTGGGGCGTCGTCGTGATGGGCACGGCGGTCGTGTCGCTGTTCTTCCTGCCCTGGCTGGACCGCAGTCCGGTGAAGTCGATTCGCTATCGGCCGCTCTTTCACAAGGTCTTCTACGCGATATTCGTGTTCGCGTTCCTGATGCTCGGCTTCCTGGGCACGCGACCGCCATCGCCGGCCGCGACGCTGATCGCGCAGATCTGCGCGCTGATCTACTTCGCGTTCTTCCTCGGCATGCCTTTCTGGACGCCGCGCGGCAAATTCAAGACGCCGCCTGAGCGAGTGCACTACAAACCTCACTGAGCGCACGTCCGGAGACGAATACGATGAAAAAATGGCTCTCTACAATAGCGATGATCGGTGCGGCGATGCTCTCGTTCTGCGCACCGCCGGCGTTCGCGCAGGAAGAAGCGGTGCTCGATCGGGCGCCCGACAGTTCGGACAATCTCGCGTCCTTGCAGCACGGCGCACAAGTTTTTGTAAACTACTGCCTGAATTGCCACAGCGCGACGTTGATGCGGTACAACCGGCTGACCGATATCGGCATCAGCGAGAAGCAGATTCGAGAGAATCTGCTCTTTACTACGGACAAGGTCGGCAACACGATGTCGATCGCGATGCGCCCGGAAGATGCGAAAGCGTGGTTCGGTGCGTCGCCGCCGGATCTGTCCGTCGAAGCGCGGGCGCGCGGCAGGGACTGGCTCTACACGTACCTGCGGAGTTTCTATCACGATCCGACGCGGCCGACCGGCTGGAATAATCGCGTCTACGAAAACGTCGGCATGCCGCACGTGCTTTGGACGCTCCAAGGCGTCCGGGACGCGAAATTCGAGACCGATACGGACGAAAAGACGGGCGAAAAGGTACGAAGATTCGTCGGTTACACTCAGGTTACACCTGGTGCCATGTCGTCCGTGGATTATGATTCAACTGTGGCCGATCTCGTTTCGTACATGTCGTGGATGGCGGAACCCGCGCAGCAGACGCGCAAGCGGCTCGGCGTCTGGGTTTTGCTGTTCCTGGCGTTCTTGAGCTTCCTCGCGTGGCGCCTGAACGCGGCATACTGGAAAGATATCAAATAGCGCGCCTTCGAAGGCGTGGGTCGGCGCGACGGCGTTTTCCGCGAGGAAACGCCGCGGCCGGCCCTTCGAGTTTACTGAAGGAACTTTAAAAACATGATGGTTCTGTATTCCGGCACTACTTGCCCCTTCTCCCAGCGCTGCCGGCTGGTGTTGTTCGAAAAGGGCATGGATTTCGAGATTCGCGACGTTGACCTGTTCAACAAGCCGGAAGACATCGCGGTGATGAACCCTTACGGACAGGTCCCGATCCTCGTCGAGCGCGACCTGATCCTGTACGAGTCGAATATCATTAACGAATATATCGACGAGCGTTTCCCGCATCCGCAACTCATGCCGGCCGATCCGGTGCAGCGCGCCCGCGCACGCCTGTTCCTGCTGAACTTCGAAAAGGAACTGTTCGTTCACGTCGGCACGCTGGAAAACGAAAAGGGCAAGGCCGCCGAGAAGAATCACGAGAAGGCGCGCAGCGCGATCCGCGATCGCCTCACGCAGCTCGCCCCGATCTTCCTGAAGAACAAGTACATGCTGGGAGAGGAGTTCTCGATGCTCGACGTCGCGATTGCGCCGCTGCTGTGGCGTCTGGATCACTACGGCATCGAACTGTCGAAGAACGCAGCACCGTTGATGAAGTACGCCGAGCGGATTTTCAGCCGTCCGGCCTATATTGAAGCGCTGACGCCTTCCGAAAAGGTGATGCGTCGATAGTTTGAGTGCGTTGGGACGCGGCGGCGCGCGTTGCGCGGCCGCATTCCGACAGAGGAAAGTTGATGCAAGAGATTTCCACCAAGCCGTATTTGTTGCGCGCACTGTACGAATGGTGCACGGACAATGGTTTTACGCCTCACATCGCCGTTCGGGTCGATGCGGCTACGCGCGTGCCGCGCCAGTTCGTCCGCAACGACGAGATCGTGTTGAACATCAGTTTCGAGGCGACGAGCCAGTTGCAGATGGGCAACGAGTGGATCGAGTTCAGCGCGCGTTTCTCCGGCAAGTCACACAAGATCGAAGTGCAGGTCGCGAACGTGCTCGCTATCTACGCACGCGAGAACGGACAGGGGATGGCGTTCCCGGTCGAGCAGTCGCATTCCGGCTCGGATTTGACGAGCGCTCCCGTGGGCGCGCGATCGGCCGAGCGCGATACGCGGCAGATCGAGGAACCCGCAGACACCGCGCCGAAAGAGGATGCGCAAACTGCAGCGGATGACGATTCGAAATCGCCTGCGAGGTCTCACCTCAAAGTCGTTAAATGAAGTAGAATTCCGTGCTTCGCCGGCTTAGCTCATCTGGTAGAGCAGTTGATTTGTAATCATCAGGTGGCGGGTTCGAGTCCTGCAGCCGGCACCAAGACTTATGTCGACGGGTCGTGCGATGTCCGCACGACCCGTTTGCTTTGAGTCGGGAAGACGAGTAGGTCGAATCGATAAGAAACGTTTCAAAAACTTGTTGACACGAACCGAAGCGTTCTTCATAATTTCGTTTCTCTGCTGCTGATGCAGCGGCGCAAGACGGAAGTTGAAGTAAGACTTGTCTTGCGATGTGCTCTTTAAAAACTAACAGCCGATAAGTGTGGGCGCTTGATGGCGAGTGCGGCTGGTTCTTC
>NZ_JALQDZ010000021.1:0-51186 GCF_023630985.1 Caballeronia sp. ATUFL_F1_KS39 | reverse complement strand
GGACCGTGAAACGACTCCACGCCGATGATAGTGCGGATACCCGTGTGAAAGTAGGTAATCGTCAGGCTCCTCATGCTTCAAACAAAAACCCCACCCCAAAAAGGTGGGGTTTTTGCGTTTGAAGCGCGGTATCTGCGAATCCGCGAAGTGCGCGTTGCGCAAGCGCTAGAATCTCTCTACAGCTTTTCAAAAAGTACGGCAGCGCCGTCGATTTCCCCATGCTACGTCTAAGCGAACTCAAGCTCTCGCTCGATCATCCCGAATCGGCTATCGAAACTGCGGTTCTCGCGCGTCTCGCGGAAATCGGCGTTGGCGCGAACGAACTCGTGAGCTTTCAAGTATTTCGCCGCGCACACGATGCCCGCAAGCGCGCCGATATCAAGCTCACCTACATCATCGATGTCGAGGTGCGAGACGAAACGTCGGTGTTGAAGCGACTGGAAGCGCATCCGCATCCGCACTGCGGCGTGACGCCCGACATGGCGTATCGTTTCGTCGCAAAAGCGCCGGCGCAATCGACGATGCTGCGTCCCGTCGTCATCGGCATGGGACCGTGCGGGCTTTTCGCCGGCTTGATCCTCGCGCAGATGGGTTTTCGGCCGATCATTCTCGAACGCGGCAAAGCGGTGCGCGAGCGGACGAAAGACACGTGGGGCCTCTGGCGTCGCAACGAGCTCAATCCGGAATCGAACGTGCAGTTCGGCGAAGGCGGCGCAGGCACTTTCTCGGACGGCAAGCTCTACAGCCAGATCAAGGATCCCAAACATTACGGCCGCAAGGTGCTCGAGGAGTTCGTCAAAGCTGGCGCGCCGGAAGACATTCTGTATTTGAGCCGGCCGCACATCGGTACCTTCCGGCTGGTGAGCATGGTCGAGAAGATGCGCGCGCAAATCCATCAGCTTGGCGGGGAAGTGCGATTTCAGCACCGGGTTGAAGACATCGACATCGATAACGGCAAGGTGCGCGGGCTCAAACTTTCGACGGGCGAAACGCTGCGCTGCGATCACGTCGTGCTCGCCGTCGGTCACAGCGCACGCGATACGTTCGAGATGCTGCACGAACGCGGCGTCTACATGGAGGCCAAGCCGTTCTCGCTCGGCTTCCGGATCGAGCATCCGCAAGGCGTGATCGACAGAAGCCGCTTCGGCAAATTCGCCGGCCACGAAAAGCTCGGCGCCGCCGACTACAAAGTGGTCCATCACTGCAGCAATGGACGCGTGGTCTATAGCTTTTGCATGTGCCCGGGCGGCACGGTCGTCGCGGCGACGTCCGAGCCGGGCCGCGTCGTGACGAACGGCATGAGCCAGTATTCGCGCGCCGAGCGTAACGCGAACGCGGGCATCGTCGTCGGCATTACGCCGGATGACTACCCGGGCGGCCCGCTGGCCGGCATCGCGTTTCAGCGCAAGTGGGAAGAGCGCGCGTTCGAACTCGGCGGCGGCGACTACTCCGCGCCGGGGCAACTCGTCGGCGATTTCATCGCGGGGCGCGCATCCACTTCGCTCGGTTCCGTGGCGCCGTCCTACAAGCCGGGCGTAAAGCCGACCGATCTGAGCACCGCGCTGCCCGATTACGTGATCGAAGCGATTCGCGAAGCGTTGCCCGAGCTCGACAAGAAGATCAAGGGATTCGCGATGCACGACGCAGTGTTGACCGGTGTCGAGACGCGCACGTCGTCGCCGATCCGCGTGCGTCGCAAGGACGACTATCAGAGCGTCAATGTGGAGGGGCTTTATCCGGCGGGAGAGGGCGCGGGCTACGCTGGGGGCATCTATTCGGCTGCGATCGACGGCATCGAAGTGGCGGAAGCCGTCGCGTTGCAGATGATGGCGCAACACGCCGAGACGGTCTGATCGTCCGCGCTCCCAACGAGGTCGCGAACATGCCATCCGATGCGCTTCTCATCACCAATCGAGCGGTTGCTGTCGTCTTGCCGAAGCAGCCGTTCGTCGATTGGATCAACCGCGCCGATCCGGCACCAGACCCGCAGCGTCCCGTTCTTTTCGACGAGGCGCGCGACGACCCAAACACGTTCCTGATTCCATGCGGAGGCGACGATGTTATCGAGTCCGCCGAGAAATGGATCAACCGAAACTGGCAGACGATTTTCGAACAGATGCTCGACGACTGGTACACGGACGACGCATTGTGGCCGCAGAAGCGATCGCTCAAACTCTTTCGCGAATGGTGCGAAGTGCGGCTTCACGGCACGGTGTTCGACTGCTCGCACGAGCCAATCCAAATCGACCTCGGACCGGCCTGATCGAAGAAAAACGCGCCGGAACACGGCGCGTTTTTTTCACCAAAATAGAAGCCTCAAGTCACCACACCCACCTGCCAAGGCACGAACTCACTCTGCCCATACCCGTGGAGTTCGCTCTTCGACGCCACGCCTGACGCACAGTCGAGCATCATCTGGAAGATTTCGTCGCCGAGTTGTTCGATGGTCGCGGAGCCGTCGATCACGCCGCCGCAATTGATATCCATGTCCTCTTCCTGGCGTTCCCACAGCGCGGTGTTCGTCGCCAGTTTGAGCGACGGCGACGGCGCGCATCCATAAGCCGAACCGCGTCCCGTCGTGAAGCAGATCAGATTTGCGCCCGATGCAACCTGGCCCGTCGCCGACATCGGATCGTAGCCGGGCGAATCCATGAACACGAAGCCTTTCGCGTCGATGCGCTGAGCGTACTCGTACACTTCGACGAGATTCGTTGTCCCGCCTTTCGCGACCGCGCCGAGCGATTTTTCGAGGATCGTCGTCAATCCGCCGACCTTGTTGCCTGCCGACGGATTGTTGTCCATCGCCGCGCCATTGCGCGCGCAGTATTCTTCCCACCACTTGATACGCGTGAGCAGTTTCTCTCCGACCTCGCGGCTCACCGCGCGGCGCGTCAGCAGATGCTCCGCGCCATACACTTCCGGCGTTTCGGAAAGAATCGCCGTGCCGCCATGCGCGACGAGCTTGTCGACCGCCGCGCCCAATGCGGGATTCGCCGAAATGCCCGAATAGCCATCCGACCCGCCGCACTGCAAACCGACGATCAGGTGCGACGCCGGCAGCGGCTCGCGCTGCACGCGATTGGCATCGGCGAGCATTTCCTTCACCAGCGCGATGCCGCGTTCGATCGTCTTGCGCGTGCCGCCGCTATCCTGAATCGTGAAGCTCTTCAGATGCGAACCGTCCTTCAGCCCGCTCGATTCGAGCACACCGGAAATCTGATTGGTCTCGCATCCCAGACCCACGAACAGCACCGAATGAAAATTCGGATGCACCGCGTAACCCGCAAGCGTGCGCCGCAAGATGCCGAGCCCTTCGCCCTGCATGTCGATGCCGCATCCGAGACCGTGCGTCAGCGCGATCACGCCGTCGACGTTCGGGTAATCCGCGAGCGCTTCCGGATGCACGTCGCGCCGGAAATGATCGGCGATCGCGCGGGCGACCGTCGCCGAGCAGTTCACGCTCGTCAGCACGCCGACGAAATTGCGCGTGGCGACGCGGCCGTCCTCGCGGCGGATGCCCATGAAAGTCGCGGGCTTGTCGACGAACGGCGTCGGATGCAGATCGACGCCGAACTCGTGCTCGCGCGCGAAATCGGCCATCGACAGATTGTGCGTGTGGACGTGCTGCCCGCGCGCGATCGCTTCCTTCGCCACGCCGATGATCTGGTTGTAGCGCTTCACGGGCGCGCCCGCCGCGATATCGCGCGTCGCGATCTTGTGGCCCGGCGGAATCAGCCCGGCGACGACGAGATCCTCCGACGCGATCCGCGCGCCGGAGAGCAACTGACGCGTCGCGATCACGACGTCGTCGTTCGGATGCAGCCGGATGACCGCATGGTCGGTGGATGTGGTGGACATGGTTTTGTTCTCAGACTCAGACCGTGGAAGGTGCGCGACCGTCGTCGCGCCGGGCTTGCTCTTCTTCGGCGCGATTGAGCGGTTCGATCTTGCCGACAATGAAAAGATAGCTGAACGCGCCGAGGAAGCAGAAGCCGCCCGCGACGCACAGCGGAATCACGAACGAGCCCTTGGTGATCGCGAGCATCACGCCGGTGAACGTGGTGATGACGATGCCTGCCAGATTCGACGCGAAATTCTGGATGCCGCCGATCGACGCGACGTGATCCGGCGTCGGCGCGACGTCGCTCGGGAGCGACCAGATCGATGCAGCGGCGAACGCGAGACTCGCGTAAGCGATGCCGAAGAACGCGAGCATCAGATAAATGTTTTCGACGAACGCGCACAGCGTGATGACGGACGACATCAGCATGCCGCCGACCATGCAGGTCTTGCGTGCGGCGGTCAGGCTCCAGCCGCGCTTGAAGAGCGAATCGGAGATGAAGCCGCCGAGCCAGCCGCCGGGAATCGACATCAGCGCGGGAATCGTGCCGAGCGTGCCGAGCGATTTCAGCGAGAAGCCGTGCGCCTGCACGAGATAGCTCGGGAACCAGGTGATGAAGAAGTAGATCACGAAGTTCAGGCAGAAGAAGCCGAGCATCATGCCCCACAGCGTGCGGTACTTGAACAGCGACGCCCACGACACCTTGTTCTTCGGCGCAACCGGCACCGGCGCGACATCGGTTTCGCCGGTGAGATCGCCCTTCGACTTGTTACGGTAGATCAGGAACCAGCCGAGAATCCACACGAAGCCGATCACGCCGGTAATGACGAACGACGCTTCCCAGCCGAACGAGCTGATGATGAACGCGACGACCGGAATGGACAGTGCCGAACCCACGCGCGAGCCCGAATCGAAGATGCTGGTCGCGAATGCGCGCTGCGATTTTGTGAACCATTGCGACACGAGCTTCGCGCACGACGGATACGCGCCCGCTTCGCCGACGCCCAGCATCAGGCGGCAGCCGAACATGCCGACGACGCTCGTCGCAACCGCGGTCAACGCCGTGAACACCGACCACCAGCCCACCGCGAGCGGCAATGCGATGCGTGCGCCGACGCGATCGACGAACCAGCCGAACGGCATCTGCATGAGCGCGTAGCTCCAGAAGAAGCCGCTCAGGATGAAGCCCATTTCGGCCGGGCCGATATTGAGCGCTTTTTCGATTTGCGGCGCGGCGACCGCAAGGTTTGCACGATCGATGTAATTGATCGCGATTGCCAGAAAGGCCAGAAATATCACTACCCAACGCATTTTGCGCATCGTTTGTCTCCTCAATGGGGCGGCACTTCAATGTGTTCCAGCTCGATCCGCGATGCCGGCGCGGTGAGCCGTGATTGAAAATCGGTCGGGCCGGTCGTCAGGCGGTTTCGAGTGCGTCGCGAAGACGCGTTTGTTCGATGTCGAGCTTCAGTTCGCGCGCCAGATCGATGACGGGCTGAAAGCGTCGAACTTTCTTCTCGTCGTGATTGCGCGCGATGTCAGCGAGCCGATGGACGAGAAACGGGTTCTCGAAGCGGTCGCGCACGCTCGCGAGGTAGTCGGCCGCAACGTCGCCCTTGCCGAGCGCCGCGAATACGGGAAGCACTTCGTCGCGCCACGTCGCTTCGAGCGGCTCGCGATAGGCCGGATCGCGCATCGCGTCGAGTACGGTCATGTCCGGCGAGCCGTCGCGCGTGCGCCAGATCTGCGCGAGCATCGTGTGGCCGAGATTCAGCATCAGAAGCTTGAGGCGTTCGTAGTGCGCGAGATCGTCGGTGACGACGATGTCCTCGTGCTCGCACGGCAATACCATGCCGTCCTGACGCTCGATCGCCCACAGCGCGTACGGCTCCGCGATCGCGCCGACAGGTTGTATCGGCTCCGACACGATGCGGTCCACGAGCGAATTCACCCACACGCAGTCGTTCGTCAGATAAGCGATGAACGCGTCGTCGACGTTCCAGCCGCGCGCCACGCCGATGACCAGATCGCGCAGCGTATCGCCGTTGCGCGAAACGAGTTCGCAGGGCAGAAGCGTGATCGGCGCGCCGCCGGCGCGATGCCGCGCGTGCAGCAGCACCGCGAGCTTTGCCGCGAAGCCGCGCGGCGTGCGCTGGCCGTCGAGCAGATCGGCGGTGTCTTCATCGAAAAGCGCGTACCCTGCGTCGGCGGTGTTCGAGACGATCACTTTCACGTCGCGCTTCACGCGCTCGATCAGCAAGGGCCAGTCTTCGTTCGCGTGCAGCGCTTCGGTGATGGCATCGCATTCGACCGTCATATCGATGGTTTCATCGCGCTGACGGCCACGGATGCGCACCGGATAACGCCCGGCCGAGCGCAAGGCCTCGACACGCGCGCGGCTGTCGGCGCTCGAAGTCGTCTGGACGACGGTAATCTTGCCGAGCGCTTTCGCCGGATCGCGGCGCGCTGCAACGGTCACGAAAAAATCGACGTGTGCCTGCAAAAAGCGGCTGGTGCCGAATTGGAGAATCGGATTGCTCATCGTCGCGCGCGCTAGGGAGGAATTTCGTCTGGGAACGGTTCCAGATCGCCGTAAAAAAATTGGCCCACCTGGCCTTACCGGATTGCATACTAGTGTCTTGAAATAGAATTGGTCAAGCCACTTGTAAGCAGTCTGCGGACGGCAAACGCCCGCCCCACGGCGCGTCAACCCTTCCACTGATTACAATCCACGTTTTCCCCGAGACGAAAAGCAGGAGCCAGCTCGTGAGCGTCAAACCAGCCGAAACGCGTCGCCTCTATCTACAGATCGCCGACAAGCTGCGCGGGCTGATCGAACAGCAGGATTTCGCGCCGAACGGCCGCTTGCCGTCCGAGCGCGAACTGGCGCAGACGCTCGGCGTGTCGCGGCCATCGGTGCGCGAGGCGCTTGTCGCGCTGGAACTGGAAGGGCGCGTCGAAATTCGCATGGGCTCGGGCGTGTACATCGTCGCGGCGCCGTCGGCGAAGCCGGCGACGAGCGAAGCGGAACTGGGCGAAAGCCCGATCGAGATCATGAACGCGCGCGGCGTAATCGAGGGCGCGATCGCGGCGAGCGTCGCGCCGTTCTCGAAACCGAAAGAGATCAAGGCGTTGCGCGCCGTGTACGAGACGATGGCGCGCGAAGTCGCGAACGGCCAGGTGCCGATGGCGGCCGATCGCGCGTTTCACATCGCGATCGCGCAGATGACCGGCAACGACGTGCTCGTGCGAACGGTCGGCAGTCTGTATGACGAGCGGCATAGTCCGCTGTCATCGACACTGCGTGGGCACTTCGAAGGAGAGGAAACGTGGGCGGCCGCGCTTGGCGAGCATCGCGAGATTCTGGAAGCACTGGAAGCGCGCGACGCCATACAGGCGCAAGCCGCGATGCAGCGGCACATGCGTCAGTCCGCGGCGCGCCTCATGACCAAACGCAAAAGCTGACGCCGGCGCGCGCTCGGAACGCGCACCGGTTTCAGACGCGCGATCGCGTCAGCCCGGATAGGCTTCATCGACCTTCAGACCCGCCAGCTTGAAGATCACGCGCAACGTTTGCGGCGCAATCTCGCGGCGTGACGCGAGCGTCGTCAGGACGAAATCCATCACCTTGGCGTACTTCAGCATGGTCAGGCACGTTTCGATATCGGTGGAGCCGTCGCGCATCGATTCGGCGAGGCGCAACATCTCCACGGAAATCTCTCGTGCCATTTCGAGTTCGAGTTGCTGCTTTTCGCTCCACGCGGGCATCGCGGTCAGTGCCGCGAGCATCTCCTGAAATTGTTTCTCTGCTTTCTTGTCCGGGATCGCATCCATCGCCGTCCTCTCATGTTCATGGCGCCGGCGAGTCGCATTCGCCGCGCTGTGCGTTAGGTGTTACGTAACAAGGTGGGCGCGGGTGACGACGTTCGACGTGTCGAGGCACGGCTTGTTACTGGCTTGTTGCTCCTGCTTGCTGCATCGGTACGCAGCCGCGAGGCCACGCTGTGTCGTCTTTTCCAATGGCCTCATTGTCCGACGATGCACAATCCGTTCCATGCGTTTGCTGCCACGCATTGGCCGATCAGCCGTGGCTGGAACAAGAGCGTCTTCGCGCTTTTGGGTAAACTTCCCCTTTTGAGACGGCAGAACCAGCGGTTAGCGCACATTCGGCGCGAACTGCTCCGCTTTTTTTATTCAACACACCTTCAAGATGACCAGGAAGTCCTCCGCGTCGGCTCCGGGCACACCCGACCCATCCACCAAACACGAGATTCGTCCAGGCCAGTCGATCGAACTGCTGAAGGAACTCCATATCCTCACGCGCGACGGCAAGATGAATCAGGACAGCCGCCGCAAACTGAAGCAGGTCTATCACCTCTATCAGTTCATCGAACCGCTTCTCGCCGAAGTTCATGAGCGCCAAGGGGCCGTATCACTTGTCGATCACGGTGCAGGAAAATCCTATCTTGGGTTTATTCTCTACGATCTCTTCTTCAAGACTCTGCGCGATCGGTCACACATCTTTGGAATCGAGACGCGCGAAGAGCTCGTAAAAAAATCGGAAGAATTGGCTGGCCGACTCGGGTTTACGGGGATGTCATTTTTGAATCTGTCGGTGGCCGAATCAATTGATTCAGATCGTCTACCTGATTCGATCGATATCGTCACCGCGCTTCACGCGTGCAACACCGCCACCGACGACGCCATCCAGTTCGCTCTGCAAAAGAAAGCGAAATACATCGTCGTGGTGCCGTGCTGTCAGGCGGAAGTGGCTTCGGTGCTGCGCAAGAACAAGGGCCACTCGCTTTCGAAGAACGTGCTGACGGAAATGTGGCGGCATCCGCTGCACACGCGCGAATTCGGGAGCCAGATCACGAACGTGCTGCGCTGCCTGCAGCTCGAATCGCACGGTTATCAGGTGAGCGTAACGGAACTCGTCGGCTGGGAACATTCGATGAAGAACGAGCTCATCGTTGCGCAATTCAAGGACCTGCCGCGCGGCCGGCCTGCGCAAAGGCTGTCTGACGTGCTGGAAACGCTCGGGCTGGACGAGTTGCGCGAGCGCTTTTTCGCGCCCGCGCACTGATCAGGACTTCTCTTTCATCCACGCTGCGAAGCCGTCGTGCCCGAGACGGCGCAGCGTTTCGATATTGCGTTCGTAGATGTCGGCCGCATCGGGAAATGCAGCCACCGCGCGATCGATGCTCGCTTCGCGGATCAGATGGAACGTCGGGTACGGCGCGCGATTCGTGTAGTTGTCGATATCGTCGGGCCCGGTGCCTTCGAACCGATAGTCCGGATGAAAACTCGCGATCTGCAATTCGCCCGCGAGTCCCAATTGATCGACGAGGCGCTCGGCGAAGAAGAGCGCGTCGTTATAGTCGGCGAAATCGGCGAACGCGTGCGGCGTGATGAAAAGCGTCGTGTCGATTACTTCCGCGTCGGTGTCGCGCAAGAGGCGAAGTTCATCGGTCAGTTCCACGACGAGGTCGTCCACGCCGCGCGCCTCGCTCACCACATAGCGAATCTGCTCTTTGACATGCACGCTCTTCGCGAACGGGCACAGGTTGAGTCCGATCACCGCGCGGGTGAGCCAGTGTCGGGTCGCCGCGATCACGTCGTCGCGGTTGCTGCTGTCATTCATGAATCTTCCTGTTTGCGATGCCCGGCGCAGGCCGCCGCGATCAGCGTGCGCGCGATGCGCGGCGCGGCGAGCAGCGGGCCCGAACCGGGGCCGTAGGTCTGGCTCGTCGCGTAGATGCCGTCGACGAGCAACGCGAGCGATTCCGCCAGCTCGACGGGATTATCCGCTCCGGCGGCCGTCGAAATTTCGACGAGACGGGTCATCAGGTAACTTTTGTTGCGCTCGACCGATTGGCGCGCGGGATGCGCCGGATCGCCGAATTCGCACGCGATGTTCACGAACGGGCAGCCGCGGTAATCGGGCGACGACGCGCGCTTCACCAGATCTTCGAGCGCCTGGACGAGCTGTTTCGCCGGCTCGCCGGGATGTTTCGCGACGCTCGCCTCGAAGCGCCGCCGGAATCTTTCATCCATGCGCTCCAGATACGCGACGACGAGTTCGTCTTTCGACGCGAATTGCCGATACAGGCTCATTTTATTGACGCCCGCCCGCTCGACGACGGCATCGACGCCGATCGCGCGGATGCCGTCGCGATAGAAAAGCTCCTGCGCCGCGTCGAGCAATTGCTCCTGCGCGGTCGCCGCGTCCGTGCGCGCGTTACGACGGGCGGCGGTTTTCGGCTGATCGGACGTTACTCGGGTCAAGATCGGATCCTCGATGATTTCTGCTCCATGCTTGACATGTTACCGATCGGTAACTAAGCTCGCAACTCTGATGTGACAGAACGGTAACGAAGGTTCTTGCTTGAGATAAAAATCAACCTGACGGAGCAGCGATGAATTGGGTAGCGAGACGGCTGAACGGCCGTATGCATTACGGCTGGGTCGCGGTGGGCGTCGTGTTCCTGGTGTTGCTCGCGGCGGCTGGCACGCGCGCAACGCCGAGCGTCATGATGTTGCCGCTCGAAAAGCAGTTCGGCTGGTCGCGCGGCACGATTTCGCTGGCGATTTCGATCAATCTCGCGCTCTACGGTCTCGCGGGCCCGTTCGCCGCGGCCGCGATGCAGCGTTTCGGCGTGCGCCCGACCGTGCTGGCCGCAATTGCGACGCTTGCCGCCGGCGTCGGCATTTCGTCGATGATGACCGAGCCGTGGCAAATGGTGCTCGTCTGGGGCGTGATGGTCGGCAGCGCGACGGGCGTGGCCGCGCTCACGCTGTCCGCGACGATCGTGAATCGCTGGTTCACGACGCATCGCGGCCTCGCGATGGGCATTCTCACCGCGAGTTCCGCGACCGGCCAGCTCGTGTTCCTGCCGTTCCTCGCTTCGATCTCCGAGCATTACGGCTGGCGTCCGGTAGTGTTCGTCGTCGCGGCGGCGGCGGCGATCGTGTTGCCGCTCGTCGCGTGGCTGCTGCCCGAGCGCCCGGCCGATCTCTCGCTGCGTCCGGTCGGCGAGACCGCCGACTTGCCGCCCGGCGCGCTCCCGCCGCCGAAAAATCCGATCAAGGTCGCGTTCGGCACGCTCGCGATGGCCAGCAAGACGCGCGATTTCTGGCTGCTGTTCTTCAGCTTCTTCGTCTGCGGCGCGAGCACGAACGGTTACGTCGGCACGCATCTGATCGCGATGTGCTCCGACTACGGCATGACGCAAGTGCAGGGCGCGACGCTGCTCGCCGCGATGGGCATTTTCGATCTCTTCGGCACGACGCTCTCCGGCTGGCTTTCCGACCGTTTCAACTCGCGCGTGCTGCTGTTCTGGTACTACGGCCTTCGCGGACTGTCGCTGATCTATCTGCCGTATGCGTTCGGCATCGATTTCTTCGGCCTGCCGCTCTTCGCCGTGTTCTACGGGCTCGACTGGATCGCCACCGTGCCGCCGACCGTGCGCCTCGCCACCGATGTCTACGGCAAGGAATCGGCGCCGATCGTGTTCGGCTGGGTCGTCGCGGGCCATCAGCTCGGCGCGGCGTTCGCGGCGCTCGGCGGCGGCATGCTGCGTTCGAGCCTCGGCAGCTATACCGTCGCCACGATGATCTCCGGCGGCCTGTGCCTCGTCGCCGCCGTGACGGTGCTGCGCATCAATCGCGCGGGCCGGACGATGGGCGTCGCCGCGACCTGACGATCTGCACGCGCGCGCGAGCTTGTTTATCCTTGTCGCGTTGAACGGCGCGCATCTTTGCCGATGCGCGCCGTTTGTCTTTCATCACGCCAACGAGGACCAACATGAGCACGAAACCCGCTCCGACCGATGTCGACATCCACGAACTGATCGCCGGCCGCTGGAGCCCGCGCGCCTTTTCCAATGCGCCGATCGAGCGCACGACGTTGCATCGCCTGCTCGAAGCGGCGCGTTGGGCGCCGTCGTCGAACAATTTGCAGCCGTGGCGTTTCATCGCGTTCGATCGTCATCGCGACGAAGCCGCGTTCAAACGCGCGTTCGATACGCTCGCGCCGTCGAATCAGAAATGGAACGTGAACGTGCCGCTGCTCGTCTGCGTGACGGCGTCCACGCTCACGCCGAAAGGCGACGCGAACCGCACCGCGACTTATGACACCGGCGCGGCCGCGATGGCGCTGGTGCTCCAGGCGCACGCGCTCGGACTCGCGACGCATCAGATGGGCGGCTTCGACCGCGACGCCTTCCGTCAGGCGTTCTCGGTTCCCGCCAATGTCGAGATCATCGCGATGATCGCGATCGGGCATCACGGCGACGCAAGCGAGCTCGACGACGCGCTGCGCGAGCGCGAAGCGGCGCCGCGCGCACGCAAGACGCTGGCTGAAACGGCCTTCGAAGGCGCGTGGGACAAGGCGTTCAAGTAAGCGCGGTCAGTGCTCGTCCGCCGCCGACAGCGGACGAGCGACATCTTCGAGCGATTTGCGCTCCGCCGCGACGCCCCAGATTCCGGCGACGACCGCCGCCGCGATCATCAGCAGCGAGCCGATCAGATAGCCGACGAACACAGGGCCGCGCTCGTGCGTGTCGATCAACTGGCCGAAAAGCGTCGGCCCGATAATGCCGCCGAGCGCCGTGCCGAACGCGTAGAACACGGCGATGGCGAGCGCGCGAATTTCCAGCGGGAACGTCTCGCTCACGGTCAGATACGCGGAACTTGCCGCCGCCGACGCGAAGAAGAAAATCACCATCCACGCGATGGTTTGCGTCGTCACGGTGAGCATGCCGTGCATGAACATCCAGCCGCTCACCGTCAGCAGCACGCCCGAGATCGCATACGTCGACGCGATCATGCGACGCCGTCCGAGCACGTCGAAAAGCCTGCCGAGCAGCACCGGACCGAGAAAATTCCCGGCGGCGAACGGCAGCACGTACCAGCCGATGTGATCGCCCGGCACATGATAGAAATCGGTCAGCACGAGCGCGTAGGTGAAGAAAATCGCGTTGTAGAAGAACGCCTGCGCGGTCATCAGCACCAATCCGACGAGCGAGCGGCTGCGATGCGCCTTGAACAGCGTGTGGACGACTTCGCGGATCGGCGTGCCATCACGCGCGTGCAGACGCAGCGGCTTGACGGGCGTGTCGGGAATCTCGACGCCGTGCTGCCGGAAATGCGCCTCGATTTCCTCGACGACGTGCCTCGCCTCGTCCGCGCGATTGTGCGTGATGAGCCAGCGCGGGCTTTCCGGCACCCACATGCGCATGAAGAGAATCGTGAGCCCGAGCGCCGCGCCGATCAGAAAGCACGCCCGCCAGCCCCAATCGGGCGGAAGAAGGGCGGGATCGAGCAGCACGATCGAGCCCGCCGCGCCGATGCCCGCGCCGACCCAGAACGTGCCGTTGATCGCGAGATCGGTCCAGCCGCGCAGGCGGGCGGGCGTGAATTCCTGAATCGTCGAATTGATCGCCGTGTATTCGCCGCCGATGCCCGCGCCCGTCAGAAAACGGAACAGTACGAACGTGGCGAGATTCCACGAGAACGCGGTCGCGGCGGTCGCGGCCACGTACAGAAAGAGCGTGATGAAGAACAGCTTGCGCCGGCCGAGCCGGTCCGTGAGCCAGCCGAACCCGAGCGCGCCGAGCACCGCGCCTGCGATATACGCGCTGCCCGCGATACCGACATCGGCATTCGAAAACTGCAGCGCCGGGCTCGATTTCAGCGCGCTCGCGACCGCGCCGGCGAGCGTCACTTCGAGGCCGTCGAGCAGCCAGGTGATGCCGAGCGCAAGGACGATCAGCGTGTGAAAGCGTCCCCACGGCAGGCGATCGAGCCGCCCGGGCAGATCCGTTTCGATGATGGCCGGGCGATCGCTGGCTGTATCGCTCAAACGGGTCTCCCGTGGCGTGGCGGTTTCGTTCATGCGTCCGGAGCATGCTCTCGAAATCAAACAAATTGCCGCGAGGCGAGCAAGTTATATTCCGCTTTTGTCGAATAAACTCAATGGTTTAAAAATATCTGAAATGCGGTTGATGCGCCCGCGCGAACGTGTTAAAAACGCCGTCCATGTTTGAATGCGGCGTCTTCAGGACGCCGCCGATGCCCATGACTTATTGCGCGATCGATTTCGGCACATCGAATTCAGCGGTGGCTTTGCCCGACGGATTGTCGATCCGGCTGGCGCCCGTCGAAGGCGAAGCGACGACGCTGCCCACCGCGGTTTTCTTCAACACCGACGAGAATAACCAGTCCTACGGCCGCGCGGCGCTCGAAGCGTACATCGACGGCTTCGACGGCCGCCTGATGCGCTCGATGAAGAGCATTCTCGGTTCGCCGCTCGCGGACAACAGCACCGACCTGGGCGACGGCTCGGCGATCAAATACACCGATGTCATCACGCTCTTTCTGCAGCATTTGAAGCAGAAGGCGCAGGCGCTCGCCGCCGAACCGCTCACGCGCGCGGTGCTCGGCCGCCCCGTATTTTTCGTCGACGACGATCCGCGCGCCGACCATCTCGCGCAAAAGCAGCTCGAAGCGTGCGCGCACGCGGTCGGCTTGCGCGAGATCCATTTCCAGTACGAGCCGATCGCGGCGGCCTTCGACTATGAGGCCGGGCTGACGCAGGAAGGCCTCGTCCTGGTCGCCGATATCGGCGGCGGCACGTCGGACTTTTCGCTCGTGCGCGTCGGTCCGGAGCGCGCGCGGCATCTCGAGCGCAAGGGCGATGTGCTCGCGCACCACGGCGTGCACGTCGCCGGCACGGATTTCGACCGGCGCGTGGAACTCGCGACGGTGCTGCGCGAACTCGGCTATCAATCGCTCGATCCGAAAGGGCGCGAAGTGCCGAGCCCCGTGTATTTCGATCTCGCGACCTGGCATCTGATCAACACGGTCTATACGCCGAAGCGCGTGAGCGAATTGCAACTGATGCGCCATCTCTACACCGACGTGCGGCATCACGATCGGCTGATGCGCGTCGTGTATCGCCGGCTCGGGCACGCGCTGACCGCGCACGCCGAGGAAGCGAAGATCGACGTCGCCGCGGGCGGCACGACCGAAATCGACATGGAAGAGGTGGAAGAAGCGCTGCGCGTCGGGTTCGACGAGACGCAGCTCATCGCGGCCGGCGCGGACGAAACGCGGCGGATCGTCGAGGCGGCGCAAGAGACGCTCAAGCGGGCGGGCGTCGCGCCGGCGGACGTGGGCGCGGTCTATTTCACAGGTGGCACGACGGGCCTGCGATTCCTGTCGGACGCGCTTTCGGCGGCGTTTCCCGGCGCGAAACCGGTATTCGGCGATCGTCTCGCCAGCGTGGCGAAAGGACTCGGAATCTACGCGCAACGCATCTTCGCCTGATGCGGATCACGCAGCCGCGCAGAAAACAAAAAACCCCGCCGAAGCGGGGTTTTTCATACGAATTCTAGCGGGTCTTAGACCGGCTTGATGTTCGCGGCTTGCTTGCCCTTCGGGCCGGTCTTCACTTCGTAGGAAACCTTTTGGTTTTCCTGAAGCGTCTTGAAGCCTTCGATGCGGATTTCCGAGAAGTGCGCGAACAGATCTTCGCCGCCGCCATCCGGAGTGATGAAGCCAAAGCCCTTTGCGTCATTGAACCACTTGACGGTACCGGTTTCCATGTTACTTGTTCCAAAAAAATGATGAATAAGGCCGAAGCCCAGGGGTGCGGAAAATCAAGGAAGGGGCAATGGGACCAACCGGAGTACCGTGATGGCGAACTCGAAAGAACCAATTCACTCGCCACTTGAAATCCTGCAAGAAGCTTTATACGGCGAAACGATTTCGCGGTCAATTAATATCCGACAACTCTGAAGGGATTTTTTTGAGATGCGTAAGCAAATTTTACAGCGCTTGCGCATCCGGTCTCGACTGGCTCAAGGAATCCCCGCTTTAGGGCGAACTTCTCTCCAATATGCACTGCATTCGAAAGGTGCAACCGTTAAACTACGCGCCTTCTTGACGGTTGCACCGATATCGCCGGCTGCCAGACATGGTCGTTGCTGGATCGGGCAACGGCGGCTCCGCGAGCCGTTTCTATTCCGGCAGTGCGAGATATTTGGAGGAAAAGTGACAGAGAAGTCGATTAAGCGAAACATCGGTCCGTTGGCGCTGATGCTGACGGGCCTCGGATCCATCATCGGGTCGGGGTGGCTGTTCGGTGCGTGGAAGGCGTCGCAGATCGCCGGACCCGCCGCGATTTGCGCGTGGATCATCGGTGCGGTGGTCATTCTGGCGATTGCGCTGACCTACGCCGAACTGGGCGCAACCTTTCCCGAATCCGGCGGCATGGTGCGCTACGCGCGCTATTCGCACGGCGCGCTGGTCGGATTCATCAGCGCTTGGGCGAACTGGATCGCGATCGTGTCCGTCATTCCGATCGAAGCGGAAGCGTCCATCCAGTACATGAGCACCTGGCCGTACGAATGGGCGCACGAGCTGTTCGTCGGACATACGCTCACGACTACTGGCCTGCTGTTGTCGGCCGTGCTGGTCGTCATTTACTTCCTGCTGAATTACTGGGGCGTCAAGCTGTTCGCGCGCGCGAACTCGATCATCACGATCTTCAAGTTCCTGGTGCCGGGTTTGACGATCGGCGGCCTCGTCTTCTCGGGCTTCCATTCGGAGAACTTCGGCACGGCGTCGAATTTCGCGCCGTTCGGATGGTCCGCGGTTCTCACCGCCGTGGCGACGAGCGGGATCGTGTTCAGCTTCAACGGCTTTCAGAGCCCGGTGAACCTTGCGGGCGAGGCGCGCCATCCGGCGAAAAGCATCCCGTTCGCCGTGGTCGGTTCGATCCTGATCGCGCTCGTGATCTACGTGCTGCTTCAGATCGCATATATCGGCGCGGTGAATCCGGCGGATGTGGCGAAGGGCTGGCAGCACTTCAACTTTGCATCGCCGTTCGCGGAACTGGCGATCGCGCTCAACCTGAATTGGCTCGCCATCCTCTTGTATGTCGATGCGTTCGTCAGTCCGAGCGGCACCGGCACGACCTATATGGCCACGACCACGCGCATGATCTACGCGATGGAGCGCAACAACACGATGCCGAAGATGTTCGGCAACGTGCATCCGTTTTACGGCGTGCCGCGTCAGGCGATGTGGTTCAACCTGTTCGTGTCGTTCGTGTTCCTGTTCTTCTTCCGCGGCTGGGGCACGCTCGCGGCGGTGATCTCGGTGGCGACGGTCATCTCGTATCTCACCGGCCCGGTCAGCCTGATGGCGTTGCGCCGCGCGGCGCCGGATCTGGATCGCCCGGTCAATATTCCGCTGATGGGCCTGGTCGCGCCGTTCGCATTCGTGTGCGCGTCGCTCGTGCTGTTCTGGGCGAAGTGGCCGCTGACCGGCGAGATCATTCTGCTGATGGTCGTCGCGTTGCCGGTGTACTTCTATTTTCAGAGCAAGGTCGGTTTCGCAGGCTGGGGCCGCGATCTGGAGGCTGCTTGGTGGCTCGTGGCATATCTGCCGTCGATGGCGGTCATGTCGCTGATCGGCAGCAAGGACTTCGGCGGAAACGGATTGCTGCCGTACGGCTGGGACATGGCGGCGGTCGCCGTGCTCGCGCTGATCTTCTATTACTGGGGCGTGCACACGGGTTATCGCACGACCTATCTCGAAGAGCGCGAAAGCACCGACGACATTCTTCACGAAGTCGGCGCGTAAGCGTTTCGCCTTCGCCGAAAAAGCCCGCCTGAGCGATCAGGCGGGCTTTTTTTCGATCAGTCGTCGGTGAAGACGTAGTTGGTCATCGCGAGCGCACGCTGGAATGTGCCGAGCGACTGGATGCCGAGCCGATAATCGTCCGCCGCCGCGCCGAGCGCGCTGAACACCGGCAGCAGATGCTCGTCGGTCGGATGCATCAGCGCGGCGTGCGGCGCGCGTGCGCGATAGTCGAGCAGGGCGTCGATGTCGCGTTCGGCCATGCGGCTCTCGAACCAGTCGGTGAATTCGGCCACGCGCGGATCGGCGTCTTCAGGGCGAGCGCTGAAATCGGCCATGCGCAGATTGTGCGTGATCTGCCCGGAACCGACGATCATCACGCCGTCATCGCGCAACTCGAGCAGCGCCCGGCCGATGCGGAAATGGTGCGCGGCATCGAGATGCGGCTGAATCGATAGCTGCGTGACCGGCACCTCGGCGTCGGGGAACATCAGCAGCATCGGCACCCATGCGCCGTGATCGAGCCCGTGATTCGTCGTCGCGGCGGGAATGCCTTGCGCGCCGAGCAGCGCGGCGGCGCGCTTTGCCAGATCGGGCGCGCCGGGCGCCGGATAGCGCAGTTCGTAGAGCGCGCGCGGGAAGCCGTAGAAGTCGTGGATGGTTTCCGGGCGCTCGGCCGTGCTAGCGACCGGCTGCGCCGTGCCCCAATGCGCGGACAGCATCAAAATGGCGCCGGGGCGCGGCAGCGTCTGACCGAGCGATGCGAATTCGGCGGACGGCATCGACGGGTCGATCGGCAGCGTCGGCGCGCCGTGGGAAATGAAAACGGTGGGGAGTCGGCTCATGGCGGCAAATTCCTAAGCGGTATGCCGTGAATGTAGTACCGCTAGCTTCGTTTATAAACGGTCCGGCGGGCAACGAATTGTGTCGCCGGCGTTGTCAATCCGACGCTTCGCCGCGCAGCCCGCGCCACGCGGGTGCAACCGGTTGGGCAAAGCCGAACAGATCGATGACGCGCGCGACGGTGTGATCGACCATTTCGTCGATGCTCGCGGGCTTCTGATAGAACGCCGGCAACGGCGGAAAGATCACACCGCCCATTTCGGTGACGGCCGTCATATTCCGCAGATGCGCGAGGTTGAACGGCGTTTCGCGCACAAGCAGCACCAGACGGCGACGTTCTTTGAGCATGACATCGGCGGCGCGAGTGATGAGATTGTCCGAAAGACCGTGCGCGATGCTCGCGAGCGTTCGCATCGAACAGGGCGCGACGACCATGCCGTCGGTTGCGAACGAACCCGACGCAATGGTCGCGCCGACATCGCGCACGCTGTGGACGACATCGGCGAGCGCGTGGACCGCGGCTTTATCGAGTTCGAGTTCGTGCTGGATATTGAGCCAGCCGGCGCTGGAAACGAGCAGATGCGTCTCGACGCCGGACAGGCGGCGCAGCGTCTCGAGCAGACGCACGCCGTAGATGGCGCCCGTTGCGCCGGTGATCGCGACGATGAGCCGTCGTTTCGCGGCAGCGGGCGCGCTCACTTGCTAAAGACTTAAGCGGCGGCGAAAAGCTGTTGCAGTTCGCCCGATTGATACATCTCCATCATGATGTCCGAGCCGCCGATGAACTCGCCCTTCACGTAGAGCTGCGGAATGGTCGGCCAGTTGGAGAATTCCTTGATGCCCTGGCGGATGTCGTCGTCTTCGAGGACGTTCACGGTCTTGATCTGATCGACGCCGCATGCCTTGAGCACTTGGATTGCGCGGCCGGAGAAGCCGCACATCGGGAATTGCGCCGTGCCCTTCATGAAAAGGACGACCGCGTTCTGATCGACGATTTGCTTGATGCGTTCTTGCGTATCCATGGCGTTCCTGCGCTTGAGATTTCGGTGAGAGTTCTCGAAATGATAGCGGATTTCGATTACACGAGCCGGGCCGTCAGGCCGCGAACCGGCCGCCCGAGCAACGTTCGATGCCCGCGAGGTCGCGCATCGAGTGCACGTCGCTGAAACCGCGTGCGGTGAGCAGCGCGCGCACCGATTCCGCCTGGTCGTAGCCGTGCTCGATCCACAGCGCGCCGTCGTGCGCGAGAAGACGCGGCGCGTTATCGACGATCGTGCGGATCGCGGACAAACCGTCGGCGTCGTCGGTGAGCGCGCCGCGCGGCTCGAAGCGCAGATCGCCTTGTTCGAGATGCGGATCGCCGCTCGCGATATACGGCGGATTGCTGACGATCGCCTCGAACCGCAACGACGGATCGATGTTCGCGGTCCAATCGCTTTCGACGAAGGTCACGTTACCGCTCTTCAGCAGGCGCGAAGCGTTGCCGCGCGCGACATCGAGCGCGGCGCGCGACCGGTCGACGGCCCACACGCGCGCATCGGGCCGCGCGTGGGCGATCGAAATCGCGATCGCGCCGGTTCCCGTGCCGAGATCGAGCACGCGCGGGTTCGACGCATCGGCGATGGCTTCGAGCGTGAGTTCCACGAGCAACTCGGTTTCCGGCCGCGGGATCAGCACGTCGGGCGTCACGTCGAATTCGAGGCCGAAGAATTCGCGCTTGCCGATCAACTGCGCGATCGGCTCGCCGTTCGAGCGCCGCGCCGCGAGCGCCTCGAAACGCGCGACCGCGTCTTGCGGCAGCGTCTCGCGATCGCGCGTGATGAGTTCCGTGCGCCGCCAGCCGAGTACGTGCATCAAGAGAATGCGCGCTTCGAGCGGCGGCAGCGCGCACGCGCGCAATAACGCGGCGGCGTCGCTCACTCCGTTTCCCCGAGCGCCGCGAGCTGCTCCGCCTGATGCTCGGACACGAGCGCGCCGATCAGTTCGTCGAGATCGCCGTCCATGATGTACTCGAGCTTGTAGAGCGTGAGGTTGATGCGGTGATCCGTCATGCGCCCTTGCGGGAAGTTGTACGTGCGAATGCGTTCCGAACGGTCGCCCGAGCCGATCAGACTCTTGCGCGTCGCCGCTTCCTTCGCGTGCTGCTCGTGATACTGCTTGTCCTTGATGCGCGCGGCCAGCACCTTCAGCGCGCGATCCTTGTTCTTGTGCTGCGAGCGGTCATCCTGACATTCGACGACGATGCCCGTCGGCAAGTGCGTGACGCGCACCGCCGAATCCGTCTTGTTGATGTGCTGCCCGCCCGCGCCTGACGCGCGGAACGTATCGATGCGCAAATCGGCCGGATTGATGACGACTTCGCTGATTTCATCGGCTTCCGGCATCACCGCGACCGTGCACGCGGACGTATGAATGCGGCCTTGCGTTTCCGTCGCCGGAACCCGCTGCACGCGATGCCCGCCCGATTCGAACTTGAGCCGCGAATACGCGCCCTGTCCGGCGAGCCGCACGATCACTTCCTTATAGCCGCCGAGATCCGAGACGCTTTCCGACATCGTCTCGGCCGTCCAGCGATTGCGTTCCGCATAACGCAGATACATGCGCAGCAGATCGCCCGCGAACAGCGCGGATTCGTCGCCGCCCGTGCCCGCGCGAATTTCGATGAAGATGTTGCGATCGTCGTTCGGATCTTTCGGCAGAAGCATCGTCTGCAGTTCGCCTTCGATCTTCGTCATGCGCTCGCGCGCCTCGCCGATTTCCTCTTCGGCGAAATCGCGCATCGACGGATCGGAAAGCAGTTCCTGCGCGGTCGCTTCGTCGGTCAAAGCCTGTCGCCACAGAGCGTATTGCTCGACGATCGGACTGATTTCCGCGTGCTCGCGCGTGAGTTTCCGGTACTGATCCATGTCGGAAGTCACGTCTTCGCGGCTCAACAGTTCGTTGAGATCGACCAGCCGCTTTGCAAGCTGGTCGAGCTTGCCTTGCATGCTCGTTTTCATCGGACGGAGATGACGCGGTGAGCGTCAGGAAGAACTGCGATCGGAAAGCCGCCGCGTAAATCGCGGACAGCCTTTGAGAATAGCAAAGAGAAGGCCGCTAACGTTCCGACGAATCGGACGACGAGCCGTGACGGTAGAAGCCGCTCATCAGGTCGATGAGCTGGTTGCGCTCCTCGCTGCTTGCTCGGTTGAGCGCGTGCGTCGGACCGTGAATCAGCTTGTTCGTGAGCGATTGCGAGAGCGCTTCGAGCACGGCGGCGGGGTCGTCGCCGCGCGCGAGCATCTTGCGCGCGCGTTCGAGTTCGGCGCGGCGCAGCGCGTCCGCCTGCGTGTGCATGTGGCGGATGACCGGCACGATGCTGCGCGCATCGAGCCATTGCATGAAATTCGCGACGCGCGTCTCGATGATCGATTCGGCCTGCGCGACCGCCGCCTGACGCGACGCGTTGCCCTCGCGCACGATCGCACCGAGATCGTCGACGGTGTAGAGGAACACGTCGTGCAAATTGCCGACTTCCGGCTCGATATCGCGCGGCACGGCGAGATCGACCATGAAGATCGGGCGATGCCGGCGCGCGCGCACTGCACGCTCGACCGCGCCGAGACCGATGATCGGCAGCGTCGACGCCGTGCACGACACGATGATGTCGAACTCGTGCATGCGCGACGGCAATTCGGAAAGCGGAATCGCGCGGCCGTTGAAGCGGCCGGCGAGCTTCTCGCCGCGCTCCGCCGTGCGGTTGGCGACGACCAGCTCACGCGGATTCTGCGCCGCGAAATGGGTGGCGCAGAGCTCGATCATTTCGCCCGCGCCGATGAACAGCACGCGCTGGCTGGAGATATTCTCGAAGATGCGCTGCGCGAGGCGCACGGCGGCGGCGGCCATCGAGACGGATTGCGCGCCGATTTCGGTCGTCGTGCGAACTTCCTTCGCGACTGCGAACGTGCGCTGGAACAACTGATTGAGATACGTGCCGAGCGCGCCGGCTTCGGACGCGGTGCGCACCGCGTCCTTCATTTGTCCGACGATTTGCGTCTCTCCGAGCACCATCGAGTCCAGCCCCGATGCGACGCGGAACGCGTGACGCACCGCTTCCGACTGCGGCAGCGCATAGACATGCGGCGCGAGCTCGGGAACGGGAATGTTGTGGTACTTCGAGAGCCACTGGATCGCAGCTTCGCGGGCGGCGGAGTCGTCGGTGGCGCAGTAGAGTTCTGTGCGATTGCAGGTCGAGAGAATCGCCGCTTCGGGCGACGCCTTCGCGAGCGGGCCAAGCCAAATGTCCTTCAGCGCGCCCAGCGCGGGCTTCAGCTGTTCGAGCGGAAACGCCACGCGTTCGCGCAGAGCGACAGGCGCAGTGTGGTGGTTGATTCCGATCGTGAGGAGCTGCATTTTCTTGGGCTGATGCTTTGGGCCTAAGCCGATGGCCTTTCAGATAGCCCAATATTATAGCCTTTTGCGTATTTCTTCATTTATAGGTGGCATTTGGGGCGCGACCGAGCCCGAAGTGCCGAAAACGCCCGCGCAGCCGGGCGTCGAGCGGTTTGCCGGAACGAGCGTGTGACAGAAAGCCGCGCCGGTCAGCGGAAATACTTCGCAAGCTCGAGCGCTCGCGCCTCCAGTTCCTCGATCGGCATTTCATCGGTTCGGCGCGCCATTTGCCGGTTTCGCGCGCTATGTTCTTCCTTGCAGATCGCGGCGCGTGACGCGGAGTCATGATTCAGATGAAACAGCGAGGAATCCGGTCCGGCAAGTGCATGCCAACGCAGACCGAGCCGCGCGCCGCGGATGAACAGGTCGTCGTCCTCGCCGCCCCAGCCCGTGAACTGCGGATCCACGCCGCCGATACGGATGAATTCCGGGCGTTTAAAAAGGTTGATTGCGCCCGGCGTGTTGGCGTAGAGCACATTGATATGGTCCGGTAAATCGCCTTCCATGAACGGAGCGAATTCGTCGAAGTTTCCCGATTCGATAAACGTTTGGCGTCGATCGCCTGAAACATTCAGCACGCGCGAGAAGGGGCAAAGCACGTCGCTGGCATCGCCGTCCATTAATGCGTCGACGGCCGATTTCATCATGCGTGGATTGGCGATCATATCAGCATCGTGCATGCAGATAATCGGGCTTTTTGCCATTAACGCACCGAGATTGACGAGCCTCGCTTTCGGAAACGGGCCGGTATCGTGCACGAATACGTGCCGGATGCGCGAATCGCCGATCTCGGTCCAACTGAACGTGGGCGCGGCGTCCGCTTCGATCAGCCAGATGTGAAAGTCCGAATAGGTGCGGACAAGGTGGCGCAGAACGCCACGCAGGTTATCGCGCCTTTCCTGACCGGAGCCGCGATACGTGACGATCATTTCGAGACCACGCAGGGAAATTGGATTGGCTTCAGTCATAGGAAAATGCCGCCTTTGAAACCGTCAATTCGTCGCGTGAAAATCAGTAACGTGATTAACGAAGTGGCGATAAATGTGAAGTTCGCTTTATAAATGGCCAGAATATATATAAAGCGCAAAGAAAAAAGGATTTTATCATTCGGCCGAGCGGCGGAGTTTCGGAAAACTCGCATAATCTTCTCAAAAAGAAGAAGCGCGCTTTTGGTTCCCTTCGATGCGATTTCGGTACGCGCATTCCGAGCCTTGCGCTCCCCATATCCGGCCCCTAAACTCAAGCGCTACGTCGCGCCGAGGATTGCCCTAAATCATGTACATCCACCGATCTGCTCCGCTTTGCAACGAATCGACACCGATGGAGCATCGCCGCTGATGGGCTGGATCGGACTGATTTTTCTCGGTGCGGTGATCGGCGCGGCGGGCTGGTGGCTGCATCCGCTGCGCCATGCGGGACGCGTCGCGCGCGGTCCGGCGGGCTACGTCTGGACGGCCATCGCCGCTGGCATACTGGCGACGGTTGTTGCGCGCATGCTCGGCAATATCGTCGATGTATATCACGACGGCGACACGCTCGAATGGCTCGCGTGCGCGGTCTTCGCGCTCTTCGTCGTGACGACGACTGTCGGACTGGCGGCGCGCCGCTGATCTCGATTTTGTGACGCGGGCGGGTGATCCTTGCCGCGCGTCGTGCTCTTCGCGCCCTACGCGGGCTTTCAAGCAGGTGACTTCATGAACGATCGCATTGCAGATTCAGCCATTCCGGAACCCGCCATGTTCGCGAGCCGCATCGAGTCGTTGCGCGGCCAGATGGCGCGCGAAAAGCTCGCCGCCGTGCTGATTCCATCGGCGGATCCGCATCTTTCCGAATATCTGCCGGAACGCTGGCAAGGGCGTCAGTGGCTTTCGGGCTTCACCGGCTCGGTCGGCACGCTCGTGGTGACGGCGGACTTCGCGGGCGTCTGGGTCGACAGCCGCTACTGGACGCAAGCCGAGACGCAACTCGCCGGCACCGGCATCGTGCTCATGAAGATGATGGGCGGGCAGCAGACCGCGCCGCACGTCGACTGGCTCGCTGAAAACGTCGCATCGGGCGCGACGGTCGCCGTCGACGGCACCGTGCTCGGCGTCGCGGCGGCGCGTGCACTGTCCGATGCGCTGAGTGCGCGCGGCATCGTATTACGCACCGATGTCGATCTGCTCGATGCCGTGTGGCCCGCGCGTCCCGGCTTGCCGGAGGCGGCCGTCTACGAGCACGCGGCGCCGAATGCGAGCGTCGCTCGCGCGGACAAGCTCGCGCAAGTGCGCGACGCGATGCGTGCCAAAGGCGCGCAATGGCACTTCGTTTCCACACTCGACGATCTCGCGTGGATCTTCAATCTGCGCGGCGGCGACGTGAGCTACAACCCGGTTTTCGTCGCGCACGCGCTGATCGGTCTCGACGATGCGACGATTTTCGTCGCGGACGGCAAGATTCCGGGCGCGCTCGTCGAATCGCTGTCGCGCGACAACGTGCGCGTCGCGCCGTACGCCGCCGCATCGGAATCGCTCGCGTCGCTGCCCGCGGGCGCGACGCTCCTGATCGACCCGCGCCGAATCACGCACGGCTTGCTGGAGAGAGTGCCGTCGGCGGTGAAAATCGTCGAGGCGGTGAATCCGTCGACGTTCGCGAAGTCGCGCAAGACCGCGGCGGAAGCAAAGCAGATCCGCGCGACGATGGAGCAGGATGGCGCCGCGCTCGCCGAATTCTTCGCGTGGTTCGAGGCGGCGCTGGGACGCGAGCGCATCACGGAACTGACCATCGACGAGAAGCTGACTGCCGCGCGTGCGCGCCGCCCGGGTTTCGTCACGCTGAGCTTCGGCACGATCGCGGGCTTCAACGCGAACGGCGCGATGCCGCATTACCGCGCGACGGAAGCGTCGCATGCGGTCATCGAAGGCAACGGTCTGCTGCTGATCGATTCGGGCGGCCAATATCTGAGCGGCACCACGGACATCACGCGTGTCGTGCCGATCGGCGAAATCACGGCCGAGCACAAGCGCGATTTCACCGTCGTGCTGAAGGGTACGATGGCGCTTTCGCGCGCGCGTTTTCCGCGCGGCATCCGTTCGCCGATGCTCGATTCGATCGCGCGCGCGCCGATCTGGGAAGCGGGCGCGGACTACGGCCACGGCACGGGACACGGCGTCGGCTATTTCCTGAACGTGCACGAAGGCCCGCAAGTAATTTCGCACTACGCGCCCGCCGAACCGTGGACGGCGATGGAAGAGGGCATGATCACGTCGGTCGAGCCGGGCATTTATCGGCCGGGCAAGTGGGGCATCCGCATCGAGAATCTCGTGATGAACAAGGCGGCGGGCAAGACCGAATTCGGCGATTTCCTCGAATTTGAAACGCTGACGCTTTGTCCGATCGACGCGCGCTGCATCGATGTGTCGTTGCTGCGCGAAGACGAACGCGCGTGGCTCAACGCGTATCACGAAACCGTGCGGCGCCGCGTGTCGCCGCATGTGACGGGCAAGGCGCTGGCATGGCTCGAAGAGCGGACCAAGGCGATCTGACCCACGGAGCAGCGAGCAATGACCATCAAGGCAGTCGTATTCGATTTCGGCGGCGTGCTGATCGACTGGAATCGCGAATATCTCTACAAGCATCTGATTCCAGACGACACCGAGCGCCGCTGGTTCCTCGACAACGTCTGCAAGATGGAATGGGTCGTGCAACAGGACGGCGGGCAGACCATCGAGGACGGCACCGCCGAACTGATCGCCGTCTATCCCGAGCACGAAGCGCTGATCCGCGCGTTCTACGCACGCTGGCCGGAAATGGTGTCCGGCGTGCTGGAAGAGGGCGTGGCGCTCGTCGACCGGCTCGAAGCGGCGGGCGTGCCGCTCTTCGGCCTCACGAACTGGTCGGCGGAGACGTTTCCGTATGCGTGGGAACGCTTCGACGTCTTGCGGAAGTTTCGCGAGATCGTCGTGTCAGGGCGCGTGGGCCTCGTGAAGCCTGATCCGCAGATTTTCGGTTTGATGCGCGCGGAAATCGAACGGCATCTGCCGGGCGTTCAGCCGAACGAGCTCGTGTTCATCGACGACAACCCGATGAACGCGCAAGCCGCGACGGCGCTCGGCTGGCACGGCGTTCACTACACCGGCGCGCTGGAAACCGAAACGAAGCTGCGCGCGCTGAATCTGCCGATCTGAAAGTAAAGCGAGAAGGCGACGCGCTATTGCCCGAGCAGGTTCTTCAGCGCGTTGCCGATTCCCCGAACCGTATCGCCCGCGCCGCGCGCGACGCCTTCAGCGCTGACGCCCAGCGCCTTCGCGAATCCCGCCGCGAGCTTCTTCGACAGACTCTCGCTCAGCGAAAATTTCGGATCGCGCAGATCGCCTTCGAGCGTGAAGTCGAGCTTGATCTGTTCCTTGCGGTCTTTGAGCGCGGCGATCGCGGCTTTCGTCGGAATCGAGAGAAAGGTGTCGAGCGCGTTGCCGGTATCGCTGATCTGCAGATGATTCAGCGTCAACGTGCCGGGCGCGTGAATGCGGTAATTCTTCACGGTTGCATCGATCGTCATGTCGATGGTGCCGCCTGTCACCGCCGCCTTTGCGCCGGCCTTCTTCAGCAGATACGGATCGAGCGTCGCGACATCGACGTTGCGCAGCGTCGCGCGCGTCTGCGAATCCTTGTTGGCGATGATCATCCAGCCGCCCCACGTGACGTTGCCCGTGTGCGACGGACCTTTGATGGAACCGGTCATCGAAAGCTCGGTGCGCTCGGTGAGCGCGGGCAGATGCAGATGATCGACAGTGGCGCGCGCATCGCCGATCAGCACGCGATACGGCGGGTTCTGCACGGAGCCGTCGAAGAACTCCATCGAGCCGCGCTCGAACGACACGCGATCGATGATTTTTTCTTCTTGCGCGTGCTCCTGACGTTCCTTGCTGTCGGGCCGGGCGTCGGCTTCGCGCGCGGTTTCCTTGAGGCCGGGCAGGATGCGTACGCGGCCATCGGCGGAGCGGACGATCGACAGATAGTAGTTGTCGACGCTCACGCTGCGCAGGTGAATCGGCCTCGAGATGAGCGATTGCATGTCGACGTCGAGCACGATGCGCTCCGCGCGCATGGCGTCGCCGGCTGGCCAGTCTTTCGGGCCGCGCAGCCGCACGCGCGAGAGCGTGACGTGCCCGAAGCCGACGTCGATCTCTTCCACCGAACCGTTCGGGCCGAGCGTCTCGAGGATCCGCTCTTTCATCTGATGGACGACGAAAAACCAGCCGCCGATCACCACGACGACGAGCGCCACGACGATTCCGATTGCCCAAAGCGCTCCCCGCCGCGCGCTCGATCCCGCCATCTGCGTGTGTCTCCGTGTCGGCTTACTGGAAAGCGTCGCTCGAAAAAGTAAGTGGCGACTGCGCCCTACACAGTCGCCACTTTTACGCCTGATGTCGGTGCGCGCCCCCGCATAGGCTCTTTCGTCAGACGTTAGCGCGTGATCGGCTTGTAACGCAGACGCTTGGGCTTCGCGGCTTCCTCGCCGAGACGCTTGCGCTTGTCGGCCTCGTATTCCTGATAGTTGCCGTCGAAGAATTCGACGTGCGAATCGCCCTCGAACGCGAGGATGTGCGTCGCGATGCGGTCGAGGAACCAGCGGTCGTGCGAAATCACCATCACGGAGCCGGCGAATTCGAGCAGCGCGTCTTCGAGCGCGCGCAGCGTTTCGACGTCGAGGTCGTTCGACGGTTCGTCGAGCAGCAGCACGTTGCCGCCCGCGATGAGCGTCTTCGCCAGATGCAGACGTCCGCGCTCGCCGCCGGACAGATTGCCGACGAGTTTCTGCTGATCGCTGCCCTTGAAGTTGAAACGGCCGATATACGCGCGCGACGGCGTTTCGTATTTGCCGACCGTGAGGACGTCGGCGCCGCCGGAGATTTCCTCGAAGACGGTCTTGTCGGCGGCGAGCGCATCGCGGCTCTGATCGACGTACGCGAGCTTGACCGTCGGTCCCTTGACGATTTCGCCCGAATCCGGCTGCTCCTTGCCGGTCAGCATGCGGAAGAGCGTGGACTTACCCGCGCCGTTCGGCCCGATGATGCCGACGATCGCGCCCGCCGGAATCTTCATGTTCAGGTTGTCGATGAGCAGGCGGTCGCCATACGCCTTGCTGACGTTCTTGAACTCGATGACTTCATTGCCGAGGCGATCGCCGACCGGAATGAAGATTTCCTGCGTTTCGTTGCGCTTCTGGTATTCCTGGCTGTTGAGTTCCTCGAATCGCGCGATACGCGCCTTCGATTTCGCCTGACGTCCCTTCGGATTCTGCCGCACCCATTCGAGTTCTTTCTTGATCGCCTTCTGACGCGCGGATTCGCTCGCCTCTTCCTGCTTCAGGCGGTCTTCCTTCTGATCGAGCCAGCTCGAATAGTTGCCCTTCCACGGAATGCCGTGTCCGCGGTCGAGTTCGAGAATCCATTCGGCGGCGTTATCGAGGAAGTAGCGATCGTGCGTCACCGCGACGACGGTGCCCGGATAGCGCGTCAGAAACTGTTCGAGCCATTCGACGGATTCGGCGTCGAGGTGGTTGGTCGGTTCGTCGAGGAGCAGCATGTCGGGCTTTTGCAGCAGCAGCTTGCACAGCGCGACGCGACGCTTTTCGCCGCCCGACAGATGTTCGATTTTCGCGTCCCACGCGGGCAGGCGCAGCGCGTCGGCGGCGACTTCGAGTTGCTGCTCGGGGCTGCCGCCATCGCTCGTCGAGAGGATGGCTTCGTACTTCGCCTGTTCCGCGGCGAGCGCGTCGAAATCGGCGTCGGGTTCGGCGTAGGCGGCGTAGATTTCGTCGAGCTTCTTTTGCGCCAGGAAGACATCGCCGAGACCTTCTTCGACGGCTTCACGCACGGTCTGCTGCGGATCGAGCTGCGGCTCCTGCGGCAGATAGCCGATGTTCAGATTGGGCATCGGCGTGGCTTCGCCTTCGATGTCCTTGTCGACGCCCGCCATGATGCGGATGAGCGTCGATTTGCCGGAACCGTTCAGGCCGAGCAGACCGATTTTGGCGCCGGGGAAGAACGAAAGGGAGATGTCTTTCAGGATCTGACGCTTCGGCGGGACGATCTTGCCGACGCGGTTCATGGTGAAGACGTATTGGGCCATGTTGTCCTAGCTGGATGGATGAATGCGGGGCGCCCGGTTCGGCGCGCGAGGATGTTCGGTGGCGCGGATTCGCGCGTTCCCGCCGTGGCGTTTCGCGCAGGCGGGATTAGGTGGCATTGTACTTCGCGGTGGAGGCGGTCATTGCCAGGCGGCTACGCCCCCGTGCCGCGAGCATGTGCCGCTGTGATGCTGGCTGAAGCTGTAGGAGCCGTCGCGGCATTGCGCGGTCGCGCCCGCGGGGACGGCGCCGGAGCGCGTGCGCGCGGGCGAGTGGACGACGTTGCCGTCGCGGTTGACGTAATGACCGTGGTTGTCGAGATCGGACTCGTCGGGCTGCGGTTGATACTGGTACGGGTTGCCGCGATAGGCGAAGGCGTCGGACGTTGCGAGCAAGCTCGCCGCGATCAGCGTGAAAGCTGTGAATGCGCGCAGTGCGTGTCTCTGCATCTTGTGGTTGTCTCTCGTTGTTTTTGTCGATCCCAGCGTTGCTGCGCTGTCTGGTCCGCGCAAGAAAAAAGCGGAGTGTCCATGAAAAGACACTCCGCTTCGCGAGGCAAGCAGCTTTGACGTTTCTTTACGTCGCGCGTCAGACGTTAAACAAGAAATTCATGACATCCCCGTCGTGCACGACATACTCCTTCCCTTCGGCGCGCATCTTCCCGGCTTCCTTCGCCCCTTGCTCGCCCTTATAAGCGATGTAGTCATCGAAAGAGATGGTCTGCGCGCGAATGAACCCGCGCTCGAAATCCGTATGAATGGCACCCGCCGCCTGGGGCGCCGTATCGCCGATATGAATCGTCCACGCGCGCACTTCCTTCACGCCCGCCGTGAAGTACGTCTGCAAGCCGAGCAGCTTGAAACCCGCGCGAATCACGCGATTCAAGCCCGGCTCGTCCATGCCCATGTCGGCGAGGAATTCGAGCTTGTCGGCATCGTCGAGATCGGCGATTTCCGCTTCGATCGCCGCGCACACCGCGACCACCGGCGCGTTTTCCGCTTCCGCATGCTTGCGCACCGCGTCGAGATGCGGGTTGTTCTCGAAGCCGTCGTCCTTCACGTTCGCGACGTACATCGTCGGCTTGGACGTGATCAGGCAGAACGGCTTGATGAGCAGCAGTTCTTCTTCCGTCAGCGAAAGGCCGCGCACCGGCTTCGCCTGATCGAGCTGCGCGCGCACTTTTTCCAGCACGGCGACGAGCTTGATCGCTTCCTTGTCGTTGCCCGACTTCGCCGCCTTCGAATAGCGCGCCTGCGCTTTTTCGACCGTCGCCAGATCGGCGAGCGCGAGTTCAGTATTGATGACTTCGATATCCGCGATCGGATCGATCTGGCCCGCGACGTGGATCACGTTCTCGTCCTCGAAGCAGCGCACGACGTGCGTGATCGCGTCGGTTTCGCGGATGTTCGCGAGGAACTGATTGCCGAGGCCTTCGCCTTTCGACGCACCGGCGACGAGCCCCGCGATATCGACGAATTCGACGACCGCCGGCAGGATGCGCTCGGGCTTCACGATTTCGGCGAGCGCGTTGAGGCGCGCGTCCGGCACTTCGACCACGCCGACGTTCGGCTCGATCGTGCAGAACGGATAGTTTTCGGCGGCAATGCCCGCCTTGGTCAACGCATTGAAAAGAGTGGACTTGCCGACATTAGGCAAGCCGACGATGCCGCATTGGAGGCTCATGGAATCCTTCGAACTGGTAAGACGGCGCGGACCGCGCGGGTTTCGTCAAAAAGGTGCGCAATGAGCGGGCGAGAACCGCCCGCCACGCTACGGCCGCGTGCGGCGGCCAGGCAAACCGCTATTGTACCGCCGCACCGTCGCGGGCAAGCGCCGCCGCCGGCTCGCAAACCCGTTCGAACCCCACGGCTATAATGCCCGGATGACTCCGCATCCACTGAAATTTCACGCTATCGTCGTCGGCGGCGGGCTCGTCGGCAAGACGGCGGCGCTCGCGCTCGCGCAATCCGGGCTGCGCACCGCGCTCGTCGCGTCGCGCGCGGCTGGCCTGCCGCCGGGCGCGGCGTTCGATTCGCGCATCTACGCGCTGTCGTCGAGCTCGCAGGCGCTGCTGGAGCGTCTGCGCGTCTGGCAGGCGCTCGATCGTTCGCGGCTCGGTCCCGTCTTCGACATGCGCGTGTTCGGCGATGCCCACGCGGAATTGCACTTCTCGGCGTTTCAGGCGTCGGTGCCGCAGCTCGCGTGGATCGTGGAATCGTCGCTGATCGAGCAATCGCTCGATGCCGCGTTGCGCTTTTCGCCGAGCTTGTCGTGGTTCGAATCGCGCGCGCAGGGCATGACGGTCCAATCCGACGCCGCGCACATTGCACTCGCGAGCGGCGAAATGCTGGAGACGGATCTGATCGTCGGCGCGGACGGCGCGCATTCGTGGGTGCGCGCGCAAATGGGCGCGAAGATGAATCGGCGCGATTATCGGCAGACGGGCGTCGTCGCCAATTTCAAGGCCGAAAAGCCGCACGGCGAAACGGCGTACCAATGGTTCCGCGATACCGAAATCATCGCGCTCTTGCCGCTGCCGGGCGATCACGTTTCGCTCGTGTGGTCCGCGCGCACCGAACACGCCGACGAACTGCTCGCGCTCGATCCGGCGCAACTCGCCGCGCAAGTCGAAACGGCAACGCAAAACCAGCTCGGCACGCTCGATTGCGTGACGCCGGCGCAAGGGTTTCCGCTCGGGCTGCAAACCGTCGACAAACTCGTCGCGCCGCGTGTTGCGCTCGTCGGCGATGCCGCGCATCTGATTCATCCGCTCGCGGGGCAGGGCATGAACCTCGGCCTGCGCGACGTCGCCGCGCTCGCGGACGTCATCGCGAACAAGGAGTCGTTCCGCGATCTCGGCGATCCGATCCTCCTTCGCCGATACGAACGCGCGCGCCGTGAAGACATCCAGAAGCTCATGTTCGCGACCGACGGCCTGCAGCGGCTTTTCGCCGTGCCGGGTACGCTCGCGCGCGCGGTCCGCAACACCGGCATGGCGTTCGTCGGCGCGCAGCCGCTCATCAAGCGCTGGCTCGTCTCGGCGGCGCTCGGCTGAAACAATCTCACTTTCTCGGGCGCGATGCCGCACGACTCACAGGAAACCGCATGAAAACCACCCTCAGACTGGCCCTGGCGACGGCCGCGGCGCTCGCCGTGACGCTCGGCGTCGGCTGTTCGGCGCAGGCCGATCAGACCACCGACAAGCTCAAGTCGGCGCTCGAATCGCGCATGGGCGACGCGACCATCAAGAGCATCGAAAAGACGCCGATTCCCGGTCTCTACGAGGTGAATCTCGGCTCGCAGATCGTGTATAGCGACGCGAGCGGCAATTACGTGCTGATCGGCGATCTCGTCGATACACGGAACAGCAAGAACCTGACCGAGGCGCGGCTTGCCGAAACCAACAAGATCGACTTCGCGAAGCTGCCGTTCGAGAACGCGGTGAAGGTCGTGAAGGGCAACGGCAGCCGCAAGATCGCGGTGTTTTCCGATCCGAACTGCCCGTACTGCAAGCAACTCGAATCGACGCTGAAGTCGATCGACAACGTGACGGTCTACACCTTCCTGTATCCGGTGCTCTCGCCCGATTCGACGGCCAAGTCGAAGTCGATCTGGTGCGCGCAGGATCGCGGTGTGTCGTGGGAAAGCTGGATGCTCGATCACAAGGCGCCGACCGCGTCGGCATCGTGCGATACGACCGCCATCGACAAGAATCTAAAGCTCGGCCGCGCGATGAACGTCACCGGCACGCCGACCGTATTCCTCGTCGATGGCCGGCGTCTGCCAGGCGCCGTGCCCGCCGACCGGCTCGAAAAGGAACTGTCCGCCGTGCGCTGAGCGCGGTCCGAAACGAAGAAGGGAGGCGCGTCATGCGCCTCCTGTGTTTTTACGGCCTTGCTTTTCCGAAAGCGCAGCGTAAACAAGCAAGGCGCCGGGCGCGGTTCGTTCAAGATCGACGCGCCCAGAACAAGAACAAAGGACATCGAGATGACTACGCTTTTGCAAACGGTGCAGCCCGTCCGCTACCGCATCGTTCCGAAAAATCCCGCCGCGCATCTCTTCGAAGTGACGCTGACCGTAGCCGTTCCCGATCCGGCCGGCCAGCGCTTCATGCTGCCGGTCTGGATTCCGGGCAGCTACATGATCCGCGAGTTCGCACGCAACATCGTGACGCTGCAGGCGTTCAACGCGGCGGGCCGCAAGATCGCCATCGAAAAGATCGACAAGCACGCGTGGCAAGCGGCGCCGACCGACGGCCCGATCACCCTGCGCTACGAGGTCTACGCGTGGGACATGTCGGTGCGCGCCGCGCATCTCGACGACACCGTCGGCTTCTTCAACGGCACGAGCACGTTCCTCGCGGTGGAAGGGCAGTCGGGCGCGCCGTGCGTCGTCGATATCGAACCGCCGCAGGGCGGCGCGTATCGCAACTGGCGCGTCGCGACGGCGCTTTCAGAAGCGCGCGGCACGAAGCGCTACGGTTTCGGCGCCTATGAAGCGGCGAATTACGACGAACTCGTCGACCATCCGGTCACGCTCGGCGAATTTGCGCTCGGCAGTTTCAGCGCGCACGGCGTGAAGCACGACATCGTGATTTCGGGGCGCGTCGTCAATCTCGATATGAACCGGCTCGCCGCCGACCTGAAGCGCGTCTGCGAAGCGCAGATCGCGCTCTTCGAGCCGCGCACGAAGAAAGCGCCGATGGATCGCTACGTGTTCATGACCGTCGCCGTCAGCGATGGTTACGGCGGGCTGGAGCATCGCGCATCGACGGCGCTCATCTGCAATCGCACGGATCTGCCGGTGCAGGGCCGCCCGGAAACGACCGAGGGTTATCGCACGTATCTCGGCCTGTGCAGCCACGAGTATTTCCATACGTGGAACGTGAAGCGGATCAAGCCGGCGACGTTCGCGCCGTACGATCTGTCGCAGGAAAATTACACGACGCTCTTGTGGCTCTTCGAAGGCTTCACGTCGTACTACGACGATCTGATGCTCGTGCGCAGCGGCCTGATTTCCGCCGGCGATTATTTCAGTCTGCTCGGCAAGACGATCGGCGCCGTGCTGCGCGGCTCCGGGCGGTTCAAGCAATCGGTCGCGCAAAGCTCGTTCGACGCCTGGGTGAAGTACTACCGCGCCGACGAAAACGCGTCGAACGCGATCGTCAGCTATTACCAGAAAGGCTCGCTCGTCGCGCTGGCGTTCGATCTGTCGATTCGCGCGCAGACCGACAACCGCAAGTCGCTCGACGACGTGATGCGTCTGCTTTGGCAGCGCTACGGCCGCGAGTTTTACAACGGCAAGGGGCGCGGCATTGCGGAGGAAGACGTCGAGGCGCTTTTCGCCGAAGCGACCGGCGCTGACCTGCGCTCGCTGTTCCGCGACGGCGTGCGCGGCACGCGCGATCTGCCGCTCGATGCGCTTTTCGAGCCGTTCGGCATCGCGCTCGCCCCCGATCTGCCGGGCAACGGCGCGGCGGTCAAGCCGTCGCTCGGCGCGCGCGTGCGTGGCGGCGCGGATTGCACGCTGGCCGTCGTCCACGAAGGCAGCGCGGCGCAGAAGGCGGGATTGTCGGCGGGCGATGTGCTCGTCGCGATCGACGGACTGCGCGTCAACGGCTCGAATCTCGATGCGCTGCTGTCGCGTTATCTGCCGGGCGCGAAAGTGGAGGTGCACGCGTTCCGTCGCGACGAGTTGCGCCGCACCGAGGTCAAGCTGGACGGACCGGAAGTCGCGCGTTACGTGCTGACGGCCATCGACGGTCGGGGTCCGTCGAAACAATGGCGCGAGCGCTGGCTGAAAGGCTGATCGCCGGAATATGTGGCGGATTGTTCTATCGGTGCAACGATCCGTCACGATCTGACGGCTTTTTCCCGAAGGTCGAAATGAGAAGAATGCTTCCTAACGGGACGCCGAGTGCGCCCGAACCTCTCAGAGACAGGAAGCCATCATGACGACGATTCTCCAGATCAACTCCGCCGCCCGTTCGCAAGGCGCTCAATCGACGCTGCTCGCCGACGAACTGACCGCGAAACTGCAACAAAGCAATCCGGGCGCGAAGGTGGTCGTGCGCAATCTGCTGGGCGACGCGCTGCCGCATCTCGACGACGCCACGCTCGGCGCGTTCTTCACGCCCGCCGATCAGCGCACCGCGGAGCAAGCCGCGATCAACGCCAAGAGCGAAGCGCTGATCGCCGAGCTGCAAGCCGCGGATATCGTCGTAATCGCAGCGCCGCTGTACAACTTCGGCATCTCGTCGCAACTGAAGACGTATTTCGACTGGATCGCGCGTGCGGGCATCACGTTCAGCTACACCGCGAATGGTCCGGAAGGTCTCGTGAAGGGCAAGAAGGTGTACGTGGTGTCGGCGCGCGGCGGGAAGTACGCAGGCACGCCGAACGATTCGCAGACGCCGTTCCTCAAGACGTTCCTCGGCTTCCTCGGCATGACGGACGTGAACTTCATCTACGCCGAAGGCCTGAACATGGGACCGGAAGCGGCTGGCGCGGCACTCGCGTCGGCGCGTGAGGCGATCGCAGCGGTTTAAGCGCTTTCGTATCGAAGAAAAACCCCGCGTGGCGGGGTTTTTTGCGTTTCAGGCGAGCAATTCAGGCTCGGCGGGCAGACGCCAGTCGATCGGCGCGCGTCCGTGCTTCGTCAGATATTCGTTCGCGAGCGCGAAGTGCCCGCAGCCGAAGAATCCGCGATACGCCGACAACGGCGACGGATGCGCCGCCTCCAGCACGCAATGCGCCTTCTGCGTGTCGTCGATCAGCTTGCGCTTCGCCTGCGCGTGTGCGCCCCACAGCATGAACACGAGGCCATCGTGACGCTGCGCCATTTCGTGGATCAGCGTGTCGGTGCATTGTTCCCAGCCGCGTTTCGCGTGGCTTCCGGCTTTATCGCGCTCGACCGTCAGCGACGTGTTCAGCAGCAGCACGCCTTGTTTGGCCCACGAATCGAGGCAACCGTGCGCGGGCGCGGGAAATCCGAGACTCGCGTGAATCTCCTTGAAGATGTTGCGCAAGGACGGCGGCGGGCGCACGGGTGCGGGCACCGAAAACGCGAGGCCGTGCGCTTGCGGCGCGCCTTTGTCCTCGCCGTGATACGGGTCTTGTCCGAGGATGACGACCTTCACGTCGGCAGGACTCGTGAGGCGCAGCGCGCGAAAGACATCGGCGGGATAGACGGTCTTGCCGGCGGCGCGCTCGGCATCGACGAACGCGCACAACGCCGCGTAATGCTTGCTGTCGATGAACGGCTTCAGATGGCGGCGCCAGTCGGCGGGCAGCGCGTCGAACTGACTTTCGAGCGTCGTGGAATTCGACGACGCGTTCGCGGCTTCGTTATGCGCGAAAAGGGAAGGCTGCTGATTCATGCGTTGCGGTTCTTGCCTTCGGGCGGCTCGCGTAGCAGATAGCCGCGCTGCGCCTTGCTGAGGTCTTCGGGAACGATCTCGGGAAACGCGCCGCGCAATTCCGCCGCGAGCATCGAAAGCGCGCTTTCCTCGCCGGATTTCAGTTCCAGCTCCAGCTCGCTGATATCCGCGCGACGCGTCGTGCCGTCGACGTCCGCCGTGATTTCGCCGCGATCCAGCGCGACTTCGACATGCGAACCCTCGCGCTCGATGTCCCAGACGATGCGCCTGAAATTGGTCTTGAACAGCGCGATCAGGTCCGGCGCGGCGCGTTCCAGCGCTTCGCGCGCGGCGTCGTTGTCGCAGGCGGCGATGAGCGCATCGATTTCGAGCGCTTCGCCTTGCACCGGCAACTCCCACTCGTGCCGGTTGCTCAGGCCAGCCACCGATTTGCCGAGCGTCTTGAACGTCTGCAGCCATTGCTCCGGCGTGCGGCGCAGGCGCAGCGCGGATTTCGCCTTCGCGAGCGCGCAGTCCGGCGTGTCGAAGTAGACGTTGGCAAGCTCGATCGGCTTGCCCGCGCCGGTGCGTTCGTCGAAGAAGCGCGCCACGTCGTCGTGTTGCGACGGCGCGAGCGCGAGTTTCAATTCCCGTTCGATGCCCATGCGGTTCCCGTCGATGAGATTTAGAAGAACATGCGCGCGAGTTCGGCGCCCGGATCGTCGGCGCGCATGAACGCTTCGCCGACGAGGAACGTATGCACGCGCATCGCGCGCAGCCGGTCGACATCGACGCGCGACAGAACGCCGGATTCCGTTACCACGATGCGGTCATCGGGAATCTGCTCCAGCAAGCCGATGGTCGTTTCGATCGTCGTTTCGAACGTGCGCAGATTGCGATTGTTGATGCCGATGAGCGGCGTCTTCAGCGTGAGCGCGTCGCGCAGTTCGTCGGCGTCGTGGACTTCGACCAGCACCGCGAGCCCGAGCGAGTGCGCGTAGGCTTCGAGATCCTGCATCTGCGAGAGTTCGAGCGCGGCGGCGATCAGCAGAATGCAGTCCGCGCCCATTGCGCGGGCTTCGATGATCTGATACGGATCGATGATGAAGTCCTTGCGCAGCACCGGCAGACTGCACGCCGCGCGCGCTTCCTCCAGATACGCGACGCTACCCTTGAAGAACTGCACGTCGGTGAGCACGGAAAGGCATGCGGCGCCGCCTTTTTCGTACGAACGCGCGATGTCGGCGGGTACGAAATCCTCTCGCAGCACGCCTTTCGACGGGCTCGCCTTCTTCACTTCCGCGATCACCGCCGCCTGATTCGCCGCATGCTTCGCGCGCAATGCGCCGACGAAATCGCGCAGGTCGCGCGAACTGGCTTCGAGCTTCAGCTCTTCGAGCGGCGCGCTTTGTTCGGCAGCGCGGACTTCCTCGCGCTTGACCGCGATGATGCGATCCAGAATGTCACTCATGTCGGCTTCCGTTCGGGTTCCGTTATTTCTTTGCGAATTGCTGCGTGAACTTCACGAGCGTCTCGACCTTCTCGCGCGCCGCGCCGCTCTCGATCGCTTCGCGCGCGGCGGCCATGCCGGCTTCGATCGAATCGACGACGTCCGCGGCATAAAGCGCGGTTCCCGCATTCAATGTGACGATCTCGCGCGCGACGCCCGCCTTGTTGTTCAGCGCGCCGAGCAGCATTGCCTTCGATTCCTGCGCGTCCTGCACCTTCAGCGAACGATTCGACACCATCTGCAGGCCGAAATCCTCCGGATGAATCTCGTACTCGGTGACTTCGCCGTTTTTCAGCTCGCCGACTTTCGTCGCGGCGCCGAGCGACACCTCGTCCATGCCGTCTTTGCCGTACACGACAAGAACGTGTTTCGCGCCGAGACGCTGCATCACGCGCACCTGAATGCCGACGAGGTCTTCGTGAAACACGCCCTGAAGCTGATTCGGCGCGCCGGCCGGATTCGTCAGCGGCCCAAGAATATTGAAGATGGTCCGCACGCCGAGTTCGCGGCGCACGGGCGCGATGTTCTTCATCGCCGGATGATGATTCGGCGCGAACATGAAGCCCATGCCGGTTTCGGCAATGGAAGCGGCCACTTGTTCCGGTGTCAGATCGATGTTCACGCCGAGGGCTTCGAGCACGTCCGCGCTGCCGGATTTGCTCGACACGCCGCGGTTGCCGTGCTTCGCGACCTTCGCGCCCGACGCGGCCGCGACGAACATCGATGCCGTGGAGATATTGAACGTGTGCGAGCCGTCGCCGCCCGTGCCGACGATATCGACGAAATTCGAGTTGTCCGCCACCTCGACGTGATTCGCAAATTCGCGCATGACGGTCGCGGCAGCGGCGATTTCGCCGATGGTTTCCTTCTTCACGCGCAAGCCGGTGATGATCGCGGCGGCCATGACGGGCGACATCTCGCCGCGCATGATCTGGCGCATCAGATGCAGCATTTCGTCGTGAAAGATTTCCCGATGTTCGATCGTGCGCTGCAGCGCTTCCTGTGCGGTGATGGTCATGTCGTCAGGCTCGCTTTCCGGTCGAAGAGTTTTTCACGAAGTTTTCGAGCAGCGCGTGGCCGTGCTCGGAAAGAATCGATTCCGGATGGAACTGCACGCCTTCCACTTCCAGTTCACGGTGACGAACACCCATGATTTCACCGTCGGGCGTCCACGCGGACACTTCCAGACAGTCGGGCAAAGACTCGCGCTCAATAGCGAGCGAGTGATAGCGCGTCACGTTGAAGTGTTTGGGAAGATCGGCGAACACGCCTTTACAGTCGGTTTCGATCTGGCTCACCTTGCCGTGCATGATCGTCTGTGCGCGCACGACGCGTCCGCCGAACGCCTCGCCGATTGCCTGATGGCCGAGGCACACGCCGAGAATCGGCAGCTTGCCGGAAAACTCACGCAACACGTCGAGCGTGATGCCCGCGTGTTGCGGATTGCTCGGTCCCGGCGAAAGACAGATGCGCTCGGGGTTGAGCTTCGCGATATCGTCGAGCGTGATTTCGTCGTTGCGATACGTGAGCACGTCCTCGCCGAGTTCGCCGAAGTACTGGACCAGGTTGTAGGTGAAGGAATCGTAGTTGTCGATCATCAGCAGCATGGTCTTGTCTCCTCAGAAGTCGCTGTCGAGGCCGTCTTGCACTTGCTCGGCGGCGCGCAGCACGGCGCGCGCCTTGTTCTCCGTTTCCTGCCATTCGGATTCGGGCACCGAATCGGCGACGACGCCCGCTGCCGCCTGAACATAGAGATTGCCCTTGTGGATGAGGCCGGTGCGGATCGCGATGGCCAGATCCATTTCGCCGCTGAAGGACAGATACCCGACAGCGCCGCCGTACAAGCCGCGCTTGATCGGCTCGAGTTCGTCGATAAGTTCCATCGCGCGAACCTTCGGCGCGCCGGACAGCGTGCCGGCAGGGAAGGTGGCGCGCAGCACGTCGAAATTGCTCATGCCTTCCTTGAGCTTGCCTTCGACCGAGCTCACGATGTGCTGGACGTGCGAGTATTTTTCGATGACCAGTTTGTCCGTCACGGTGACCGACCCGGTCTGCGCGATGCGGCCGACGTCGTTGCGCGCGAGGTCGATCAGCATGACGTGCTCGGCGACTTCCTTCGGATCGTTAAGCAGTTCGGTGGCGAGTTCGGCGTCGCGTTCGGGCGTGTTGCCGCGCGGGCGCGTGCCTGCGAGCGGACGAATCGTCACAATGCGATCGTCGGCGCGCTTTTCCTGACGCACGAGAATTTCCGGCGATGCACCGACCACGTGCACTTCGCCGCCGAAGTTGTAGTAGTACATATACGGCGACGGATTCAGCGAACGCAGCGCGCGATACAGCGAAAGCGGATTGTCGCGGAACGGCTTGATGAGCCGCTGGCCGACTTGCACTTGCATCAGTTCGCCGGCCGCGATGTATTCCTTCGCGCGGCGCACGGCGTTCAGATAATCGTCCTTCTTGAATTCGCGGAACGTTTCCGTACGCACGCTCGCGGATGTCACCGGCGGTTGAACCGTCACGCGCAAACGCGCCTTCAGTTCGCGCAGCCGATGCTTCGCCTTGGCATACGCTTCCGGCTTGGTCGGATCGGCGTAGACGATGAGATAAAGCTTGCCCGCGAGGTTGTCGATGACCGCGACTTCTTCGGTCAGCAGCAACTGGATGTCGGGAAGATCGAGATCGTCGGGCGGCGCACTGTGCGCGAGCTTCTTCTCGATGTAGCGCACCGCGTCGTAACCGAAGTAGCCCGCGAGACCGCCGCAAAAGCGCGGCAAGCCGGGCCGCGTCGCGACCTTGAAGCGCTTTTGATATTGCTCGATGAACGTGAGCGGATCGCCTTCATCCGTTTCGACGACGTTGCCATCGGTCACGACTTGCGTCTTGCCGTTTCGCACGCTCACGGTCGTGCGGGCCGGCAGACCGATGAACGAGTAGCGCCCGAAACGCTCGCCGCCCACGACGGACTCCAGCAGGAACGAGTTCGCGCCGTTGCGCTCGGTCTGCGCGAGCTTGAGATAGAGCGAGAGCGGCGTTTCGAGGTCGGCGAGGGCTTCGGCGATGAGCGGAATGCGATTGAAGCCTTCGTTCGCCAGCGATTGGAATTCGAGTTCGGTCATGTTGCGATCCTTGAGCGATGCGCGCTTTCTGGGTGGCGCGGTATCGGGGAGTGCAGGGCGCTGCGGTCGGTCGAATCTCGTGATGATCGCATACGACGGCCCCGCCGCTTCGATTTGCGGAAGCGGACAGGACGACTCGCGGCACTACACGACGCGTGGGTGAGCGAGGTTCGATATACGACGATTCAACGGGAACGGCGCGGGTATGCGCAGCGAAACAAAAAACGGATGCTGAAGCGCAATCACGCATGACGGCTTCAGCGCACCTCGGGCGAGGTTAGCGCGACCAGCGACGCCAGGGCCAGGCTCCCCGGTCGATGCTGCTCAGACTCCGTTTTCTGTTGAGAAACATGAATGGATGGACTTATTCAGTCAGTGTGGTGTCCGGCGGCGCCAAGGTGGCCGCAATCGCCGATGCTGCGGTGCGCAGCGAGGAAACTATACCATCGGATTTCACTGACTGTACAGGCTTCCCATGGTTGTAACCGTACGGAACGGTCAAGGTCGCGAGGCCAGCCGCGCGGCCCGCAAGCGCGTCGTTTTCCGAATCGCCGACCGCCACGGTCTCGCGCGGCAGGACGTCCAGTCGTTCGCATGCGGTGAGCATCGGGAGCGGATCGGGTTTCTTCGCGGGCAGCGAGTCGCCGCCGAGAATCACCTTGAAGAAATCCGCAATGCCGAAGTGCGCAAGCAACTCCACGGCGAAGCGATGCGGCTTGTTGGTCACGCATGCCAGCGCGACGCCGCTTTCACGCATCGCTTCGAGGCCTTCCCTCACTTCGGGGAATAGCGTCGAGTGCTTGCCGTTGACCTTCGCGTATTCGCTTTGATAGATCGCGAGCGCGTCGTCGAACTGCGCGACCGCCTGCGACGGCGACAGCCGCACGGCGAGCACGCTGCGGATCAGATTCTCCGAACCCTTGCCGACATAGCCCGTGACTTCATCGCGCGTGACCGGCTGTTCGATGGCGATGCGCGCAAGCATTGCATTCAGTGCCGCGACGAAGTCGTCGGCGGTGTCGACCATGGTGCCGTCGAGGTCGATGATCGCCGCGCGGATCGGACGATTCACGAAGGGCGATTGCGCCGCTGCGATCTCACTCATGCTTTCGCTCCAGATTCCACCTTCGCCAGTTCGGCGCGCATTGCGTCGATGACCGCCTTGTAGTCGGGCTTGCCGAAAATGGCCGATCCCGCGACGAACGAATCCGCGCCTGCCGCCGCGATTTCCGCGATGTTGTCGACCTTCACGCCGCCATCGACTTCCAGATGGATTTCGCGCCCCGTGCGATCCCGATACGCATCGATGCGCGCGCGTGCCTCGCGCACCTTGTTGAGCGCCTCGGGAATGAACGACTGCCCGCCGAAACCCGGATTCACCGACATGATGAGCACGAGATCGACCTTGTCCATTACGTGATCGAGGTAGATCAGCGGCGTGGCGGGATTGAAAACGAGGCCCGCCTTGCAGCCGTGATCGCGGATCAGCGACAGCGTGCGGTCGATGTGATCCGAACCTTCCGGATGAAAACTGATCACATTGGCGCCGGCCTTCGCGAAATCGGGCACGATGCGGTCGACCGGGCGCACCATCAGATGCACGTCGATGGGCACGTCCACGTGCGGGCGGATAGCCTCGCACACCATCGGACCGATCGTCAGGTTCGGCACGTAGTGGTTGTCCATGACGTCGAAGTGGATCCAGTCGGCGCCGGCGGCGACGACGTTGCGGACTTCCTCGCCGAGGCGGGAAAAGTCGGCGGACAGGATGCTGGGAGCGATGTGGAATTGCGCCATGGACGTATGCGGGTAGCGACCTAAAGCCGTGATTTTAACCCGCGTTTTCCGCGGAGTCCCTCGTCCGAATGGCCAACGGATGGCGCGCGGATGTGGCGGCGGGACGCCAATCGTGTTGCGGGCGCCGCGCGCATCAAGCAGAATGCCAGACCAATGGCCGCGCGCCGGCGCGCCCGTGTCTGGCGGCCAAGCGGCCGATCGAATTGGAATTGGAACAACGATGAGCCAGTACGAATTCAGCGTTTCCGTGGAGACGCGGTATTTGCCGGACCAATCAGACCCGGATAGCAGGCAGTACGCATTTGCCTACACGCTGACGATCCGCAATACCGGCCAGGTGGCGGCGCAGTTGATCTCGCGGCACTGGATCATCACCGACAGCAACGATCACGTTCAGGAAGTGAAGGGGCTGGGCGTCGTCGGGCATCAGCCGCTGTTGCCGCCGGGCGAGCAGTTCGAATACACGAGCTGGGCGGTGATCGCGACGCCGGTCGGCACGATGCGCGGCGAGTATTTCTGCGTGGCGGAAGACGGCGAGCGCTTCGAAGCGCCCGTAGCGGAATTTGCGTTGCATATGCCGCGCACGCTCCACTGAGCGAAACAGCGGCAGGCGGCGCGAATCAGCGCCGTTTCGCGGGATCGTTCGAGCGGTTCTGGTTCTTCTTCTTGCCCGATGCCGTCCATACGACGATGAAGATCAGCAAGGCGAGCGCCACGAGCGACTCGAGCGCAAAAATAAGCATTGGATATTCGTCGAATAGATCAGACATGGCGGTTCCCATCAAGAACGAGCATTGTATGCGCTTCGTGCGGCCGGCCGCACGAGCAGCGGCCTGGGCCGCATCGATTGCAACCGCTGTCCTGCTCGCCTCGTGCGGCGGCGGCAATTACGTGAAGCCGGGGCCTGCGACGGCGACCGGCACGCCGATCATCACCGGACAGCGCGCCGCTTCGCGCCTGACTGCGGTGAGCTGGCAGCAGGTGCCGGGCTGGCAGGACGATTCGCTGATCGGCGCGACCGCCGCGCTGCGCCAGAACTGCAACCGGCTCTCGCGACAGGCCAACTGGCAGAAGGCGTGCGCGGCGGCCGAGCGGCTCGACGACCTCGACATGTCGGCGGCGCGCAGCTTCTTCGAAGCCTATTTCACGCCATTTCAGCTCGCCAACACCGACGGCACGCTCGACGGTCTCGTGACCGGCTACTACGAGCCGCTTCTGCGCGGGTCGCGCACGCGTCACGGGATTTATCAGTATGCGTTGTACCGGTGGCCGTATCGATACAAGCCCGGTTCGGCGCTTCCCGCGCGCGCGCAGCTCGAACGTTCGGGCGCGTTGAACGGCAACGAACTCGTGTGGGTCGACGATCCGATCGAAGCGTTCTTTCTGCAGGTGCAGGGTTCGGGGCGCGTCGTCATGGAAGACGGCAGCGTGATGCGCGTCGGCTTCGGCGGCACCAACAACCAGCCGTATCGCTCGATCGGCAAGGAATTGCTCGATCGCGGAGAACTCACGCCCGCACAGGCGACGATGCAAGGCATCAAAGCATGGGCGAAGGCGAATCCGGCGCGCGTCGACGCACTGCTCGACGTGAACCCGCGCTTCGTCTTTTTCCGCGAGATGCCCGCTAACGAAACGATGTCCGCAAGTCTCGGCGACGGTCCCGTCGGCGCGCTCGGCGTGCCGTTGACGCCGGAGCGTTCGATTGCCGTCGATCCGTCGGCGATTCCGCTCGGCACGCCCGTTTTCCTGCAGACCACGCGTCCGCTCAGCAATCAGCCGATGAATCGCCTCGTTTTCGCGCAGGACACCGGTTCGGCGATCAAAGGCGGTGTGCGCGCGGACTATTTCTGGGGACTGGGGGACGATGCCGGCGATCTCGCCGGGCGCATGAAGCAGGGCGGCAGGATGTGGCTGTTGCTGCCCAAATCCTGATATCGCCGGTTTCCCGGCAGCTTCACAAAAAGCTCGCGGCCATCATGGCTCGCGAGCTTTTTGCTTCACGACGCGACGTTGCGCCGGTCGATCACGCGCCGCGCCTTGCCGACGGATCGTTCGATGCCGTTCACCGCGAGCACGTTCACCACGGCGCTCACACCGATCAGCGCCTTGATGTCATAGGCGAGCGCGGACTTCGCGTTTTCGAGCGCGGTCACATCCGGCGCGGATTCGGGGCAAGGCTCGACATTCAGCGTGAGTACGTCGAGCGGGCCTTCCTTGGTGAGCACGATCTGATAGTGCGGCGCGAGTACCGGGCGCTTGAGCAGCAACTCCTCGATCTGCGTCGGGAAAACATTGACGCCGCGCACGATCATCATGTCGTCGGAGCGGCCGGTGATCTTCTCCATGCGTCGCATCGTGCGAGCGGTGCCGGGCAGAAGGCGCGTCAGATCGCGCGTGCGATAGCGGATGATCGGCAGCGCTTCCTTCGTGAGCGACGTGAACACGAGTTCCCCGAATTCGCCGTCCGGCAGCACCTCGCCGGTTTCCGGATCGATGATCTCGGGATAGAAGTGATCTTCCCAGATCGTCGGGCCGTCCTTGGTCTCCGCGCATTCCGATGCCACGCCCGGCCCCATTACTTCCGAGAGTCCGTAGATGTCGACGGCGTCGATGCCCATGCGCGTTTCGATCGCGCGGCGCATGTCGTTCGTCCACGGCTCCGCGCCGAAAATGCCGATGCGCAGCGAGCAACTTGCCGGATCGATGCCCTGGCGCTCCAGTTCATCGGCGATCGACAGCATGTAGCTCGGCGTGACCATGATGATGTCCGGCCGAAAGTCCTGGATCAGCTGCACCTGCTTCTCCGTCTGGCCGCCGCCGAACGGAATGACGGTGAGTCCCGCGCGCTCGGCGCCGTAGTGCGCGCCGAGTCCGCCGGTGAAGAGGCCGTAGCCGTAACTCACGTGCACCTTGTCGCCACGACGTGCGCCGGCCGCCCGAATGGAGCGTGCGACGAGGTTCGCCCAGTTGTCCAGATCCTGCGCCGTGTAGCCGACGACAGTCGGCTTGCCCGTCGTCCCCGATGACGCGTGGATGCGTGAGACCCGCTCCTGCGGAACCGCGAACATGCCAAACGGATAGTTGTCGCGCAGATCCTTCTTGGTCGTAAACGGAAAACGGCCAAGATCCGAGAGCGACGTGACGTCATCCGGATGAACGCCTGCTTCGTCAAACTTGCGCCGATAAACCGGCGAGTTCTCGTAAGCATGCTTGAGCGTCCATTTGAGACGCTCGAGCTGCAGCGCCGCGAGTTCGTCGCGGCTCGCCTTCTCGATCGGGTCGAGCGGCAGCGATGTGGTCATTGCTGTCTCCTTGATGCTGACTACGCGGCGCGGCTTTTAGATGCCGCGTCCGTTATATGAACGAGTCCGTCACACGGGAATTACGTTGCCTCTTATCTGAGCCGACTTGCCGCGGAACATCGCGACCGGCTCGCCTTCGCGATTCGTCACGCGGATATCGTAGATACCCGTGCGCCCGCTCAGCGTTTGCTCGATCGCTTCGGCAGTCAGGCGATCGCCGCCCTGCACGGGCCGCAAAAACTCGATCGAGCAGCCCGCCGCGACCGTGCTGATGTTGTACGAGTTGCAGGCGAACGCGAACGCGGAGTCCGCCAGCGTGAACATCAGGCCGCCGTGGCAAATCGCATGGCCGTTCAGAAAGTCGGGGCGCACGTCCATTTGCAGACGCGCATAGCCGGGCCGGACTTCGATCAGCTCGATGCCGAGCGCGCGCGAGCATGCGTCCGCTTCGTACATGGCTTTCGCCGTGGCTTCCGCGAGTTGTTGTGGCGTCACAGATATCTCCAGTTCGATTCGGTTCTCACAGACCTTCGAAGCGCGGTGCGCGCTTCTCCTTGAACGCGGCGACGCCTTCGATGTAATCCGGCGACGCACCGAGCTCGCGCTGAAGATCGCGTTCGAGATCGAGCTGCTGGTCGAAAGTCCTGTTCGCGCTCGCGCGGATCGCTTTCTTGATCGCGACGACCGCGCGCGCCGGCTGCTGCGCGAGTTGGGCGGCCAGTTGCGCGGCCGCTTGCTGCAGCTCGGCATCGTCGACGACGCGCCACACGATGCCCCACGCCTCCGCCTTCTCGGCGCTGAGTTTTTCGCCCGTCAGCGCGAGCCCGAGCGCACGCGCCTCACCGACGCGGCGCGACAGCAGCCATGTGCCGCCCGAATCGGGCACGAGGCCGATCTTCACGAATGCCTGAATGAAGCTGGCCGAGCGCGCCGCGACGACGAAGTCGCACGCCATCGCGAGATTCGCGCCGGCTCCAGCGGCCGTGCCGTTCACTGCCGCGATGACCGGCATCGGCAAAGCCTGAAGCCTGCGCACGAGCGGATTGAAGTGCTCGTCGATGAGATCGCCCAGATCCGACATCGAGCCAGGCGTGAAATCCAGATCCGCGAGATCCTGTCCCGCGCAGAAGCCGCGACCCGCGCCGGTGATGACGAGCGCGCGCGCATTGCCCGCTTCTATTTCAGTGAGCGCCTGATTCAACTCGCGATGCATCTCGCGCGTGAAGCTGTTCAGTTTGTCGGGGCGATTGAGCGTCAACGTCGCGACGCGCGTCTCGACATCGACGTGAAAGAACACGGACTTCTCTGTCATTACATTTCCTCTCTCGACGAATCCGGCTGCGGCGGCGCATGCTCGCCGCCATTCCTTGCATCCGATACTAGCCGCGCGACCGCGAGCTTTCCATTAGGCCGAATCGCGTAAGCCGTTTGCACGGCGATCCGGCCTTTGGATCGTTTGTGTCGATTGGCTTATGCCGTCTGGCCAGCTTCCGCCGACGCGGCCTTCGGTGCAACATGGACGCGGCTTTGCACTACTCGGAAGCGATTCGCGACGAAAGCTGCATCCGAAAGCGCTGCGTTGGCCGCGGGGTTCGCGCCCGTGCCGTGGAAGTCGGAGAACGCCGCGGTCTGATTGACGAAGACGCCGCCGGTGAGGTTGATCGAGAGCGCGACACCGCCTTCAATGGCTGCTTCGTGCGCGGCTTCGATCACCTTGTCGTCGGTGCTGTAGACCGAGAACGTCAAGGCGCCGTGCGTGCGCGCGATCGACCCGGCGAGTTCGAGCGATTGCGCGGTCGAGTCGGTCGCGATGACGAACGAAATCGGGCCGAACCATTCCTTGGTGAATTTCGCTTCGTCGGTGCGCGCGTCGAGCTTGAGCATGAGGGGTGTGTGAACGCGGGCTTCGGGAAACGCAGGGTGCGTGAGAGATTGGCTGTCGAGCAGCATGTCGCCGAGCTTGCGCGCTTCGGTGACGCGTTCCACGACGCCATCGTTCTGAATCGCTCCCGTGAGCTCGACGGCGCGGGCCGGATCGGATGCGAGTTTTTCGACGGCGCCCGCGAGCGCTTTCGCGACGTCATCGAAGCTCAGTTGGCCTTCGGCGGTGCGGATGCCATTGCGCGGCACGTAGATGTTCTGCGGCGCGGTGCACATCTGACCGGAGTAGAGGGCGAGTGAGAAGGCGATGTTGCGCGCGGCGGACTTCATGTCGTCCACGGAATCGATGACGATCTGATTCACGCCCGCCTTCTCGGTGTAGACCTGCGCCTGATGCGCGTTGCGCTCGAGCCAGGTGCCGTTTTGCGTGCTTCCCGTGAAATCGATGAGCTTGATTTCGGGACGCAAGGCGAGTTCCTGGACCAACGCGCCGTCGTTGGGTTCGGTGGCCAAGAGCGTGACGACGTTCGGATCGAAGCCGGCCTCACGAAGCACTTCACGCGCGATTCGCACGGTGATCGCGAGCGGCAGGATCGCGCCGGGGTGCGGCTTGACGATGACGGCGTTGCCGGTTGCGAGATCGGCGAACATGCCGGGATAGCCGTTCCAGGTCGGAAACGTGCAGCAGCCGAGCACAAGCCCCGTGCCGCGCGGGACGATGGAGAAGCGCTTTTGCATCGCGAGCGGCGGATTTTTGCCTTGCGGCTTTTCCCAGTGCGCTTCGGCGGGGATGCGACGTAGCTGGTCCCACGCATAGACGACGGCTTCCAGCGCCCGGTCTTGCGCGTGCGGGCCACCGGCCTGGAATGCCATCATGAATGCCTGGCCGGTCGTGTGCATCACGCCGTACGCGATCTCGAAGCTGGCGCGGTTCAGGCGCGACAGGATTTCGAGGCTCACGCCCACCCAAGCCTGCGGGCCGGCGGCGCGCCAGGCGGACTGCGCCTTGGCCGCAGCTTGAGTCAGCGCGTCGGGATCGGCCTTCGGATAGCGGACGTCCAGCGCGATGCCGAACGGCGAACGCTCCTTCCCGACCGTTTCGCCCGTCGAAGGCTGATCGAGTTCGAAAGTCTTGCCGAGATGAGCTTTGAATGCTGCCTCTCCATCGGCGCTGGCCGTTTCCCCGTACACTTTGGGGCTCGGCATTTCGGCGAACGGGCTCCAGTAGCCGCGCGTTTCGATGGCTGCGAGCGCTTTGTCGAGCGTCGCTTCGTGCTTCGTGAATAGCGGATGTGTCATGGTCGCGAGAAGAGAAGAACGAGGGAAAGGTGCCAGGCCGAATAATTAACCGACCGGTTGGTTGGTGATGGTAGCATTATCAAGATGCAGTGACGAATGACTTTTCATTAGGGCTTACCTGAGGATCGCAAGGAGGAGCGAATGGCTTACGAGAATCTGCTGGTCGAGACGCGTGGTCGGGTCGGACTGATTACGCTGAATCGTCCGAAAGCGCTGAACGCGCTGAACGACGCGCTGATGGACGAACTTGGCGTCGCGCTCAAGGCATTCGACGCCGATGGAGACATCGGCGCAATCGTGCTGACCGGCAGCGAAAAGGCGTTCGCGGCGGGTGCGGACATCGGCATGATGGCCGGCTACTCCTATATGGATGTCTACAAGGGCGACTACATCACGCGTAACTGGGAAACGATCCGCACGATTCGCAAGCCGATCATCGCCGCGGTCGCGGGTTTTGCGCTCGGCGGAGGTTGCGAACTCGCGATGATGTGCGACATCGTCATCGCCGCCGACACGGCCAAGTTCGGTCAGCCCGAGATCAAGCTCGGCGTGATTCCGGGAGCGGGCGGCACGCAGCGCTTGCCGCGCGCTGTATCGAAAGCCAAGGCGATGGATATGTGCCTGACTGCGCGCATGATGGACGCGAGCGAGGCCGAACGGGCGGGGCTGGTGTCGCGCATCGTCGGGGCGGATCGCCTTCTGGACGAGGCCGTCGAAGCGGCGACGATCATCGCCGGCTTCTCGCTGCCCGCCGTGATGATGGCCAAGGAGGCTGTTAATCGCGCTTACGAGACAACGCTCGCAGAAGGTGTTCATTTCGAGAGGCGTCTGTTCCATTCTCTGTTCGCGACGGAGGATCAGAAGGAAGGCATGGCGGCGTTTGTTGAAAAGCGTAAGCCGGTTTTCAAGCATCGGTGACGTTCATGTGAGAAAGCGCTTGCGCTCCTCGATTCCGCTCACTAGAATTTCGTTCCTTCGCGATTCGATGAACGCGAAGGAAGCGGGAGAGGGCGGTATCGGCGGTGTGCTCGGGGGTAGGTTGTAG
>NZ_JALQDZ010000020.1:0-3548 GCF_023630985.1 Caballeronia sp. ATUFL_F1_KS39 | reverse complement strand
GGACCGTGAAACGACTCCACGCCGATGATAGTGCGGATACCCGTGTGAAAGTAGGTAATCGTCAGGCTCCTCATGCTTCAAACAAAAACCCCACCCCAAAAGGTGGGGTTTTTGCGTTGGGGCGTGAAAATCTAAATCGCAATTAAGCCAGCAGAAGCGTAACGGCGACCATCAACGGGCGAGGAATTTCTCCGCCAGTCTTACCCAGTACGACGATCCGATCGATAACAAATCATCATTAAAGTCGTAGCTGGCGTTGTGCAACATGCACGGCCCCGCGCCGTGTCCTTGCTCCCGGTGCCCGCCGTCGCCGTTACCTAGAAACGCATAACATCCGGGCTTTTCGAGAAGCATGAACGAAAAGTCCTCGGCGCCCATCGTCGGCTCGACGGCGCTATCGACCTTATCCTTGCCCACCACTTCTGCCATAACTTCCGCCGCGAATCTTGCCTCTTCAGGCGAATTGATCGTCGGCGGATAGTTTCTGTGGAAATGAATTTCCACCTCGCAGTCGTAGGCCGCTGCGGTTGCATCGGCGATTTTGCGCATGCGCGCCTCGATCAGATCGAGCGTCTCCACCGTAAAAGTACGCACAGTCCCTCCGAGCCAAGCCTGATCGGGCACCACATTGGCAGCCTGGCCAGCGTGAATCTGGGTAATCGAAAGCACGGCCGTATCGATCGGCTTCTTGCTTCGCGTGATGATGCTCTGAAGCCCGTTCGCGATCTGAACCGCCGTAAAAACGGGATCGCGCCCGTTATGTGGCAAGGCCGCGTGCGAACCGGTTCCTCGAATGGCGATGCGAAACTCGTTGCTCGAAGCCATGATCGGCCCTTCGACGACACCGAAATGCCCCGCCGGAATGCCAGGCCAGTTGTGAATGCCGAACACCGCATCGACCGGAAACCGCTTGAAAAGACCATCTTCGATCATGGCCTTCGCGCCCGCGCCGCCTTCCTCAGCCGGTTGGAAGATGAAGACGACCGTCCCATCGAATTTGCCGTGCCTGGCCAGATATTTCGCCGCGCCGAGCAGCATCGCCGTATGACCATCGTGGCCGCAGGCATGCATACGGCCGTCGTTCGTCGATCGATGGCCGAATGTATTCAATTCCTGAATGGGCAGCGCGTCCATATCCGCGCGCAGCCCGATCGAGGCGCTGCCGGCGCCGCGCTTCAGCACGCCGACGACGCCCGTCTTGCCCAATCCCCGATGCACTTGGATTCCCCAACTTTCGAGGCTCTCGGCAACCAGTTTTGCGGTGCCAACCTCTTCATAGCGCAATTCGGGATGGGCATGGATCGTTCGTCGGAGCGTCTTGATCTCGTCGTGCGATGCTTCGATTTCTGGGATCAGATTCATTTTAACTGCTCTCACGTTTGAATTCGGATTGCGCGTATTGACCGCGCCTGGTCGTTCCATTCTACGCCGCCGCTATTTGCGCCATCGGACGGTCGATCGCATAGCGGCCGTAATAGAATTCCGTCATCTGCCGCTTTTACTTCGATTTACGGACTTTCCGATGAACGCTCCAGCCGAGTTTGCCCGAGCCGTGTGCCCGCACGATTGCCCCGATACTTGCGCGATGCGCGTAACGGTCAAGGATGGAAAAGCGGTCAAAGTCAGCGGCGAACCTGATCATCCACCGACGCAAGGTGTGTTGTGCACAAAGGTTACGCGCTATGCCGAGCGTACGCATCACAAGGATCGTCTTCTGACTCCGTTGCGTCGAATCGGCAAAAAGGGCGAGGGCAGATTTGAGCCGATCGGCTGGGACGAAGCGTTGCAACTCGCCGCCGAACGCCTGCAGCCTATCGCCCGGCGCACGCCTGAAGCCATCGTTCCGTACAGTTACGCGGGCACGATGGGCCTGGTGCAAGGCGAAAGCGTCGCTGCCCGATTCTTCAACGTGCTTGGCGCATCGCGACTCGAACGCACGATTTGTGCGGCTGCTGGCGCCGCCGGCCTGCGCTACACGTACGGCGCGAGCCTCGGAATGCATTCGGAGTATTACGAAGAGAGCGAGCTGATTCTGATCTGGGGCGCGAATCCGATCGCGTCGAGCCTGCACTTCTGGACGCGCGCGCAGGAGGCAAAGCGTCGTGGCGCGAAGCTGATCGCGATCGATCCGTACAAGTCGCTCACGGCGGAAAAGTGCCATCAGCACATCGCGTTGCGCCCGGGCACCGACGCCGCGCTGGCGCTCGGCATGATCGACGTGTTGATCCGCGAGAATTTCATCGATCACGAGTATGTGAGCGCGCATACCGTCGGCTTCGATGAACTTGCGGCGCGCGCGGCGCAGTATCCGGCTTCGCGCGTGGCGCAGATCTGCGGCATCGACGAAAAGGTCGTTATCGAACTCGCCCGTGCTTTCGGATCGACGAAGAAGGCCGCAATTCGCCTCAATTACGGCATGCAGCGCGTGCGCGGTGGCGGCAATGCCGTGCGGGCGATCGCTTGCTTGCCGTCGTTGACTGGCGCGTGGCGCGAGCGCGCCGGAGGCCTGCTGCTTTCGTCGTCCGGCTGGGCGCCGATCGACGGCAGCGCGCTCGAGCGTCCCGATTTGCTGCCGGGCTGGCCCTCGAAGCTTCCGCGCGCGATCAACATGAACGCGATCGGCGACGCGTTGCTGCATCCGGGCGACGAAGCATTCGGGCCGAAGATCGAAGCGCTGATCGTCTACAACTCGAATCCCGTTGCGGTCGCGCCCGATTCGGCGAAAGTCGAGGCGGGCTTCGCGCGCGAGGATCTGTTCACGATCGTGCTCGAACACTTCCAGACAGATACCGCCGATTACGCGGACCTCGTCTTTCCCGCGACGACGCAGCTCGAGCATCTCGACGTCCACAAGTCCTACGGGCACACGCACGTAATGGCGAATCTGCCGGCGATTCCACCCGTCGGCGAAGCGCGCCCGAACACTGAAATATTCCGCGGACTCGCACGCGCCCTGGGCCTTACCGAGCCGGCGCTTTTCGAGACCGACGAGCAGATCGCATCGAAGGCATTCCGCTGGAACGACCCGACGCTCGAAGGTCAGAGCTGGGACACGTTGAAGGCGTCCGGCTGGCTGAAGCTCGGAATCGCGGAAGCGCCGCTGGCCGAAGGCGGGTTCCGCACCCCGTCGGGAAAATGCGAGTTCTACAGCGAGCGCCTGAAACGCGAAGGTCTCGATCCGTTGCCCGATTACCTGCCGCCGTACGAATCTGCGGACGGATCGCCGGATCTGGCGGCCCGCTATCCGCTCGCGATGATTTCGCCGCCCGCGCGCAACTTCCTGAACAGCAGTTTCGTGAACATCGAAAGTCTGCGGGCGGCGGAGCGCGAACCGCATCTCGATATTCACCCCGCCGACGCGCAAGCGCGCGCCATCGCCGATGGCGCAGTCGTGCGCATCTTCAACGATCGCGGTTCGATGCAGGCCCGGGGGGGGGGGGGGGGGCGGGGGCGGGGCGGCGGGGGGGGGGGGGGGGGGGGGGGGGGGGGGGTGGGCGGCGGGGGGGGGGGGCGCCCCCCGGGGGGGGGGGGTCCCGCGGGGGCCCGCC
>NZ_JALQDZ010000019.1:0-145989 GCF_023630985.1 Caballeronia sp. ATUFL_F1_KS39 | reverse complement strand
CGACTCCTCCGTCGCGATCCACCAGAACTCAACGACACGCGGCAACCCCCAAACCCCCCCCCCCCCCCCCCCCCCCGCCCCCGCGCGTTGGGCCCGGCGGGCCCAAACTCCACCGGCGGGGGTGGGTGGCGGCCCCGCCCGGCGGGGCGGCCCCCCCCCCGCGAAGGCGTCGTCGTCGGCTTGTCGATCTGGTGGAAGAAGTTGTCTCCCGATGGCCGCAACGCCAATCAGGTGACGAGTCAGGCGCTGACCGACCTCGGGGGCTCGGCGACGTTTTACGACTGCCTGGTGGAAGTGGAGCCAATGCATTGACAAGCTTCGGAGCGGCGGACTCGGACGGGTTTGGTGGAAGGCGTCTAACCCGATTGTCGGAGACCGGCCGAAAAGCTAGGATCTCGTTTCCGCACGATCATTCTAAAATCATATAAAGGAGACGCCGTATGGAGAAACCCTGGCTGAAGTCTTACCCGTCCGGCGTGCCTGCGGAGATCGATCCATCCGCGTATCGGTCCGTTTCGGAGCTGCTCGAGGACAGCTTTCGCGCGAATCGCGATCGCCGCGCGTTCGTGTGCATGGGCCAGGCGATCACGTACGCCGAACTCGACGCGATGTCGAGAAAGCTGGCCGCGTGGTTCCAGAAGCGAGGAATGAAGCCGGGCGCGCGCGTAGCGCTGATGATGCCGAACGTGCTGCAGTATCCGATCGCGATCGCGGCGGTATTGCGCGCGGGTTACATCGTCGTCAATGTGAATCCGCTTTACACGCCGCGCGAACTCGAGCATCAGCTCAAGGACAGCGGCGCGGAAGCAATCGTCATTTTGGAGAATTTCGCCGGCACGTTGCAGGCGGTCGTCAAGAACACGGCGATCAAACATATCGTCGTCGCGGCGATGGGCGATCTCATGGGTTTGAAAGGGGTTCTCGTCAACTTCGTCGTGCGCAGCGTGAAGAAGATGGTGCCAGAGTGGAAACTGCCTGGCAGCGTCCGATTCAACGAAGCGCTGAGCGAAGGCGGCCGCGGCACGCTCCAGCCCGTCACCCAAAGTCCAGATGACGTCGCGTTCCTGCAGTACACCGGCGGCACGACGGGCGTCGCGAAAGGCGCGACGCTCACGCATCGCAATCTGATCGCGAACACGCTGCAGTCAGAAGTGTGGCTCGACCCGGCCCGCAAGCGCCGTCCCGACATCGATCAGTTCGTTTGCGTGGTCGCGCTGCCGCTTTATCACATCTTTGCGCTGACGGTCTGCGGCATGCTCACGATCCGTACCGGCGGCCTTGGCGTGCTGATACCGAACCCGCGAGATATCGCCGGAACCATCAAGGAACTGAAGGGCGTTCCCATCAACACATTCCCGGCCGTCAACACGCTCTACAACGCGTTGTTGAATCATCCAGACTTCAACAAGCTCGATTTCTCGAAGCTCATCGCTGCGAACGGCGGCGGGATGGCCGTGCAGGAAGCCGTCGCGAAGCGCTGGTTCGCGGCGACCGGCGTGCCGATCGTCGAGGGTTACGGCTTGTCCGAAACCTCGCCGTGCGTGACCTGCAATCCGGTGACGGCGACCGAATACACGGGCACGATCGGCTTGCCGCTTCCGTCCACGGAAATCTCCATCCGCGACGACGACAACAACGAAGTGCCGCTCGGCCAGCCCGGCGAGATCTGCATTCGCGGCCCGCAGGTGATGGCGGGCTACTGGAATCGTCCCGACGAAACCGCGAAGGTGATGACCCCCGACGGCTTCTTCCGCTCAGGCGACGTCGGCGTGCTCGATGAGCGCGGCTACGTGAAGATTGTCGATCGCAAGAAGGACATGATTCTCGTCTCCGGCTTCAACGTGTATCCGAACGAGATTGAAGATGTTGTCGCGATGCTGCCCGGGGTGTTCGAAGTTGCCGCGGTGGGCGTGAAGGATCAGGCGTCGGGCGAAGCGGTGAAGCTCTTCATCGTGCGCAAGGATGCGAGCCTGACGGAAGCGGATGTCATCGCGTACTGCAGGGAACGGCTGACCGGCTACAAGCGTCCGCGCATGATCGAGTTCCGCAACGAGTTGCCGAAGAGCAATGTCGGCAAGATCTTGCGGCGGGAATTGCGCGACGGCCGCGCGTAGCGGCTGCATCGTCCGAAGCGAAAAGCCTTCGTGTCGCGAGATGCGAAGGCTTTTTTGTTGCCCGCAGCGGAACGAAAAAAAGGCGCCCGAAGGCGCCTTTCAGTGCGTACTGCTTTGTTACGACCTTATTAGAACTTGTGGCGGATACCGACAACAGCGGCAACCTGGTTCGACGTCGACGACGCCGACAGGCCGTTGATGTTCGCAACCGCAGGGCGGTTCAACGAATCCGTGCCGCTTGCGTGCTGGTAGATACCGTCGATGTACACGTCCGTGCGCTTCGACAGGAAGTAGTCCGCGCCGAGCATGCCTTGGTGGTACTTGGCATCGGCCAGGCCGTAACCCTTCGTGTAGTCATATGCCACGCCCAGCAGCAGGGCCGGGGTCAGCTGATACTTGAAGTTGATTTCGGCGTTATGGAACTTGCCCGAGCCGCCCGTGTAGCCAGCCGGGTTCAGGCCAGCGCCTGCTTCGTTGTTGACGTCCTTGAACTGCGTGTTGCTATACGTCGCGCCGATGGTCGCTGCGCCGAACGTGTAAGCACCGCCAGCCGAGATGACTTGCTGCGTCTTGGCCGATGCGAAGCCCGAGTACACGCGGCTCGACATGTTCGAAGCCGTAGGCGTCGTGGCAGCGTTGCGGCTCGTGGCGTTGTTGCCGAAGAACGAGTAGTTCGGGTCCTTGACGTTCAAGTAGCCCGCGCCCAATTGCAGCGGACCCTGCGAGTAGCCGAGACCAACCGACCAGATCTGGTTGCGGTTGAACTGGCCAGCTTGGCCGCCGAGGCTGTACAGGCCGCCGAACGTGAAGCCGGCGTAGTTCGCGCTCGTGTACTTGATCGCGTTGTTCACGCGATTCGAGTTGTTCATGTTGTCCAGGTCGCCCGGGTGCGCGCCGAAGTACGACGCCCACTGGCTACCGACTTCGAATGCGCCGGTGTAGTCAACCACGGAGTCGTACTGGCGACCCAGCGTGACCGTACCGAATTGCGTCGAGCCCAGACCGACATAAGCCTGGCGGCCGAACAGGTCGCCGCCTTGGCCCAGCTGGCCGTTGAACACGTTGAAGCCGCCTTCCAACACGAAGATGGCCTTCAGACCGCCACCGAGGTCTTCCGTGCCGCGCAGGCCCCAACGGCTACCTTGCAGGTTGCCGCTGTTCATGGAGTACAGCTTTTGGCCGTTGCTGTTGTTGTTGTACGCGAAGCCAGCGTCGATGATGCCGTACAGCGTCACACTGCTCTGCGCATGTGCGGCGCCTGCGAATGCGCCCAGTGCGGCGAGAGCGAGAAGCGACTTTTTCATTGATTGAATCTCCAAGGAGTGTTTGCGACTTTTGGCAAGGTCACTGTTCTTAGCGCCAGTGTGTTGACGGTCCCTGCCTGCTTCTTAACGAAGGTGACACGTAATGTAACAAAGAGGCTTTAACGGACAAAGGAAAAGGGGCTGGTCCGCCGGACTCATGTGACGTTTACGCAACAGGCGCTAAAATGTTGGTTTTGCAGGATATTTGCGACCCGTGTTTGCCCTAATTACCAAAACAGGTGCTTCATAAGGGGCGATCGGGCGGTCGACGGTGTCAGGTTGGTGCCATATTCGCGATCAGACTTCGAGCCTGTAATCCGGAGAAATCGCACATGCTCCGTGGCCGCTGAACGCGGTATCCGGCAAGCCCGCGCCCCTTCGGCGCCAGTCGATGTGCGCTAAAATTCGCGTTTTCCGCGAGCGTCCGCTCCGTCTGCGGACCATGAAGAGAGAGGTGACACCATGACGCTCGATGAAGTCATCAGCGAATTCGATCGAGGCTTGCGGTCCATGACGGGCGTGAGCCGCATGTCGCGTCCGATTCCTGAATCGACGATGTCGCCTCTGGACGCGACCGGCGATGTCCTCTCGGAACAATCGCAACTCACCGAAGAAGAACGCGCCCATTCGGCCGGACTGATGCGCGTGAATCACGTTGGCGAAGTCTGCGCGCAAGCGCTTTATCAGGCGCAGAAGCTCGCCACAAGCTCGCCCGAGCTCAAGGCCAGTTTCGAGCGAGCGGCGCGTGAAGAGGAAGACCATCTCGCGTGGACATCGACGCGGCTGAAAGATCTGGAATCGCGGCCGAGCCTGCTGAACCCGTTGTGGTACGCGGGTGCGCTGGCGATCGGTTTCGTCGCGGGGCGCTTCGGCGATCGCGCGAGTCTCGGCTTCATGGCCGAAACCGAGCGTCAGGTCGAGCAGCATCTCGATGGCCACATGAAGACCTTGCCCGTCAACGATCACGCATCCCGCGCGATCGTCGAGCAAATGCGTCTCGATGAAAGCGCGCACGCCGCAGCAGCAATCGGCGCTGGTGGGAGCGAGGTTCCGTTTCCGGTGCGCGCGTTGATGCGCGCAGCTTCCAAAGTCATGACGCGCACGGCCTATTACATATAGTGTGACAAAGCCTCGTTCGCTCGCTTGCCGGGTCGAGCGAGGCATTCGCCGCCGAAACTCATCATCGAATCAAAAAACGGCTGTAAGAACCGTTACATTTCCCTCATTTCGCCTGCTCTTTTCACGTACTACCTTCACATCCCGCACTAGCTCTCTAATTCATAACGGTTTTCTCTTTTGCCGTTACTTCAAGCTCCTGCGCTAAGTCCTTGTTCTAGCAAATAAAAAGCACTCGAAAAAAAGGTACGCGTCTTGACCGAGGAAATGCGTTCCTCTAAAGTGGGAGACAGTGTGAGAAAGTGGTCTTTTGTGTGATTCACAACCCATTTTCGAGCAAAACTGGAGAGGGACGGGCGTCGTGGTGGGCGTCCGAAAACGGGGAGAAGGGCGAGTGTTCCAAGGGGCGTCGGCGCTGACGCTCGATGCGAAAGGGCGGATGTCGGTTCCGTCGCGCTATCGGGAAGCGCTGCAAGGGCAGGCAGAAGGCCGGGTGACGCTCACGAAGAGCCCGGATGGATGCCTGTTGCTCTTTCCCCGCCCGGAGTGGGAAGTCTTCCGCGCCAAGGTCGCCGCGCTTCCGATGGAAGCCATGTGGTGGCGGCGCATCTTTCTCGGTAATGCAATGGATGTCGAACTCGACGGCAACGGGCGCGTGCTGGTCTCGCCCGAGCTGCGCGCTGCCGCGTCGCTGGAAAAAGAAGTGACGCTGCTCGGCATGGGCGCGCACTTCGAGTTGTGGGACTCGCAGACTTACGCGGCGAAGGAAGCTGCGGCCATGGCGCAGGGCATGCCCGACGCGCTGAAAAATTTCACTTTCTGACGCGGCGCTGAACAACATGGCTCCTGCGATGGGAAATGAACTGCAGCATCGCACGGTGCTGCTGAAGGAAGCGGTAGACGGGCTGCTCACGCGCGCGGACGGCATCTATATAGATGGCACTTTCGGGCGCGGCGGTCATAGCCGGGCGATTTTGCAGCGACTGGGTGACGCGGGGCGGCTGATCGCCTTCGACAAGGATCCTCTCGCGATCGCCACGGCGCAACAGATTCAGGATTCGCGCTTTTCGATCGTGCACGACAGCTTCGCGGCGTTGCGCGACGCGGCGAGCGAGCGCGGAGTAGGGCGGGTGTCGGGCGTGTTGCTGGACCTTGGCGTGTCGTCGCCGCAGGTGGACGACCCGGAGCGCGGCTTCAGCTTCCGCGCAGAAGGTCCGCTCGACATGAGGATGGACCCGACTCGGGGCGAGTCGGCGGCAGAGTGGCTCGCGCGTGCCACGGTGCAGGAAATCACGGAGGTCATCAGAGATTATGGGGAAGAACGGTTTGCTTTTCAGATTGCAAAGGCGCTTGTTGCTCGCCGGGCAGAGTCCGACCGTCTTGGGCCTCTCGACAGCACGCGCGAGCTTGCCGAAATCGTGGGTCACGTCGTCAAAACCCGTGAAAAGGGCAAGGACCCGGCAACTCGCACCTTTCAGGCTATACGGATTCACGTCAATCAAGAGCTTGCGGAGCTGCAGGTAGTACTCGAATCGGCATTGGCATTGTTGGAGCAAGGGGGGCGGCTGGTCGTGATCAGCTTTCATTCACTCGAAGACCGGATCGTCAAGCGGTTCATGCAGGCGCACGCGAGCGCGCCGGCGGTGGACCGTCGTTTGCCGATCCGCGCGGTCGATCTTCCCAGCCCGCCGCTGCGCGTGGTCGGCCGCGTGTTTCCGAGTGATGCCGAAGTCGCCGATAACCCGCGCGCCCGTTCCGCGGTGATGCGTATCGCCGAGCGGATCGCGCCATGAATCGCCTCAATATCTTCCTGCTCATCATCGTGCTCGGGTGCGCGCTGTCGGTCGTCAGCTCCACCAATCAGCAGCGGGAGATTTTCATCGACTTGCAAAGGGCGCAATCGCAAGAGCGTCAACTGCAACAGGATTACGCGCAGTTGCAGTACCAGCAGAGCGCGTTGTCGAAGACATCGCGCATCGAGCAGTTGGCCACCAACTCACTGAAAATGCAGCCCGTGACGACCGGCCGAACGCAATATCTCACCTACGACACGGCCGCCAACAAGGCCGCCGACGCACCCATGCCGCCGCCGCTGCCGGCGTCGGCGCCGCCTGCACGCGGAGCCAAGCGATGAAAAAGTCCGCGAAGCAGAAAGACATCGCTCACACGCCGAATCCGCTTCTCGCCGTGCGCCTGCCCATGTGGCGCTCGAAGCTCGTCGTGTTCCTGCTATTCATGGCGTTCGTCGCGCTGGCCGGGCGCGCATTCTGGATTCAGGGCCCGGGCAACGCGTTCTTCAAGAAACAGGGCGAAAGCCGCTATCAGCGCACGCTCGAAATGCCTGCGACGCGCGGGCAGATTCGCGACCGTAACGGCCTCGTGCTCGCAACGAGTTTGCCGGTGAAGGCGATCTGGGCGATTCCCGAAGCCGTGCCGAACGATCTCGGCGCGGACAAGTTCGCGCAATTGTCCAAACTTCTCGAAATGCCGGAAAAAGAGCTTCGCGCGAAGCTCTCGATGGACAAGACCTTCGTCTATGTGAAGCGCCAAGTGCCGCTCGAAGTCGCGCAGAAGGTCGCCGCGCTCGACATTCCCGGCATCTATTCGCGCGGCGAATACAAGCGCTTCTATCCGGAAGGCGAAATCACCGCGCACCTGATCGGCTTTACTAACATTGAAGACAAGGGACAGGAAGGCGTCGAACTCGGCGACCAGAACGTCCTCGCCGGCACGCCGGGCATGCGCCGCGTCATCAAGGACCGCATGGGCCATATCGTCGAGGACGTCGACGAGCAAGTCGTGCCGCACAACGGCGCGGACGTCGAACTTTCGATCGACAGCAAGATTCAGTACATCGCATACACGAACCTGAAGGCCGCCGTCGAGAAGACGAAGGCGAAGGCCGGCGCGGCAATGGTCATCGACGTGAAGACGGGCGAAGTGCTCGCGCTCGTCAACTATCCCACGTACAACCCGAACGATCGTTCGCGGATGACCGGCGAGCAGTTGCGCAACCGCATTCTCACGGACACCTTCGAGCCGGGCTCGATCATGAAGCCGTTCACCGTTTCGCTCGCGCTCGATCTGCATCGGGTGACGCCGAATACGCTCGTCGAAACGGGCGGCGGCGTGTTCGTGCTCGACGGCGCCCGCATTACGGACGATTCTGGCTTCGGCACGCTCACCGTCGGCGGCGTGATTCAGAAGTCGAGCAATATCGGCGCGACCAAAATTGCGATGCAATTGCGTCCCGAGGAAATGTGGAACATGTACACGAGCATCGGGCTCGGTCAGGCGCCGAAAGTCGGTTTTCCGGGCGCCGTGACCGGGCGTCTGCGCCCGTGGAAGAGCTGGCGACGCATCGAGCAGGCGACGATGTCGTACGGCTACGGCCTGTCCGTGTCGCTGTTCCAGCTCGGGCGCGCGTACACGGCCATCGCGAACGACGGCAAGATCCTGCCGGTCTCGATTTTCCGCACGGCGGGCGATCAGCCGCCGCTCGGTCAGCAAGTGTTTTCGCCGACTACCGCGCGCGAAGTGCGTGCGATGCTCGAAACCGTCGTGTCGAAGGGCGGCACGTCGCCGGATGCGGCGGTGGCCGGCTATCGCGTCGGCGGCAAATCGGGCACGGCGTACAAGCATGCGGGCCACGGCTACGACCATTCGAAGTACCGGGCATCGTTCGTCGGCATGGCGCCGATGCCGAATCCGCGCATCGTCGTGGCCGTATCGGTGGATGAACCGACGGTCGGCAGCCACTTCGGCGGTCAGGTGTCGGGTCCGGTGTTCTCGGGCATCGTCGGCGATACCTTGCGCGCGCTGAACGTGCCGCCCGATATGCCAGTGAAGCAAATGGTCGTGACGGACGATTCGAACTCCGCCACGCAAGCGGCCGCCAAGCAGCCGGCGAATACGAACAACGCGAATACCGCGAAGAAATTCGCGGTGTCGAGCAATACGAAGACGCACCCGGGAGTCGTGCGATGAGCGCGCAAACCCGACAGAGCAAGATGCAAAAGGACGTATCACAAGCCGTTCAATGGCTGCGCGCCCACGCGCAGCCCGAGGCGCAATTGCACGCCGACACGCGCTCGCTCAAAAGCGGCGACGTGTTTCTAGCCTATGCGGTCGACGGCGCGGACAACCGTCCGTATCTGGACGCCGCGCTCGCCGCAGGCGCGGCTGCGGCGCTCTATCAGCCGGAGAATTTCGCGGGCAAGCCGGACGCGTCGAAGACGCTCGCGGTGAAGGCGCTGAACGAACTCGCGGGCCCGATCGCATCCGCGTGGTACGGCGAGCCGACCGCGTCGATGCTTACCGTCGGCGTGACGGGCACGAACGGCAAGACTTCGTGCAGCCAATGGATCGCGACTGCGCTCTCCGCGCTCGGCCGTCCGTGCGCCATCGTCGGCACGCTCGGCATCGGCATGCCGGGCAAACTCGTGCATAGCGGCTTCACCACGCCCGACGCGCCGCAGCTTCAGCGCAATCTTGCGCAATTGAAAGCTCAGGGCGCGGAAGGCGTCGCGATGGAAGTGTCGTCGCATGCGCTGCATCAGGGGCGCGTGAACGGCGTCGATTTCGATATCGCCATCTTCACGAATCTCACGCAGGATCATCTCGACTACCACGGCACGTTCGAGGCGTACGAAGCGGCGAAGGCGCGTCTTTTCGCATGGCCGTCGCTGAAGACGGCAATCGTCAATCGCGACGATGCGGCCGGTCAGCGTCTGATCGAATCGCTGCGCGGCAAGGTGCGGACAATTGCCTACGGCGTCGAGATGCCCGCCGATGCCGCGCCGAGCGCCGACGCGTTCCTGCTCGCAACGCAAGTCCGCGCGACTGCGACCGGCACTGCGTTTCATCTGTCGTCGGACTGGGGCGAAGCCGATGTCGAAGTCGGCACGCTCGGCACGTTCAACGTGAGCAATCTGCTTTCCGTGCTCGGCGTGCTGCTCGAAGTGGGCGTGCCGTTCGATGCCGCCATCGCGCGCATCGAAAAGCTCGAATCGGTCAACGGCCGCATGGAGCGTCTCGGCGGACGCATTCAGAGCGACGAGCCGCTCGTCGTGATCGACTACGCGCACACGCCCGACGCGCTCGACAAGACCCTCACCGCGCTGCGCCCGATCGCCGAGGCGCGCGGCGGCGAGCTCGTCTGCATGTTCGGCTGCGGCGGCGACCGCGACGCCACCAAGCGTCCGCTGATGGGCGAAATCGCCGAACGCCTCGCGGATCAGGTCGTCATCACGAGCGACAACCCGCGCAGCGAAGATCCCGTCGCGATCATCGATCAAATCGCCGCCGGCATGAGCGACGCCGCGAAGGCGCGCCGCGTCGAAGACCGCGCGAGCGCGATTCTGCAAGCAATACGAAGTGCGGCGCGCGAGGACGTCGTCGTGCTCGCCGGAAAAGGGCACGAAGCCACGCAGGAAATCATGGGCAAGAAGCGCGCGTTCTCGGATCAGGATCACGCGCGTCTCGCGCTGGCCGCACGCGCCACACAACAACGCGGAGGCGGCGAATGACGATGTTCACTTTGCGCGAAGCCGCCGCGATGATTCCCGGCGCAGTCCTTAAGGGCGATGCGGGTATCGCCATCGCGCGCGTCGTCACGGACAGCCGCGGCGTGCAGGCCGGCGATCTGTTCGTCGCGGTGAAGGGCGATCGCTTCGATGCGCATGATTTCCTCGATCAGGTGGCGAAGAGCGGCGCGGCTGCTGCGCTCGTGTCGCGCGACCCGAGCAACTCCGGTGCCTGGCCACTTCCGGTTATCAAGGTAAAGGACACGCGCGCGGCGCTCGGTGCGTTGGCGCACGGCTGGCGCAAGCGCTTCACGATGCCGCTCGTCGCGGTCACGGGCAGCAACGGCAAGACGACGGTCAAGGAGATGATCGCGTCGATCTTCGCGGCTGCGGTCGGCGAGGAAGCGCGCCTCGCGACGGCGGGCAACCTCAATAACGACATCGGCTTGCCGCTCACGCTGTTTCGTCTGAAGGCGTCGCACAAGCTCGCGGTCGTCGAACTGGGCATGAATCATCCGGGCGAAACCGAAGTGCTCGGCAAGATCGCCGCGCCGGATGTCGCCGTCGTCAACAACGCGCAGCGCGAGCATCAGGAATTCATGGCGACGGTCGAAGCGGTCGCGCTCGAGCACGCATCGGTCATTCATGCGCTGGGCGATACGGGCACGGCCGTGTTTCCCGCCGACGACCAGTACGCCGTCTTCTGGCGCACGGCCGCGACCGGCAACGCGATCATCGATTTCGCGCTGACCGCCGATGCATCGCAGGCCGCCGTCACCGGTACGCTCGAAGGCACGACGGTCCACATGCAAACGCCGCAGGGCGCGGTCGACATCGCGCTGAACGTGCTCGGCGAACACAACGCGCGCAACGCAATGGCGGCGACCGCGGCAGCGCTTGCCGCAGGCGTTTCGCTCGATGTCATCAAGCGCGGTCTCGAAGCGTTCGAGCCGGTTAAAGGCCGCTTGCAGGTGAAGCGCGCGATGCTCGGCGCGCTCGCCGGCGCGACCGTCATCGACGACACGTACAACTCGAATCCCGATTCGATGCGCGCCGCGATCGACGTGCTCGCATCGCAGGCAACGCCCCGCGTGCTCGTGATGGGCGACATGGGCGAAGTCGGCGAGGAAGGTCCCGCGTTTCATCGCGAAGTCGGCGCGTATGCGGCGGAGTGCGGCATCGATGCGCTCTTCGCGCTCGGCGCCGCGAGCGTCGATTCGGTGAACGCATTCAACGCGGCCGCATCGAAGCAAACCGCGCAGCATTTCGCCGATGTCCGCGAACTGCTCACCGCGCTCGAACAGGCAGGCTACGGCAACAAGGCCACGTATCTCGCGAAAGGCTCGCGCTTCATGAAGATGGAGCGCGTGGTGGATGCCTTGACGAGTCCACAACAACCCGCAGCGGGCCATGCGCCCGCTGCACATTGATTCACTGAAGAGAAGGACCAGCATGCTACTCGCACTCGCGCAATGGCTTCAGAATGACGCCAGCTTCATGCGCGTGTTCACCTACATCACGTTCCGCGCGGTGGGCGCCACGGCAACGGCGCTTCTGATCGGTCTCGTCTGCGGCCCGTGGGTCATCCGCAAGCTGACCTTGCTCAAGGTCGGCCAGGCCGTGCGCAAGGACGGCCCGCAGACGCATCTCGTGAAGTCCGGCACGCCGACGATGGGCGGCGTGCTGATCCTCATCGGCATTGCCATTTCCACGTTGCTGTGGGCCGATCTCACGAACCGTTTTGTGTGGATCGTGATGCTCGTCACGTTCGGCTATGGCGTGATCGGCTGGGTGGACGACTATCGGAAGGTCGTGCACAAGGATCCGCGCGGCATGTCGTCGCGCGAGAAGTATTTCTGGCAATCGGTGATCGGCCTGTTCGCGGCGGTGTATCTCGCGTTTTCCGTGTCCGAAGCGAACAACGCGCGCGTGTTCGATCTCTTCATGGCGTGGGTGCGCAGCGGCCTCTCGATGGGCCTGCCCGCGCGCGCCGACCTGATGCTGCCGTTCCTCAAATCGATCACGTATCCGCTCGGCGTGTGGGGCTTCATCGCGATGACCTACTTCGTCATCGTCGGGTCGAGCAACGCCGTGAATCTCACCGACGGCCTCGACGGCCTCGTCATCATGCCGGTCGTGCTGGTCGGCGCGTCGCTCGGCGCGTTCGCGTATGTGATGGGCTCGTCGGTCTATTCGAAGTACCTGCTGTTCCCGCACATTCCCGGAGCGGGCGAGCTTTTGATCTTTTGTTCCGCAATGGGTGGCGCCGGTCTCGCGTTTCTCTGGTACAACACGCACCCCGCGCAGGTCTTCATGGGCGATGTCGGCGCGCTCGCGCTCGGCGGCGCGCTCGGCACGATCGCGGTGATCGTTCGTCAGGAAGTCGTGCTGTTCATCATGGGCGGCGTGTTCGTCGCGGAAACGCTTTCCGTGATGCTGCAGGTCTTCTGGTTCAAGTTCACGAAGCGCCGTTATGGCGAAGGCCGCCGTTTCTTCAAGATGGCGCCGCTGCATCACCATTACGAGCTGTCCGGCTGGACCGAGACGCAAGTCGTGGTGCGCTTCTGGATCATCACGTTGATGTTGTGCCTGTTCGGTCTGTCGACGTTGAAGTTGCGTTGATTCATTCAAGTTTCGGTAAAAGGTAAAGCGATGTTTGGCGAGAAGTTTGTCGGTCGGCAAAGTCCGATGGTGCTCGTGCTTGGGCTGGGTGAATCCGGTCTGGCGATGGCGCGCTGGTGCGCCAGGCACGGTTGCCGCCTGCGGATCGCCGACACGCGCGAAGCGCCGCCGAATCTCTCCGAACTCGCGATCCACAAGATCGATGCGGATTTCGTCGGCGGCGCGTTCACGCCCGCGTTGCTCGATGGCGGCATCGAACTCGTCGCGATCAGCCCGGGGCTGTCGCCGCTCGCGGATGACCTCGCACCGCTGATCGCTGCAGCGAAAGAACGCGGCATTCCCGTCTGGGGCGAACTCGAACTGTTCGCGCAGGCGCTCGCCGGACTCGGCGCGAACGGCTATGCGCCTAAGGTCATCGCGATCACGGGCACGAACGGCAAGACCACCACGACCGCGCTCACCGGCCTCTTGTGCGAGCGCGCGGGCAAGTCGGTCGCGGTCGCGGGCAACATCAGCCCGGCGATGCTTGACAAGCTGACCGAAGCCATCGACCAGACCGCGCTGCCCGATGTCTGGGTGCTCGAACTGTCGAGTTTTCAGCTCGAAACCGCGCATACGTTCGCACCGGATGCCGCCGCGGTGCTGAACATCACGCAGGATCATCTCGACTGGCACGGCGGCCTCGACGCCTATGCCGCCGCGAAAGGGCGCATCTTCGGCCCGGCCACGACGCGCGTGCTGAACCGCGACGACAGCCGCGTCATGAAGCTCGCGGCGAACGTCGCGCAACATCGTGTCGTGACGTTCGGACTGAACGAGCCGCTGAATGTCGGCGACTACGGTTTGCTGCGCGATAACGGCATGCAGTGGCTCGTCGTTGGCATCGATCAGGACGCGTCGGAAGAGACTGCGACTTCGCGTCGCCGCAAGAAGGACGAGGCCGAGCCGAACCTCGTTTCCAAGCGTCTGATGCCCGTCGACGCGCTGCGCATCCGCGGTCTGCACAACGCGGCGAACGCGCTCGCAGCGCTGGCGCTGGCTCGCGCGATCGATCTGCCGCTCGCGGCGCTTTTGCACGGCTTGCGCGAGTATCGCGGCGAGCCGCATCGCGTCGAAGTGATCGCGCAGATCGACGGCGTCGATTATGTCGATGACAGCAAAGGCACGAACGTCGGCGCGACGGTCGCCGCGCTCGACGGCCTCGCGCAACGCGTCGTGCTGATCGCCGGCGGCGACGGCAAGGGCCAGGACTTTTCGCCGCTCGAAGCGCCGGTCGCACGCTGGGCGCGCGCCGTGATGCTGATCGGTCGCGACGCGGCGCGCATCCGCGAAACGCTGGCATCGACGAATGTCGAATTGCAGGATCACGCGACGCTCGAGGAAGCGACGAACGCCGCCGCGAAAATCGCGGAAGCCGGCGACGCCGTGCTGCTTTCGCCCGCGTGCGCGAGCCTCGACATGTTCAAGAACTACGCACATCGCGCCGACGTGTTTCGCGGCGCGGTCGAAGATATCGCCGCCGCGCGGGGAGTGATGCTATGAGCTGGTCGGAACGCTTCGGATCGAAACTCACCGGACAGCGCAACGCCATGCCCGGCGACTCGCTCGCGGGCCGCTCGAATTCGGGCACGCGCGGCGGCATTTCGAGCGCGGTCAACGGCGTGCGCCCGGCGCGCTCGCGCATGCTCGACTACGACTATTCGCTCTTGTGGGTGATGATCTCGCTGCTCGGCCTGGGCATCGTGATGGTGTACTCGGCGTCGATCGCGATGCCGGATTCGCCCAAGTACGCGAGTTATCGCGACTATCACTTCCTCGTGCGTCACCTCGTTTCGATCACGACGGCGCTCGTCGGCGCGACCATCGCGTTCAAGATTCCGATCAAGACGTGGGAAAAGTACGCGCCGAAGCTTTTTCTCGTCGCGCTGGCGATGCTCATCATCGTGCTGATTCCGCACGTCGGCAAAGGCGTGAACGGCGCGCGCCGCTGGATTCCGCTCGGCATCACGAACATGCAGCCGTCGGAGATCATGAAGCTCGCGGTGACGATCTACGCTGCGAACTACACCGTGCGCAAGCAGGAATTCATGCACAGCTTCGGCAAGGGCTTTCTGCCGATGGCGGTCGCGGTCGGCGCGGTCGGTGCGCTCTTGCTGCTCGAGCCCGATATGGGCGCGTTCATGGTGATCGCCGCGATCGCGATGGGCGTGCTGTTTCTCGGCGGCGTCAACGGCAAGCTGTTCGGCGGCCTCGTGCTGACGGCGGTGGGCACGTTCACGATGCTCGTGTGGCTGTCGCCGTGGCGTCGCGAGCGGATCTTCGCGTACCTCGATCCGTGGGACGACCGTTACGCGCAAGGCAAGGCGTATCAATTGACGCACTCGCTGATTGCGTTCGGGCGCGGCGAGTGGTTCGGCGTCGGCTTGGGCGGCAGCGTCGAGAAGCTGAACTATCTGCCGGAAGCGCATACCGACTTCATTCTCGCGGTGATCGGCGAGGAGCTCGGTTTCGTCGGCGTCATCTGCGTGATCCTGCTGTTCTACTGGATCGTGCGCCGCGCGTTCGAGATCGGCCGTCAGGCGCTTGCGCTCGATCGCACGTTCGCCGGTCTGATGGCGAAGGGCGTCGGCATCTGGTTCGGCGCGCAGACGTTCATCAACATGGGCGTGAATCTCGGTCTTCTGCCGACCAAGGGTCTCACGCTGCCGCTCGTGTCCTACGGCGGCTCGGGCATTTTGCTGAACTGCGTCGCGCTGGCGGTGTTGCTGCGCGTCGATTACGAAAATCGCGTCTTGATGCGCGGAGGAAAAGTATGACCGCGCAACGCGACCGCACCTTGATGGTGATGGCGGGCGGCACCGGGGGCCACGTGTTCCCGGGGCTCGCGGTCGCGCACTGGATGCAGGCGCACGGTTGGCGCGTCGTGTGGCTCGGCAATGCGAGCGGCATGGAAGCGACGCTCGTGCCGAAGCACGGCATTCCGATGGAATACGTGCGCTTCGGCGGCCTGCGCGGCAAGGGCGTCAAGACCAAGCTGATGTTGCCGGTGAATCTGCTGCGCGCATGTTCGCAAAGCCTCGCCGCGCTGCGCCGCGTGAAGCCGGACGTCGTGCTCGGCATGGGCGGCTATATCACGTTTCCGGCGGGCATCATGACGAAGCTCGCGGGCTGCCCGCTCGTGCTGCACGAACAGAACTCCATCGCGGGGCTCGCGAACAAGGTGCTCGCGCATCTCGCAAAGCGCGTGCTCGTCGCGTTTCCCAATGCTCTGCCGAATGCAGAATGGACCGGTAATCCGATCCGTGCGGAACTAACGAGCGCATTGCCACCCAAAGAACGCTACGCCGCGCGTTCGGGACGCCTGAACGTGCTCGTCGTCGGAGGCAGTCTCGGCGCTGCCGCGCTCAACGAAACCGTGCCCAAGGCGCTCGCGATGCTCGCATCGGAAGAGCGCCCGCGCATCGTGCATCAGGCGGGCGCGAAGCATATCGAAGCACTGGAAGCGAACTACGCGGCTGCGGGTCTCACGCGCGGTGAAGACCTGCAACTCGTGCCGTTCATCGAAGACATGGCGAGCGCGTATGCATCGGCGGATCTCGTCATCTGCCGGTCGGGCGCGATGACCGTCTCGGAAATCGCCGCGGTCGGCGTGGCGGCGCTCTTCGTGCCGTTCCCGTTCGCCGTCGACGATCACCAGACGACCAACGGCGCGTTCCTCGCGAAGAACGGCGCGGCTGAACTGATACAACAACGCGATCTGTCGGCGCAAAAGCTCGCCGACTGGTTACGCGTACAGACGCGCGACACGCTCGCGGCTATGGCCGAGCGCTCGCGCGCGCTGGCGAAACCGGACGCGACCGAAAAAGTCGCGAGCATTTGCGCCGACGTTGCCGGCGCGCGTTTCGACGCGCAAGCTCGGGAGGCACACTAAATGAAGCACATCGTCAAACATATACATTTCGTCGGGATCGGCGGCGCGGGCATGAGCGGGATCGCCGAAGTGCTGCTCAATCTCGGCTATCACGTGAGCGGATCCGATCTTTCGAACGGCGCGGTCACCGAGCGTCTGCGTGCGCTTGGCGCGCGCGTCGAGATCGGTCATCACGAGCAGAACATCGAAGGCGCGAATGCGGTGGTCGTTTCGACGGCCGTGCGTCCCGACAATCCAGAAGTGCTCGCGGCGCGGCATCGCCGCGTGCCGATCGTGCCGCGGGCCGTGATGCTCGCGGAACTCATGCGCCTGAAGCAGGGCATCGCCATCGCCGGCACGCACGGCAAAACGACGACGACTTCGCTCGTCGCGAGCGTGCTGGCGGCGGGCGGGCTCGATCCGACCTTCGTCATCGGCGGGCGGCTGAACAGCGCGGGCGCGAACGCGCGTCTCGGCACGGGCGATTTCATCGTCGCTGAAGCCGATGAGTCGGACGCTTCGTTCCTGAATCTTTTCCCGGTGATCGAAGTCATCACGAACATCGACGCCGATCACATGGATACCTACGGCCACGACTTCGCGCGGCTCAAGCAGGCGTTCATCGAGTTCACGCATCGGCTGCCGTTCTACGGCATTGCCGTGCTATGTGTCGACGATCCGAACGTCCGCGAAATCCTGCCGTTCGTGTCGAAGCCGATCATCCGCTACGGTCTCGGCGCGGAAGCGCAAGTGCGCGCGGTGAACGTCGAGGCGCGCGACGGCCGCATGCATTTCACGACGCTGCGTGAAGACGCGCCGTCGCTCGACATCGTGCTGAATCTGCCGGGCACGCATAACGTGCAGAACGCGCTCGCGGCAATCGCGATCGCGACTGAACTCGAAGTCGCGGATGCCGATATCCAGCGTGCGCTCGCTGAATTCAACGGCGTAGGCCGTCGCTTCCAGCGTTACGGCGAAGTGAGCGCGGCGAGCGGCGAAGGCGCGTACACGCTCATCGACGACTACGGTCATCACCCGGTCGAAATGGCCGCGACGATCGCGGCGGCGCGCGGCGCGTTTCCGGGGCGGCGTCTCGTGCTCGCGTTCCAGCCGCATCGCTATACGCGCACGCGCGACTGTTTCGAGGATTTCGTGAAAGTGCTGTCGACGGTCGACGCCCTCGTGCTCACCGATGTCTACGCCGCCGGCGAAGCGCCCATCGTGGCCGCCGACGGCCGGGCGCTCGCGCGTGCGATCCGCGTCGCGGGCAAGGTGGAGCCGGTGTTCGTCGAGACGATCGACGAAGTGCCCGACGCGGTGACGACCATCGCGCGCAACGGCGACGTGGTGATCGCCATGGGCGCGGGTTCCATCGGCGGAGTGTGCGGCAAGCTGGCTAACCCCCAGCCTCAGTAAGAGCAAGACCATGAGCAATCAAGTGAATCAAATCGATCCGAAAGTCTTCGGCAAAGTCGCGGTGCTGCTCGGTGGCAATTCCGCCGAACGCGAGGTCTCGCTCAATTCCGGGCGCCTCGTGCTCGAAGGCTTGCGCGAGGCGGGCATCGACGCGCACGCGTTCGATCCGGCGCGGCATCCGCTTTCGGATCTGAAGGCGCAAGGCTTCGTGCGCGCGTTCATCGCGCTGCATGGCGGTTACGGCGAGAACGGGCAACTGCAGGGCGCGCTCGATTTCTACGGCATCCGCTATACGGGCAGCGGCGTGCTCGGCTCGGCGCTCGGCATGGACAAGCTGCGCACGAAGCTCGTGTGGCAGCAGACCGGCATTCCCACGCCGCCGTTCGAAACCGTCTTTCGCGGCGAAGACTACGCGGCGCGCGCGCAGGACATCATCGCGAAGCTCGGGCTGCCGCTCTTCGTCAAGCCGGCGAGCGAAGGATCGAGCGTCGCGGTCATCAAGGTGAAGAGCGCGGAGACGCTCGTGCCCGCGCTCGAAGAAGCGGTGAATTACGACAAGATCGTGATCGTCGAGAAGAGCATCGAGGGCGGCGGCGAATTTACGTGCTGCATCGCGGGCGATCTCGACTTGCCGGTCATCAAGATCGTGCCGGCGGGCGAGTTCTACGACTATCACGCGAAGTACGTCGCGGACGACACGCAATACCTGATTCCGTGCGGCCTGACCGAAGCCGAAGAAACGCGCATGAAGCAGCTGACGAAGCGCGCCTTCGAGATTCTCGGCTGCACCGACTGGGGTCGCGCGGACTTCATGCTCGACTCGGACGGCAACCCGTATTTCCTCGAGGTGAACACGGCGCCCGGCATGACCGATCACTCGCTGCCGCCGAAAGCCGCGCGCGCGGTCGGCATCAGCTACAAGGATCTCGTCGTGAAAGTGCTGTCGCTCACGCTGAAGAACTAGGTCGATCACACACAGGACACGAACAAGCGAAACCATGTGGAACAACGTTCGCCAACTCAACCTCGCCGCCAACGGGCTGCACGTCGTGCTCGTGCTGCTGCTTCTCGGCGCCGCGGGGTACTGGGCGATCCAGCGTCCCGAGTTTCGCCTGCGCGAGATTCAGATCGACGGGGATACGGCGCACATCAGCTCGCCGGTCGTGCGGGCAAGCGTGATCGGTCATCTGAAGGGCAACTACTTCACGGTCGATCTCGATGCGGCGCGCGCCGCGTTCGAGCAGGTGCCGTGGGTGCGCCACGCGAGCGTGCGCCGCGTATGGCCGAACGCGCTCGCGGTGACGCTCGAGGAATACAAGCCGCTCGGCACGTGGGGGAACGATCAACTGGTGAGCGTGGACGGCGATCTCTTCACCGCGAATCAGGGCGAACTCGACGACGATCTGCCCGCGTTCGACGGCCCCGAGGGCACGGCGAAGGAAGTGGTCGCGCGGTATCACGATTTCGAGAAGTGGTTCGCGCCGCTCGACGCGAAGCCGGAAGAAGTCACGCTGTCGCCGCGCTTCGCGTGGACGGTCAAGCTGTCGAACGGCACGCAGGTCGAACTCGGACGCGAGCGTAATCAGGACACGCTGAACGACCGTTGCAAGCGTTTCGTCGCGTCGTGGCCGTCCGTCACGGGACGCTGGGGGAAGGACATCGAATATGCGGATTTGCGGTACCCGAACGGCTTTGCCATACGAGCCGCGAACATGCGCTTCATCAACGACACCGACAAGGCCAAGAAGTAAGCAGACATCACAGGCATGAGCACGCTATGAGCAAAGACTACAAAGACCTGCTGGTTTCCCTCGACATCGGAACGTCGAAGGTGGTCGCGATCGTCGCCGAATTGAAGGGCGAAGGCCACTACGAGGTAATCGGACTCGGTCAGAGCGACTCGAAGGGGTTGAAGAAGGGCGTCGTGGTCAATATCGAGGCCACGGTGCAATCCATCCAGCGCGCGCTCGAAGAAGCCGAACTGATGGCGGATTGCAAGATCACAAACGTATTCACCGGGATCGCGGGCAGCCATATCCGCAGCTTCAATTCGAGCGGGATGGTCGCGATCAAGGACAAGGAGGTCACGCAGGCGGATGTCGCGCGCGTGATCGAAACGGCCAAGGCGATCAACATCCCGACCGATCAGCAGGTGCTGCATATCCTCACCCAGGAATTCATCATCGACGGGCAAGAGGATGTGCGCGAGCCGATCGGCATGAGCGGCATCCGCCTCGAAGTGAAGGTGCACATCGTGACGGGCGCGGTGAGCGCGGCGCAGAACATCGTGAAGTGCGTGCGCCGCTGCGGCCTCGAAGTGAACGACCTCATTCTGCAGCCGCTCGCGTCGTCGCTTGCGGTGCTGACCGAGGACGAGAAGGAACTGGGCGTGGTGCTCGTCGATATCGGCGGCGGCACGACGGACATCGCCATCTTCAGCGAAGGCGCGATCCGACATACGGCGGTGATTCCCATCGCGGGCGATCAGATCACGAGCGACGTCGCGATGGCGCTGCGCACGCCGACGCCGGATGCGGAAGACATCAAGGTGAGCTACGGCATCGCGAAGCAGGCGCTCGCTGATCCGGACGAAATGATCGAAGTGCCGGGGCTGGGCGAGCGCGGTCCGCGCACGCTGTCGCGGCAGGCGCTGGCGGCGGTCGTGGAGCCGCGCGTCGAAGAGCTGTTCTCGCTGGTGCAGCAGGTCGTGCGCGAGTCGGGCTATGAAGAACTGCTGTCGAGCGGCGTCGTGCTGACCGGCGGCGCGGCGATGATGCCCGGCATGGTCGAGCTCGGCGAAGACATCTTCCTGAAACCGGTGCGCATCGGCGTGCCGGAATACGCGGGCGGCCTTGCCGATGTCGTGCGCAATCCGCGCTATTCGACGGCAATGGGCCTGCTCGCCGAAGGACGCTCGCAACGCATGCGCGGCCGCAAGGTCGCGGTACAGAACGGTTCGATGGGACAAGTCTTCTCGCGGATGAAAGACTGGTTCCTCGGGAATTTCTAAGCAATACGCAACACGTAACAAAAAGAATTTCGCGCCGGTACCGGCGGCTGGTGCGCGACAAGGGGTTGCCCGATCTCTCGTCGAATAACGCCGATCTTCATTCTTGACGGAGGCAACATGGATTTCGAAATGCTGGAAACGGAAACCAACGGAACGATCATCAAGGTCGTGGGCGTTGGTGGTGCTGGCGGCAACGCGGTTCAGCACATGATCAACCGCGGCGTGCAGGGCGTCGACTTCATCGTGATGAACACCGACGCGCAAGCGCTCGCCCGTTCGCGCGCGCCGGCGGTTCTGCAACTGGGCATGACCGGTCTCGGCGCTGGCGCGAAGCCGGAGAAGGGCAAGGAAGCGGCGGAAGACGCGCGCGAGCGTATCGCCGACGCACTGCGCGGCGCGCACATGGTGTTCATCACCGCGGGCATGGGCGGCGGCACGGGCACGGGCGCGGCGCCGGTGGTCGCGCAGATCGCCAAGGAAATGGGCATTCTCACCGTTGGCGTCGTGAGCAAACCGTTCGAGTTCGAAGGCGGCCGCCGCATGCGCGTCGCGGAAGCGGGCTCGCAGCAACTGGAGGATCACGTCGACTCGCTGATCGTCGTGCTGAACGACAAGCTGTTCGAGGTGATGGGCGATGACGCCGAGATGGACAAGTGCTTCCAGTGCGCGGACGACGTGCTGAACAACGCTGTCGCCGGTATCGCTGAAATCATCAACGTCGATGGCCTCGTGAACGTCGACTTCGAAGACGTGAAGACGGTGATGGGCGAGCAGGGCAAGGCGATGATGGGCACGGCGACGGTTGCCGGCGTCGATCGCGCGCGTCTCGCCGCGGAACAGGCGGTCGCGAGTCCGCTGCTGGAAGGCGTGGATCTGTCGGGTGCGCGCGGCGTGCTGGTGAATATCACGTCGAGCCGTTCGCTGCGTCTGTCGGAAACGCGTGAAGTGATGAACACCATCAAGTCCTACGCAGCCGACGATGCAACGGTCATCTTCGGCGCCGTGTACGACGACGCGATGGGCGACGCGCTGCGCGTGACGGTGGTGGCGACGGGCCTGGGCCGCGCGGCGAAGAAGCAGCAGCAAGCGCCGATGACCCTCCTGCGCACGGGCACCGACAATCAGCCGGTCGCACACGCGCATCACGCCGCCGCGCACAATTCGTACGGTACGCAGCACGGTCAGAGCACGACGGATTACGGTCAGCTCGACACGCCGGCAGTGTGGCGCTCGACGCGTGAAACGGCGGCTTCGCACGTGCAGGCGCTGCAGGAAAAAGGCGTCGATACTTACGACATTCCGGCGTTCCTGCGCAAGCAGGCGGACTGAGCGAAGCGCACGTTATTTGCTGCTGAGTTCGTGACGAAGCGGCACACCGCGTGCACGCGCTGAACGTCCGGCGCGCACGACGCAGGCTTCGCGTGGGACGACTGTCCAAGGCCGCGTCCTGATGCAAAATGGACGCCGGGCCGTGGCCAGCCGACCTCCACGAATCTGCCCCTGACGTCGAGGAAGGCAGAGTGAAGCCGAAATCGCTGCGGAGACTTTCGGCGCGGTTGCGGGACGATGCGATCGCGAGGATGTCCGCGAGCACTGATGAGGGAAGGACCGAGCATGATCAAAGTGGGTGAAACGTTGCCCGACGTGCGTCTCTTCGAGTTCATCGACGAGGCCACCGAGGGCTGTGCCGTGGGACCGAATGCGTTCCCGGTGCGCGAGCGGAGCGCAGGCAAGCGCGTGGTGATCTTCGGATTGCCGGGCGCGTTCACGCCGACGTGCTCCGCCAGACACGTGCCCGGCTATGTCGAAGCGGCGGCGGATTTGTCCGCGGCAGGCATCGACGAAGTCTGGTGCGTTTCCGTCAACGACGCGTTCGTCATGAACGCGTGGGGACGCGATCTTCAAACCGCGGGCAAGGTGAAGATGATTGCGGACGGCAGTGCGCGTTTCACTCAGGCACTCGGACTGGATCAGGATTTGTCCGAGCGTGGCATGGGAATCCGTTCCCAGCGCTACGCGATGGTGGTCGACGACGGCGTGGTCAAGACGCTGAATGTCGAAGCGCCCGGCAAGTTCGAAGTCAGCGACGCTCGCAGTATCCTGGCGACGTTGCGCTGAGTGCAGCGGCGCGCCGCGTTGCCCGCGCGCAACGCTTGAAGCGCCCTCGCATTGAGCTGCAATTTGGGGCCGATGACCGGAAATGCCTCCATTCCGGCCATCGGCCCGTTCTACTTCACAAATCCTTCGCCTTGGCGTAACACAGGGAAACAGTTGATACCACCTGGATCAGGACGGCATGCGGCGAATGGAGTATAATTCGACCTATTAGAATTTAACGCACGATTAATTTCCTTTATAGGATCTTGAATCGGAAAGAACATCATGTTGAAGCAGCGAACAATCAAGACCGTCGTCAAAACCGTGGGGATCGGGCTCCATTCCGGCCGCAAGGTCGACCTGACCCTGCGCCCAGCGCCGATCGGGACGGGCATCGTCTTTTCGCGTATCGACCTGCCCGAGCCGGTCGATATTCCCGCGTCCGCGATGGCGATTGGCGACACGCGTCTCGCTTCCGTGCTGCAGAAGGACGGCGCGCGCGTCTCGACCATCGAGCATTTGATGTCGGCGTGCGCGGGCCTCGGCATCGACAATCTGTATGTCGATGTGACCGCCGAGGAAATCCCGATCATGGACGGCAGCGCGGCATCGTTCGTGTTTCTGATTCAATCGGCGGGTATCGAAGAGCAGAACGCGCCGAAGCAATTCATCAAGGTGACGAAGCCCATCGAAGTGCGCGACGGCGACAAATTCGCGCGCCTCGAACCGTATTTCGGCTTCAAGCTGAGCTTCACGATCGATTTCCGCCATCCGGCCGTCGACAAGACCGGTCAGGCGCTCGAAGTGGATTTCGCGACCACGTCGTATGTGCGTGAAATCGCGCGCGCCCGCACGTTCGGCTTCGCGCATGAGGTGGAGATGATGCGCGAACTGGGGCTCGCGCGCGGCGGCAGCATGGACAACGCGATCGTGCTCGACGAGTACCGCATCCTCAACAATGACGGCCTGCGTTACGACGACGAATTCGTGAAGCACAAGATGCTCGACGCGATCGGCGACCTGTACGTGGTCGGCCGTCCGTTGCTGGCGTCGTACAAGGCGTACAAGGGCGGTCACGCGATGAACAACATGCTGCTGCGTGAGTTGCTCGCGAACGAAGACGCTTATGAAATCGTCACATTTGAAGATACGAAAACCGCACCGCGCGGTTTCGGTTTCGACACGCAGACCGCGTTTGCTTAACTGAAAGCCTCAACGGATGAACAAGAATGAGCGGCCGGGCGCCGCTCATTTTTTTTGTCCGCGCGCCTGATGCCGCTCCGCCATCCGCGCGAGCGCTTCCTGTAGAGGCGACGGCTCGAGCGAGGCCGCCAGATCATGCAGCGCCGATGCGCCCGCCGCAGACATGCGCGCCTGCTTCGGCGGCGCGGATTCTTTCATCGGCTGCGGACGGACGCGGATTTTCAGCGCGTTGACGGCCCAGCCGCGTTGTTGCAGGTCGGAAAGCAGACGCGGCTCGATATGCCGCAGCCGCGCCGCCAGCGCGTTGTGCGCGGCGAAAAGCGCGAGGACTCCGTCCTTGATGAACCCCGGTTCCACGTTCGACGCCAGATAATCCGGCAAAAGCGAGCTCAGATCGCGCTGCAGCGCCGCCACTTGCTCGACGCCCGCGCGCAACGCGCGGAACGCATCGGTGCGATCGAGGACATCGGCGACGGCTTGCGGCCGCCGCGGATCGAAACCCGATCTTGAATTCGTAGAAAAGCGGCTCATTTTTGTATAGGCGCAGGCCCGACGGAACGGTTCGATTGTACGCGAGGCGGCCCGTTGCTTCGGGCGGGGAAACGAGTTTCGCCCGAGCTTTCAGCGGGTTGACTGTCGCGTTCCGTCTACGCACGCGCGGGCACGCCGACGCAAGGTCTGCCAAACTCACATGCTAAAATTCCCGATTCGAATTTCACCTTATGGACTTAAGTCGCCGAGGTTCTCCGAGCCCGGACGCAGCTTTGTGCTGTGGCCGTCCGAAGCCGCGACGCAGACACTGATCCGATGACGACCGGTTTCCTTCAGAAGATTTTTGGCAGCCGCAATCAGCGGCTGGTCAAGCAGTATCAAAAGACCGTTGCGGCAATCAATGCCCTCGAGCCGACCGTCGAGAAGTATTCGGACGACCAGCTGCGCGCCAAGACCGACGAGTTCCGCCAGCGCGTCGCGGGCGGCGAATCGCTCGACGTGATCCTGCCCGAGGCGTTCGCGGTCTGCCGCGAGGCGAGCAAGCGCGTCCTGAAGATGCGCCACTTCGACGTGCAGCTCATCGGCGGCATGGTCCTGCATTACGGCAAGATTGCGGAAATGCGTACCGGCGAGGGCAAGACGCTCGTCGCGACGCTCGCCGCGTATTTGAATGCGCTGTCGGGCCGCGGCGTGCACGTCGTGACGGTGAACGACTACCTCGCCCAGCGCGATGCCGAATGGATGGCGCGCCTCTACAACTTCCTCGGTCTGTCGTGCGGCGTGAATCTGTCGCAGATGGAACACTCGCAGAAGCAGGAAGCGTACGCGGCGGACATCACGTACGGCACGAACAACGAGTTCGGCTTCGATTATCTGCGCGACAACATGGTCTACGAGACCAACGCGCGCGTGCAGCGGCCGCTCAATTTCGCGATCGTCGACGAAGTGGACTCGATCCTCATCGACGAGGCACGCACGCCGCTTATCATCTCCGGTCAGGCTGAAGATCACACCGATCTCTACGTGCGCATGAACGCGCTGCCGCCGCTGCTCGAGCAGCAGATCGGCGAAGAGAAGGCCGACGGCACCGGCGTCGAAAAGCCGGGCGATTACACGCTCGATGAAAAAGCGCGTCAGGTGTTCCTGACCGAATCGGGCCACGAGAAGGCCGAGCGGCTGCTCGCCGAGTGGGGTTTGATCGGCGAAGGCGAGAGTCTCTACGCGCCGCAGAACATCACGCTGATGCACCACATCTATGCCGCGTTGCGCGCGCATACGCTTTTCCTGCGCGATCAGCACTACGTGGTGCAGAACGGCGAAGTCGTGATCGTCGACGAATTCACCGGCCGCATGATGACCGGCCGCCGCTGGTCGGACGGTCTGCATCAGGCGGTCGAAGCGAAGGAACACGTCCAGATTCAGGCCGAGAACCAGACGCTCGCGTCCATCACGCTGCAGAACTATTTCCGCATGTACTCGAAGCTGTCCGGCATGACCGGCACGGCGGACACGGAAGCCTACGAATTCAACGAAATCTACGGCCTCGAAACGGTCGTGATTCCGACCAACCGTCCGCCGAAGCGTGTCGACAAGCAGGATCAGATCTACAAGACGTCGAAAGAGCGTTACGACGCGGTGATTCGCGACATCCGCGATTGCGTCGAGCGCGGTCAGCCGACGCTCGTCGGCACGACGTCGATCGAAGCGTCCGAATTGCTGTCGCATCTGCTCACGCAGGCGGGCGTGAAGCACGAAGTGCTCAACGCGAAACAGCACGCGCGCGAAGCGGCGATCGTCGCGGAAGCGGGCCGTCCGGCCGCCGTCACGATCGCGACGAACATGGCCGGCCGCGGCACGGACATCGTGCTTGGCGGCAACGTCGAGAAGCAGGCGTCGTTCATCGAAGCGGATCTCTCGATCCCCGAGAACGAGAAAGCCGCGCGCATCCAGAAGCTGCACGACGAATGGCAGGCGCTGCACGATCACGTGAAGGCGGCGGGCGGTCTGCATATCATCGGCACCGAGCGTCACGAGTCGCGCCGTATCGACAACCAGCTGCGCGGCCGCGCGGGCCGTCAGGGCGATCCGGGTTCGTCGCGCTTCTATCTGTCGCTGGACGATCCGCTTCTGCGCATTTTCGCGGGCGACCGCGTGCGCGCGATCATGGATCGCCTGAAGATGCCGGAAGGCGAGCCGATCGAAGCAGGCATGGTCACGCGTTCGATCGAAGGCGCGCAGCGCAAGGTCGAAGCGCGCAACTTTGACATCCGCAAGCAACTGCTCGAATACGACGACGTCGCGAACGATCAGCGCAAGGTCATCTATCAGCAGCGTAACGAACTGCTCGAAGCGAACGACGTGCAGGAAACCATCGCGGCGATGCGTCAAAGCGTGATCGGCGACGTCGTGCGAACCTTCGTGCCGGCGGGCAGCATCGAAGAGCAGTGGGAAGCGCCGGAGCTGGAAGAAGTGCTGCGCAACGACTGGTCGCTCGATCTCGCGGTTCAGGAGATGATCAACGAGTCGAATTCGATCGACGCGGAAGAAATTTGCGAAGCCGTGCTCGCCGCCGCCGACGAAGCGTACGAAGCGAAGGTCGCGATGGTCGGCCGCGAATCGTTCAGCGCGTTCGAGCGCTCGATCATGCTGCAGACGCTCGATAGCCGCTGGCGCGAGCATCTCGCCGCGCTCGATCACTTGCGGCAGGGCATCCATCTGCGCGGCTATGCGCAGAAGAACCCGAAGCAGGAATACAAGCGCGAGGCGTTCGAACTGTTCGCCGCGATGCTCGACGCTGTGAAGCAGGAAGTCACGCGCGTCGTGATGAACGTGCAGATCCAGTCGCCGGAGCAGCTCGAAGAAGCCGCCGAGCAGTACGAAGAGAAAGGCAGCCACCTCGAAAACGTGTCGTTCACGCACGCGGATTTCAACGCGCCGGCCGCCGAGCCGACGCCCGCCGCGGCGGCGGCGAGCGCCACCGCGCAGATGGTCAGCCAGGCGATGGCCGCCGGCGACGACATCAGCGTGGCGACGCGTCCTTCGGACGACGTGCCGAAGGTCGGCCGCAACGATCCGTGCCCGTGCGGCAGCGGCAAGAAGTACAAGAACTGTCACGGCAAGCTGGTGTAATCGGCTCGTGACCTGACGAACAAGCGACGCAGCGATGCGTCGTTTGTCTTTGCAGCATCCATCCTTCACGGCGCCGGTTCGAATCCGCTGGCCGGCGTCAGTCTTTCATCATGTGCCGGTTCGATGAGCCGGCATTCGCCACTTTCAGCGAGACGCGAACATGGCCGTCAACTTCCCCTCGATCGATCCCGCAGCGCTTCATCCCGTCCCCGGCGTCACGCTCGGTTACGCGGAGGCGAACATTCGCAAGCCCAATCGCAAGGACGTGCTCGTCATTCGCGTCGATGAAGGCGCGAGCGTCGCGGGCGTTTTCACGCAGAATCGCTTCTGCGCCGCGCCGGTTACGGTCTGCCGTGAGCATCTCGCGGCGGCGGGCCAAGGCGGCAAGGGCATTCGTGCGCTCGTCGTGAATACGGGCAACGCGAACGCAGGCACCGGCGAGCCGGGCATGGCGCACGCGCGCGAAACCTGCGCGGAGCTCGCGCGTCTCGCCAATCTCGATGCGCAGCAAATCCTGCCGTTCTCGACCGGGGTGATTCTGGAGCCGCTGCCGATCGATCGCCTGAAGGCCGGTCTGCCCGCCGCGCTCGCGAATCAACAAGCCGCGCACTGGTTCGACGCCGCGCAAGCGATCATGACGACCGACACGCTGCCGAAGGCGGCGTCGCGCCAGGTAACGATCGACGGTCACGTCGTCACGCTGTCGGGCATCAGCAAGGGCGCGGGCATGATCCGCCCGAACATGGCGACGATGCTCGGCTTCCTCGCATTCGATGCGAATGTCGCGCAGCCGGTCCTCGATCAGCTCGTGAAGCACGTCGCGGATCGTTCGTTCAACTGCATCACGATCGACGGCGATACGTCCACCAACGATTCGTTCATCCTGATCGCGTCGGGGAAGTCGTCGCTGCCCGTGATCACATCGACGGATTCGCCCGCGTACGCCGCATTGCGCGACGCCGTGACCGAAGTGGCGCAGGAACTCGCGCAACTCATCGTGCGCGACGGCGAAGGCGCGACCAAGTTCATGACGATCACGGTGGAGGGCGGCCAGGACGCGGCGGAGTGCCGTCAGATTGCCTACGCGATCGGCCATTCGCCGCTCGTTAAGACCGCGTTCTACGCGTCCGATCCGAACCTCGGCCGCATTCTCGCTGCGATCGGTTATGCGGGCGTAACGGATCTCGATGTCGGCAAGATCGATCTTTATCTCGATGACGTGCTGGTCGCGAAAGCCGGCGGGCGCAATCCCGCGTACAAGGAAGAAGACGGCCAGCGCGTGATGAAGAAGAGCGAGATCCTGATTCGCGTCGTGCTCGGGCGCGGCGACGCGCAAGCGACCGTCTGGACCTGCGACCTTTCGCATGATTACGTGAGCATCAACGCCGACTATCGCTCCTGAACGCGGACAACTCGATGGATAAACTCGAACAATTTCTCACGCGCGCCGAAGCGGTGCTGGCGCGCATCGAAGGCATGTTGCCGCCCGCCGCGCCCGATATCGACTGGGAATCCGCGGTGGCGTTTCGCTGGCGCAAGCGTCAGGGACGCGGCTTCCTGCAACCCGTTTCCCCCATCTCGCAGATCTCGCTCGACGACCTTCAGAACATCGATCGTCAGAAATCGCTCATTCAGCAGAACACGCAACAGTTCGTGAACAAGCTGCCCGCGAACAACGTTCTGCTGACGGGCGCGCGCGGCACGGGCAAGTCGTCGCTGATCAAGGCGTGTCTGAACGCGTATGCGAAGGACGGCTTGCGCCTGATCGAAGTCGACAAGGACGATCTGCATGATCTCGGCGATATCGTCGATCTGATCTCCACGCGGCCCGAGCGTTTCATCGTCTTCTGCGACGATCTCTCGTTCGAGGAAGGCGAGTCGGGCTACAAGGCGCTGAAGGTCGCGCTCGACGGCTCCGTCGCCGCGCAATCGGACAACGTGCTCATCTACGCGACGTCGAACCGCCGCCATCTGTTGCCCGAATACATGAGCGACAACGAGACTTACAAGCACACGTCCGACGGCGAGATTCATCCCGGCGAAGTGGTCGAAGAAAAGATTTCGCTTTCCGAGCGCTTCGGCCTTTGGGTCAGCTTCTATCCGTTCAAGCAGGACGACTATCTGTCGATCGTCGGACACTGGCTGAAGCACTTCGGCTGCGCCGACGCCGAAGTCGAAAGCGCACGCGGCGATGCGCTCGTGTGGGCGCTCGAACGCGGATCGCGCTCGGGCCGCGTGGCGTGGCAATTCGCGCGCGACTGGTCGGGACGCAAGCAATGACCGATGCGAAGCCGGACATCGCGCCCGATGGCCGCAAGGTGACCGAAGTGGCCGTCGGCGTGATGGTGCAGCACGACGGGCGCTATCTGCTTGCGCAGCGGCCTGCGGGCAAACCGTATGAAGGTTACTGGGAGTTTCCCGGTGGCAAGCTGGAGCCAGGCGAGAGCATCGAGGCGGCGCTCGGTCGCGAACTGCACGAGGAACTGGGCATCGATGTCACCGCGTGCCAGCTCTGGCGCACGCTGGAGCATGATTATCCCCATGCGTACGTGCGGCTTTTCTTCTGCAAAGTGACGGAGTGGAACGGTTCGCCGGTCGGCCGCGAAGGTCAGGCGATCGCGTGGCAGACGCTTCCCGTCGAGGTCGCGCCGCTCCTGCCGGCAGCCATTCCGATTTTGGAATGGCTCGAAGAGGAAGAGCGCGAATAACGGCGCTCAGTTGAGTCCGCCGCGATTGTCTTCGTCCGGCGGCGTTTCCTGCGAATTACCCGCGATCTTGTACTTCTCGGCAGCCCACGCGCCGAGATCGATCTGCTTGCAGCGCTCGGAACAGAACGGGCGAAAGCGGTTTTCGGGAACCCAGCGGACATCCTTGCCGCAGGTCGGACATTTGACGACAGTGGTCATGACGAATACGAATTGAGCCGGTTACGGACGATATTTGACCACATGAGGCCAAACCGTTCCGATTCAAAGGCTGCAAAGCGTCAGATGAAACGGCACGTCGACATCGACGGCGCGCGGTTTCAGATCGCCGTCCTGCACCGTGAAGCGCACCCACAGCATGTACTTGTTCGCGCTTGCTTCCGGAATCACGCGCGTGTCCGGTGAGACGCGCACTTGCATCAGCTGATACGTGCGGCCGGACAACATCTGCTGGTAGCTGCCCTGCATCGCCATGACTTTCGATGCCTGACCCGACTCACGCGCGAGCCGCAATACGATGGCCGCCGCGTCGCGCAACGCGAGCATCGGCATGACCCACTTCGCGATGTCCTGGCGGCGCTCCTCGACCGGCAACTGCTGCCAGGCGTAATACGACGGCAAATCGAACTTGCACGTTCCGCCGGGAATGATCGTGCGGCTGCGGATGCTCGCGAGCCATTCGTTGTCGGCGAGATGCTGGCCGGTCTTGCCGTGCATTTCGGTGAGGCCGGCGAGCGTCTGCTCGATTTCGCCGAGCACGGCTTCGAGCGCTTCCTGTTCGATGCCCGGATTGCCGCGAAACGGCGCGAGCGTTTGCCGCTGCCGTTCGAGTTCCTTCATGAGGTCGGCTTTGAGGTCCGTGCGGCCAGCGACTTCCGCGATCTCGAAGAGCGTCGTGAGTGCAACGTGATGTTCTCGCGCGTCTTCCTGAGTCAGAAAGAACGTGAAGCGCTCGAACAGGTCTTCGAGGCGCAGCAGCGTCCGGATTCGCTCGTTGAAGGGATACTCGTAAAGGATCAAGCGCGCTCGCCTCGGCGTGGGTCGGTTGCTTCCATGAGCGGAAGTGAGCACATTCTAATGCCGCATCCTCACCCTAGCAAATCGGGCCATATTCGGGCGCCGAATGGCTCCTTTCGGCGGAAAACCGGGAACTTTTCGACGATTTCGCGAACTCAGGCGATCGCCGTCACGTCATGTGGACGCAAGCGAAAGATAACGACCGTGCAGTGTTTCGACTTGCTGCGCGAGCGTGTCGAGCGTGGCGGTTTCATCGTTGAGCACGATGTCGTCGGCAGCCGCGAGACGCGCTTCGCGAGACGCCTGCTTCGCGATGATCGCGAGCACCTGTTCGCGCGTGAAGCCGTTGCGCCGCATGACGCGAGCGATCTGCGTCTCGACGGGGCAATCCACCACGAGCACGCGCGACACGCGGCTCGCCCATTCACCGGACTCGACGAGCAAGGGCACCACGACGATGTGATACGCGCCCTGCGCTGCGAACCGCTGGCGTTCCGTCTCGGCGCGAATCAGCGGATGCACGATGCCTTCGAGGCGCGCCTTCGCGGTGTCGTCGGCGAAGACGAGCGCGCGCATCTTCGCGCGATCGAGCGAGCCGTCCGCCGCGATGAAGCCGTCGCCGAATTCGCTCGCGATGAGCGGCATCGCGACGCCGCCCGGCGCCGTGATTCGATGCGCGATCAGGTCCGTGTCGATCAGCGGCACGCCGCGCGCTGCGAAGAGATCAGCGACCGTGCTCTTGCCGCTGCCGATGCCGCCGGTAAGACCAATGCTGAACATCCGTTGCTCCGTTCGGTTCGATCAACCTAACAATGCATAAAGCGGCGTGCCGATGAAAAGCGTGATCGCGCCGCCGGCCGCGAGAAACGGTCCGAACGGCAACGGCTCTTCGAAACGCATGCGCTTGCGCCACGTCGCCACGATGCCGAACACGGCGCCCGCGACGGCCGCGATCAGAAGCACTTGCGCGAGCGACGACCATCCGAGCCACGCGCCGATCGCGGCGAGCAGCTTGAAGTCGCCGTAGCCCATGCCTTCCACGCCGCGCACGAGCTTGAAGAGCCAGTACACGCACCACAGGAACAGATAGCCCGCGACTGCGCCCGTCACGGCGTCGTGCAGCGTCGCGAATCCGCCTTCGCCGAAATTGACGAGAAGCCCGGCCCAAAGCAGGGGCAGCGTCAGCACATCGGGAAGATAGCGTGTGTCGTAGTCGATGAGCCCTGCCGTCAGCAAGGCCGCGCATAGACCGAACGCGGCCAGCGCGGGCCACGTGGGACCGAACGCGTAAAGCGATAGCGCCGCCAGCGCGCCGGTCGCGAGTTCGGTCAGCGGATAGCGCGGGCTCACGCGTGCGCCGCATGCCGAGCAACGTCCGCGCAGGGCCAGATAGCTGATGACGGGAATGTTTTCCCACGCGCGCAGCACGTGCTTGCAATGCGGGCACGCGCTGCGCGGCACGGCGAGATTGAAGCGCTCGGGATAGGGATCGGCGGCGGCGAATTTGGTGGCATCGGACGCCTCGGGAATGGCAGCGTCGACTTCCGCGCGCCATGCGCGTTCGAGCATGACCGGCAGACGATGCACGACGACAGTAAGAAAACTGCCGATCACGAGGCCGAACACGATGGCGAACCCGTACTGCACGGCCACGGGCAGCGCCGCGAACGCCGCCAGATAGCGGCTCGCGAAATGCGCGGCGGTCGGATCGAACGAAGGCTGCATGATGGACGAACGGTTGCTTTGGCCCGCGATGCTACACCACGTTTCCGAGCTGAATGACAGGAAGATACATCGCGATGACAAGGCCGCCCACGAGCGCGCCCAGCACCGCGATGACGATCGGCTCGCAAAGACTCGCGAAGCCGCCGATGCGCTCGTCCATTTGGCGGTCGGCGAGCGTGGCTAGATCGAGAAGCATCGCATCGAGCGAGCCTGATTCTTCGGCGACCGCGATCGGCTGCACGACGTCCTGCGGAAAGCATCCGACGGCGCGCACTGCGGCCGCGAGACGCTCGCCGTTGTGCAGGCGCGCGGCGATGTCGACGGTGGCGCGGTCGAACACGCGGTTTCCTGTGGCATGCGTGAGTGAGTTGAACGCATCCGACAGCGGCGTGCCCGCCGAGAGCAGCGTGCCGAGCGCGCGGCTCCATCGCGCGACCGCGAGCGGGCGCGGCAGCTTGCCTGCAAGCGGCAGGCGCAGCGCGGCGTGATCGGCGGCGGCGCGTGCATCGGGCGAACGCTTCATCCACTTCCATCCGATGAATACCGCAGATGCGGCTGCAATCCCGAACGGCACGCCGACATTCGCGACGCCGCCCGAAAGCGCGAGCACGAAACGCGTCGGCGCGGGCAGCGCGGCGCCGAAGCCGTCGAGGATCGTCTTGAAGGTCGGCACGACGCCGATCAGCAATCCCGCCGTAATCGCGGGCGAAAGCAGCAGCACCATCACGGGATAGGTGAGCGCGGCGCGCAATCTGGCCCGTTGCGACGCCGCCCGCTCGCGGTCGTCGGCGAGGCGGGCGAACACCGTCGGCAACGCACCCGCGACTTCACCGACCGAAACCAGCTGGCAGTACAGGGAGCCGAAGGCAGCCGGATGCCGTGCCAGCGCGCCCGAGAATGGCACGCCGCGCGTCATATCGCGGGCCAGCGCGCGCACGATGCGCGGCATTCCGCTGGCGGACGCGCTGCCGGCGAGCAATTCGAGCGCGCCGACGAGCGGCAGTCCCGCGCGCAGCAGGCCGGCGAGCTGTCGCGTGAAGACGGTCACGTCGGCGGTCCTCGCTTTGGGCGGCGGCGCGGCGCCGAGCGTTTCGAGCAAGGTGACGATCACGCCTTCGCGCCGCAGCGACGCGCGGGCCGCGAGGGCGTCGGCAGCGATGATCTTTCCCCGCATCGGCTGGCCTTCGCTATCCATGCCGCGCCACGCGAAGCGCAGTTCGAGCGCGTCGTTCATCATTCGATCTCCGTCGCGTCGACTGCTTCGGCGACGCTCGTTACGCCTTCGCGCACGCGCGCGAACGCCGCATCGCGCAACGCGGGCATGCCTTGCGTCTGCGCCGCGCGCGCGATCGCATGCGTCGCCGCGCGCGAGACGATCAACTCGCGCAGTTCATCCGATACCGGCATCACCTGGTGCACGCCGACGCGCCCGCGATAACCGACGCCATGACACGCCGGACAGCCGCGCGGCTCGAACGGATGAAACCCGTCCGCGAGCGCCAACGCCGACGGCGCGCGGCAGAACTCGCACAGCTTGCGCACGAGCCGTTGCGCGGTGACGAGCTTGAGCGCCGACGCGAGGTTGTAAGGCGCGACGCCGATATCGATGAGACGCGCGATCGCGGCGGGCGCATCGTTCGTGTGCAAGGTCGAGAGGACGAGATGGCCCGTTTGGCAGCGTTCACCGCGACGTCCGCCGTTTCCGCGTCGCGTATTTCGCCGACCATGATGACATCCGGATCCTGACGCATGAACGCGCGCAGCGCCACGGCGAAGGTCAGTCCCGCCTTTTCGCGCACGCTCACCTGATTGATGCCCGCAAGTTGAATTTCGACAGGATCCTCTACCGAGCACACGTTGCGGGCTTCCGCGTTGAGCATCTGGAGGAAGCAGTAGAGCGATACGGTCTTGCCGCTGCCGGTCGGGCCGGTCACGAGGACGAGACCGTGCGGCGCGCGAATCGCCGATTCGACCGCGCGGCCTTGCGCGTCGTCGAGACCGAGCGAGGCGAGCGATAGGTCGGGCGGCAGCGCTTCGAGCCGCGCAGCACCAGTTTTTCGCCGAAGAGCGTCGGCAGCGAATTGACGCGATAGTCGCCGATCCGCCCGCCCGGCAGATTCAGGCGCAGCCGGCCGTCCTGCGGCACGCGCCGCTCGGCGATGTCCATTCGCGCCAGCACCTTGATCCGCGTGACGAACGCATCGCGCAAATGGGGCGGCGGGCGCATCAATACGTGCAACGCGCCATCGACGCGCAGCCGGATGCGCCATGCGTGCTCGGACGGTTCGACATGGATATCGGACGCGCTGCGCTCGGCGGCTTCGCGCAAGGTGTCGGTGAGCAGCGAGACGGCGGGCGTCTCGTGGTCGGATGGCGTTTCGCGGAAGGAAGGGGAAATCATGGCGTCGGCGGTCGAGTCGAGATGATCCGATGATCCCGTCCTCGGCCGCCGGCGCACAGTCGTCCGAATGGCTAACGCAGCGCGTGTCGCGTGCCTTCGGGCGGGCGAAAAATCTTGACGGTTCGGATCGCCTGATCGTCGCTGCGCATGACTTCGAAGGTCACGCCCGCGATCTGCACCGAAACGTCGCCGTCGGGGATGTCTTCGAGCGTTTCGAGAATCAGGCCGTTGAGCGTTTTCGGGCCGTCCGTCGGCAGCGACAGATGCAGCCAGCGGTTCAGTTCGCGCAGCGGCATGCTGCCCGCCACGATGCACTCGCCGTTCTCGTCCCAGCCGCCGCGCGAGCCGGCGCCGCGCGGAATCGTCGTCGTGAATTCGCCGATCAGCTCTTCGATGATGTCCTCCGGCGTGACGAGGCCCTGCAATTCGCCGTACTCGTCGACCACGATCGCGATACGGTGGCCGCTTTCCTGGAAGTACTGCAATTGCTGGAAGACAGGCGTGCCCGCGGGCACGAAGTACGGTTCGGTGAGCAGTTCGCGCAGCGTGTCGCGCTCGAGTTCCTGGTTGTGCAGCGCCGAGAGCGTCTTGCGCACGTGCAGAATGCCGAGCACGCGATCGATGTCGCCCTGAAAGACGACCAGCTTGTTGTGGTAGCACGTCTCAAGCTGATGCAGGATCTGTTCGAAGGGCGCGTCGAAGTCGAGCGCTTCGATGCGCCGGCGCGGGATCATCACGTCATCGACGGTGATGTTCTCCAGATCGAACAGATTGAGCAGGATGCTGCGGTGCTTGGTCGGCATGAAGCTGCCCGTTTCCAGCACGATGGTGCGCAACTCTTCGGGCGAGATCCGCTGATCGCGCTTGCCCTTCGTGTTGATGTGCAGTGCGGCGAGGATCGCGTTGGCGAACAGATTGACGAACCAGATGAGCGGCCGCGCGACGCGCATGAGCGGCGCGAGCACGAGGCTCGCCGGCAGCGCCACTTTCTCGGGATACGTCGCGCCGACGATCTTCGGCGCGATTTCCGCGAACACGATGATCAGGAATGCAATGACGCCCGTCGTGATCGACAGGACGAGGTTGTTATGGCCGAAGGTGCGCAGCGCGATGGATGTCGTGAGCACCGGGATGATCGTGTTGATCAGGTTGTTGCCGATCAGGATGACCGAGAGAAGCTGATCGGTCTTCGCGAGCAGGCCTTGCGTCGTGCGGGCGCGTAGCGATCCTTGGCTCGCCAGATATTTCAGGCGATGGCGATTGAGCGCCATCATCGACGTTTCGGAGATCGAGAAGAAGCCGGAAAGGAAGAGAAGCAGAAAAATGGCGCAAATTTGCGCCCATAAGGGAAGGTTGTCCACGCGGTGATCGAGTAGGGGCGGAGATGGGAGGCAATATAGCAGACGGGCCGGCAAGCTCGCCCTCGGCCTTTCGGCCAGCGTACGCGGTTTTGCCGCCGGAAATAAAAAACCCGCATGGCGAACCATGCGGGTTTTTGCAATTCTGGTCGGGGTGAGAGGATTCGAACCTCCGGCCTCTACGTCCCGAACGTAGCGCTCTACCAGGCTAAGCTACACCCCGAATTTGACCAACTTGGACTCTTACGCTGCTTCAGTCTCGTTCAAGACTGCCGTGACGTCGAGTAAGAACATAATTCTAGCAGGCTATCTTTGTAGATGGAAGAGGGAAATGAAGAAATCGCATTTGCCGCTGCCTGAGCTTCCTTGCGCGCGCATTCCAGCGTGTGATCGAGCGCGCCGGACGTCGTGATTGCGTGGAAGATCGTGTCGAAGCGATCCGTGCCGCCTTGCTCGATCGCCTCGCGTGCGAGGGCCGCCTGGTCCGGCGTGCCGTGCTCCATCAAATAAATGAGCGGCAGGGTGGGCTTGCCTTCGCGCAGGTCGTCGCCGGCGTTCTTGCCCATCGATTCGGGCGTGCCGGTGTAGTCGAGCCAGTCGTCCATGATCTGGAACGCCGTGCCGATGCGCCGGCCGAACTCCGCCGCCGCCGCTTCGGTCCGCGCATCCGCACCCGAAAGCACCGCGCCGAGCTGCGCCGCCGCTTCGAACAGCTTCGCCGTCTTGTAGCGGATCACCTGCATGTAGCGTGCTTCGTCCACGTCCGGATCGTGCATGTTGAGCAGTTGCAGCACTTCGCCTTCGGAAATGATGTTGGTCGCGACGGACAGGATTTCCATCACGCGCATCTTGCCGACGCTCACCATCATCTCGAACGAGCGCGAATACAGGAAGTCGCCGACCAGCACGCTCGCCGCATTGCCGAACAGCGCGTTCGCGGTCTTGCGGCCGCGGCGCAAATCCGATTCGTCGACGACGTCGTCGTGCAGCAGCGTCGCCGTGTGGATGAACTCAACCACCGCCGCCAATTCGTGACGATGCCCGGTCGTGTCGCCCAGCGCGCCCGAGACGAGGAGCAGCAGCGCCGGCCGCAGCCGCTTGCCGCCCGCGCCGATGATGTACTCCGAAATCTGGTTGATCAGCATCACTTCTGATGCCAGGCGCTGCCGGATGACGCGATTGACCTGCTGCATGTCCTCGGCGATCGGGGCGAGCAGCGCGGCGGCGTTGGGAGAGGAAGTGGCGGTGGACGACATGATCGGCAAAAAGGGTAATCCGGCGGATTATAAGGCGAATCCGACAGACGCCGGGTGGTCCCGCGTTCCGGCTCGCGCAATGTCGGCGAATTTCGGCTGCGATTCGCTTCGTTTTCGCCGAGGTTCGGAGCCGGATCGCGCGTTGCGCCGCCCGCGCGGGCATCGTCACGGCGCTTTGACGTCGAGCGTAACTCTATGTATAATCGCGTGTTTTCCCCGCGTGGTGCGTGGAAAAAGAATTCTGAGTGAGGTTCTCAATGTACGCGGTCATAAAAACCGGCGGCAAGCAGTACAAAGTTGCCGTTGGCGAAAAACTTAAAGTAGAACAGATACCGGCAGACATTGACGCTGAAATCACGCTCGACCAGGTTCTCGCAGTAGGCGAAGGCGAATCGATTCAGTTCGGTACGCCGCTGGTCAGTGGGGCTTCCGTCAAGGCTACCGTCGTGTCCCAAGGTCGTCACAAGAAAGTGACCATCTTCAAGATGCGCCGCCGGAAGCACTACCAAAAGCACGCTGGCCATCGCCAGAACTACACCGAACTGCGCATCGACGCGATCAACGCGTAAGCGCATCGGTTAAGGAGCTAAGCAAATGGCACACAAAAAAGCAGGCGGGTCTTCCCGCAACGGCCGCGACTCCGAGAGCAAACGCCTCGGCGTGAAGGTGTACGGCGGCCAGGCAATCAACGCAGGCGGCATCATCGTTCGCCAGCGCGGCACGCGCATGCACCCGGGTGAGAATGTCGGCATCGGCAAGGATCACACGCTGTTCGCGCTGGCCGACGGTCACGTCAAGTTCGTGACCAAGGGCGCTGCGAAGAAGCACACGGTCGTCGTCGTCCCGGCAGCGTAAGTTTTACGCACGGGCTTCAGGACCGAAGAAATGGCCCCGCGAAGTTCGCGGGGCCATTTTTATTTGGTGCGGTCAAAAATTGGTTATGAGTGACCGGCCAGGTCGGTCACGGCAAAATAGAGCGAATACACGGGACGGAGCAACGCATGAAGTTCATTGACGAAGCGAGGATCGAAGTCATCGCCGGCGACGGAGGAGATGGCAGCGCGTCGATGCGCCGCGAAAAGTTCGTCCCGTTCGGCGGACCGGACGGCGGCGACGGCGGGCGCGGCGGCAGCGTCTACGCGGTCGGCGACCGCAACATCAACACGCTGATCGACTACCGGTTCTCCAAGAAGCATCAGGCGCGCAACGGCGAAAACGGCCGCGGCGCGGATTGCTATGGCAAGGGCGGCGACGACATCACGCTGCGCATGCCGGTCGGCACAATCATTTCGGATCAGGAAACGGGCGAGATCATCGCCGATCTGACCGAGCACAATCAGCAGGTCTTGATCGCGAAGGGCGGTGCGGGCGGCCTCGGCAACCTGCATTTCAAGTCGAGCACGAACCGCGCGCCGCGTCAGAAAACCGACGGCAAGCCGGGCGAGCGCCGCATGCTCAAACTCGAGTTGAAAGTGCTCGCGGATGTCGGTCTGCTCGGCATGCCGAACGCGGGCAAGTCCACTTTCATCTCGTCGGTGTCGAACGCGCGGCCGAAGATCGCGGATTATCCGTTCACGACGCTCGCGCCGAATCTCGGCGTAGTGCGCGTCGGGCCGAGCAAGAGCTTCGTGATCGCGGACATTCCGGGTCTCATCGAAGGCGCGGCGGAAGGCGCGGGCCTCGGGCATCGTTTCCTGCGGCACTTGCAGCGCACGGGCGTGCTGCTGCATCTCGTCGACATGGCCCCGTTCGATGAAAACGTCGATCCGGTCGCGGAAGCGAAGGCGATCGTCAACGAACTGCGCAAGTACGACGAGCAGCTTTACGAGAAGCCGCGTTGGCTCGTGCTGAACAAGCTCGACATGGTGCCGGAAGACGAACGCGAGGCGCGCATCGCCGATTTCGTCGAGCGCTTCGAATGGGACGGTCCGGTCTACGAGATTTCGGCGTTGACCGGTCAGGGCTGCGAGGCGCTCACCTACGCGATCTACGATTACATCTCGCAGCATTCGGACGCATCGCGCGCGGCTGAAGCGGAAGATCTCGCCGCCGACGTGCGCTTCCGCGACGACGAAACGAAGGAATAAAGCAACCACGAGGAGAAGGCGCACGATGCGTTCGGTCATCGCCGCTGCGAAGCGAATCGTAGTGAAAGTAGGGTCGAGCCTCGTCACCAATGACGGTCGCGGGCTCGATCATGCGGCAATCTCGCGCTGGGCGTCGCAGATCGCGGCGCTGCGCGAACAGGGCAAGGAAGTCGTGCTCGTGAGTTCGGGCGCGATCGCGGAAGGCATTCACCGGCTCGGCTGGACAAAGCGACCGCGCGAAATCGACGAACTGCAGGCGGCGGCCGCGGTCGGCCAGATGGGTCTCGCGCAAGTCTACGAAAGCAGCTTCGGCGCGCACGGCATCCGCACCGCGCAGATTCTGCTCACGCACGCCGATCTCGCCGATCGCGAACGCTATCTGAACGCGCGCTCGACGCTGCTCACGCTGCTGCGCCTGGGCGCCGTGCCGATCATCAACGAGAACGACACCGTCATCACCGACGAAATCAAGTTCGGCGACAACGACACGCTCGGCGCGCTCGTCGCGAATCTGATCGAAGGCGATGCGCTCGTCATTCTCACCGATCAGCGTGGCCTGTTCACCGCCGATCCGCGCAAGGACCCGAACGCGACGCTCGTCGAGCAAGCCGACGCCGGCACGCCCGAACTCGAGCAGATGGCGGGCGGCGCGGGTTCGAGCCTAGGACGCGGCGGCATGCTGACCAAGATTCTCGCGGCGAAGCGTGCCGCGCACAGCGGCGCGAACACGGTCATCGCGAGCGGCCGCGAAGCCGATGTGCTCACGCGCCTCGCATCGGGCGAGATGATCGGCACGCAACTCATCGCGCGCACCGCACGCATGGCGGCGCGCAAGCAGTGGATGGCGGATCACTTGCAGGTGCGCGGGCATGTCGTCATCGACAAGGGCGCGGTCAACAAGCTCACCGCCGACGGCAAGAGCCTTTTGCCGATCGGCGTCATCGACGTGAAAGGCGCCTTCGATCGCGGCGAAGTAATCGCGTGCATCAACGATCAAGGGCAGGAAGTCGCGCGCGGCATCACGAACTACAGCAGTTCGGAGGCGCGGCTGATTCATCGCCGGCCGAGCGGCGAAATAGAATCGGTGCTCGGCTACATGCTGGAGCCGGAACTGATCCATCGCGACAATCTCGTGCTCGTCTGAAACGAAAACGCCCGCTGAATCAGCGGGCGTTTTCACATCGTCACGCCGACGCGCGGCGCAATCAGCGCAGATTAATCACGCTTTGCGTGCGCTTGTATTCCATGTTGTTGACGATCTGTTTCGCGGTGCCGACGGGCAGCTTGCTCGTGCAGAAATAATCCTGATAGAGCGCCGCCTGATACGCGTTCAGCTCGCCGTTTTCGATGCGCTTGAAGTCGAATGCGGAACCTTGATCCCAGCCGTTCTGATCGTCGTTGATGCTCGCGTAGCGACGCCATTCGTAGGTGTCGCAACGAATGCCTTCATAGTTGACGTTGCGCGCGCCCGCCGGACTCGTCGCGACGATCACGTAACGAATGACGCCATCCTTGCCGACCGTGAGCGTGGTCTTGTCGACGGCGAACGTGAGCGGCGTGTTCTGCGACACGTTGAACGCGACCAGATTCGATGCCTGCGGCAGCGGTGGCATCGTGTCGATTTTTTCTTCGGTCCAGTTCGGCTTGCGGTCGAGCAGATAGGTGAACACGCCGTCGTCCTGCGTGGACGGCGCCTTGTTGCTGGAACAGCCGGCGAGCACGGCGAGCGCTGCCGCGGATGCCGCGATTACCGCGAGTGAGGCATTCACTTTCAATTGGGTCTTCCCGGAAACATGCGCGCGGGCTTCATGCGCCCGCCCGGCGGAACAAAGCGAGATGGCACGGCGAGAAGTTCGCCGTGCCATCGATCGCAATCGAGTTGAGTGTCAAAGTGCTCGAAGCGTTGCAGTGCCCGGATTCACGATGAGCGCTGCACGATCACATGCACTTCTTCGCTGACCGTGCATTCTGCCTGAACTGCCGCGCCGGAGGCAGTAACGGCAGGAGCTTCGATCGTCATCGTCTGGACGACGCGTGGATAGCGCGGTCCGTGATGCGCGGCTCGCTCGCCGCGTTCACCGCGGGAGTTGGTACGCCGCAGAAAGCGGGACAGCTCGGATAGAGCCATTTGATAAACGTCGCGCTTGAACTCGATGACCGCATCCAGCGGTACCCAATACTCGTTCCAGCGCCAGGCATCGAATTCCGGATGGTCCGTCGCGCGCAGGCAGATGTCGCAATCGCGGCCCACCATGCGCAGCAGAAACCAGATCTGTTTCTGACCGCGATAATGTCCGCGCACCTCGCGCTTGATGAACTTGTCCGGCACCTCATAACGCAGCCAGTCGCGCGTGCGACCCACAACTTTTACATGCTCCGGTAGCAGGCCGGTTTCTTCGTGTAACTCCCGATACATCGCTTGCACAGGGGTCTCACCGTATTTGATGCCCCCTTGCGGAAACTGCCAGGAATGTTCACGCAGCCGCTTGCCCCAAAACACTTCGTTGCGCGCGTTCAAGAGGATGATGCCGACGTTCGGGCGAAAGCCTTCACGATCCAGCATACAGCCACCTTCAAATCCTTTAAAATTGCTTTGATTATAAACAGTTATTGGCCTCGACGCACTGGCACGAACCCCAATTCGGGGCATCCGTGTGAATGTCTTTGCCAGAGCATCCGGCAGGCGGCAAAATCTTCTTTTCTCGCCGGTCGTTCCGTCGTTCACCTTGATCCGCCTGCTTCGGCGCTGTCCGCTCCGAAGCGCGCCGCATTTGGAAAATTTGAATGAAAGCATCCCGTTTCTTCATCGGCACCCTGAAGGAAGCTCCCGCCGACGCCGAGATCGTCAGCCACAAGCTGATGATGCGTGCAGGCATGATCCGCCGCGTCGCGGGCGGCATCTACGATTACATGCCGATCGGTCTGCGCTCGGTGCGCAAGGTCGAGGCCATCGTGCGTGAAGAGATGAACCGCGCGGGCGCGCTCGAATTGCTGATGCCCGCCGTGCAGCCCGCCGAACTGTGGCAGGAGTCGGGCCGCTGGGAGCAATACGGCCCGGAACTGTTGCGTTTCAAGGATCGCCACGAGCGCGATTTCGTCATGGGCCCGACGCACGAGGAAGTCGTGACGGACATCGCGCGCCGCGAGATCAAGAGCTATCGCCAGTTGCCGGTGAACTTCTATCAGATTCAAACGAAGTTCCGCGACGAAATCCGCCCGCGCTTCGGCGTGATGCGCGGTCGCGAATTCATCATGAAGGACGCCTATTCCTTCGATAAAGACCTCGACGGCCTCGCAGAGTCGTATCGCAAGATGTACGAAGCCTACGTGCGCATCTTCACGCGCATCGGGCTGGAGTTCCGCGCGGTCGCGGCGGACAACGGTTCGATCGGCGGCAGCGGTTCGCATGAATTCCACGTGATCGCCGATACGGGCGAGGATGACATCGCGTATTGCCCGAGCTCGGACTTCGCGGCGAACGTCGAAGCCGCCGATGCGCTGCCGCTCATCGCGCAACGCGCCGCGCCGACCGAAGAACTGAAGAAGACGCCCACGCCCGGCGCCGCGAAGTGCGAGGCGGTCGCGCAGCTTCTGAACATTCCGCTGGAACGCACGATCAAGTCGATCGTCCTCGCGACCGACAACGAAGGCGCCGAACCGACCATCTGGTTGCTGATGCTGCGCGGCGATCACTCGCTCAACGACATCAAGACGGGCAAGCTGCCGGGCCTGAAGGGTTATCGCTTCGCGACGGAAGCCGAGATCGTCGAATGGTTCGGCACGCCGCCGGGCTACCTCGGTCCGCTCAACACGAAGAAGCCGGTGCGCGTGATCGCGGACCGCACGGTCGCGAACATGAGCGACTTCGTCGTCGGCACGAACGAGGTCGATTACCACACGACTGGCGTGAACTGGGGCCGCGATCTGCCCGAGCCGGAAGTCGCGGACATTCGCAATGTCGTCGCGGGCGATCCGTCGCCGGACGGCAAGGGCACGCTCGAAATCTGCCGCGGCATCGAAGTGGGTCACGTGTTCCAGCTCGGCACGAAGTATTCCGATTCGATGGGCGCGACCTTCCTCGACGAAAACGGCAAGCCCGCGCCGATGCAGATGGGCTGCTACGGCATCGGCGTGACGCGCGTGCTGGGCGCGGCAATCGAACAGAATTTCGACGACAAGGGCATCATCTGGCCGGAAGCCATTGCGCCGTTCGAAGTCGTGATCTGCCCGATGGGCTACGACCGCAGCGACGCCGTGCGCGAGCAGGCCGACAAGCTGTACGCGACGCTGCAGCAGGCCGGCATCGACGTGATTCTCGACGATCGCGGCGAGCGTCCGGGTGTGATGTTCGCGGACTGGGAATTGATCGGCGTGCCGCATCGCATCGTGATCGGCGATCGCGGGCTGAAGGAAGGCAAGCTGGAATATCAGGGCCGCCGCGACGCGGAAGCCACGCTGCTGCCGGTCGATGAAGCCGCCGATGTCGTCGTCGGGAAAGTGCGGGCCGCGCTCGCGAAGTAATGCAGTACAACTTCCTGTCGGCGACGATCCTGCTGCTGCTGATCACCGATCCGCTCGGCAATATCCCGATCTTCATCAACGCGCTGCGCGGCGTCGCCAAAGAGCGGCGCCGCGTGGTCGTGCTGCGCGAAGTGGCGATCGCGTTCGTCATTCTGCTGGTGTTCATGCTGGCGGGCGATCGCTTCCTGCGCGCGATGAACCTCACCGATGTCTCGTTGCGCATCGCGGGCGGCATCGTGCTGTTTCTGATCGCGCTGCGCATGATCTTTCCGCATCCGGACGGCGCGATGGGCGGCGATTCGCGCGGCGGCGAGCCGCTGATCGTGCCGCTGGCGATTCCGGCGCTGGCGGGGCCATCGGCGCTCGCGACGGTGATGCTGCTGACGTCGCAGGCGCCCGGCAAAATGTTCGAATGGATCGGCGCGCTCACGGTGACGATGATCGTCTGCGCGATCGTGCTGATTCTCGCCGAGAAGATTCAGCAATGGCTCGGCGAGCGCGTGGTGACGGCTTTCGAGCGTTTGATGGGGCTTGTCCTTGTCGCGATTTCCGTCGAGATGATGCTCACGGGCATACGCACTTTCGTGCATCAGCTATGAAAAAAGCGGCCCGCGGGCCGCTTTTCTTTTGGATACGGGCGGGGATCACGCCCCTTCCGTCAACGCCCGGATCGTCGGCAGATTACGCCAGTAACCCTTCGCGTCCATCCCGCAGCCGAACACGTAACGATCCGGCACTTCGAATCCGCAAAAATCCGGACGCAGCGGCTTCGCCTTCGGGATGATCTTCTCGCACAGCACCGCGGACAGAAACGTCTTCGCGCCCATCGCCATGATGCGATCGCGGATCGCGGCCATCGTTTCGCCTTCGTCGAGAATATCGTCGAGCACGAGCACCACGCGATCCTTTACCGATTCCGCCGGCGCCACGCGCCACTGCATCTCGCTGCCGCCCTTGATGGCATTGCGATAGCGCGTCAGGTGGATGTAATCGAACTCGAGCGGGAAGTCGAGATGCGGCAGCAGCATGCCGGTGAACACGGCCGCGCCCCCCATGACCGAGAGCACGAGCGGGAAGTCGTCTTTCGTCGCAGCCTTGATGGCCGTGGCCATCTTGCCGATCGATGCGTTGACTTCGTCAGCCGTCACGATCTCTTCTGAGTGGCTGAAAATATGGAGGGCTTCTTCGCGATTCATAAGGGGAAGCGGGAAAGGCTGACTTCTAAGTGTGGAAAAAAACGGCGGCGTGCGCCATATGATAAACCCGCGTTTCTTTCGAGTCGGACGCCGAAGAGAACGCGGGTTCAATAAAAGTGCGGGTCAGCGCATGCCGGGCAGCATGCCCTTCATGCCGCGCATCATCTTTTGCAGGTTGCCGCCTTTCAGCTTCTTCATCATGCCGCGCATCTGCTCGTACTGGTTGAGCATGCGGTTCACCTCCTGAACGTGCACGCCCGCGCCCGCGGCGATACGGCGTTTGCGCGCCGCCTTGATGAGCTCCGGCTTCGCGCGTTCCTGCAGCGTCATCGAATTGATGATGCCTTCCATGCGGCGCATCTGCTTTTCCGCGTTGTTCATGTCCGCGCCTTGCGCGGCCTGCTGAAACTGCGCGGGCAGCTTGTCCATGAGTGACGAAAGGCCGCCCATCTTCTTCATTTGCGAGAGCTGCGCCTTGAAGTCGTTCAGATCGAAGTCGCCGCCTTTCTTGACCTTGTCGGCGAGCTTCTGCGCGGCCTGGCTGTCGACGCCGCGTTGCGCTTCCTCGACGAGCGCGAGAATGTCGCCCATGCCGAGAATCCGGTTCGCCATGCGATCCGGATGGAAGACTTCGAGGCCGTCGAGCTTTTCCGCGACGCCGACGAACTTGATCGGCTTGCCGGTGACGTTGCGCACCGAAAGCGCCGCGCCGCCGCGCGAATCGCCGTCGAGCTTGGTGAGCACGACGCCGGTGAGCGGCAGCGCGTCGTTGAACGCCTTCGCGGTGTTGACCGCGTCCTGCCCCAACATGGCGTCGACGACGAAGAGCGTTTCGGCGGGCTTGAGCAGCGCGTGCAGCTCGCTGATTTCCTTCATCATCGCTTCGTCGATACCGAGACGGCCGGCCGTATCGACGATCACCACGTCGTGATAGTGCCGCTTCGCCCAGTCGATCGCCGCGCGCGCGATATCCGCGGGCTTCTGATTCGCTTCCGACGGGAAGAAGTCGGCGCCGACCTGTTCCGTCACCGTCTGCAACTGACGGATAGCGGCGGGGCGATACACGTCGACGGAAACGGTGAGGACCTTCTTCTTGCTCTTTTCGCGCAGCAGCTTGGCGAGCTTGCCGGTCGTGGTGGTTTTGCCCGCACCCTGCAGACCGGCCATCAGGATCACGGCGGGCGGCGCGACCGCCAGATTCAGCTCGGCTGCCTTGCCTTCGTAATCGCCGCCGATCACGGCCGTCAGTTCCTTCTGGACGACGCCGACGAGCGCCTGACCCGGCGACAGGCTCGACAGCACTTCCTCGCCGAGCGCCTTTTCCTTCACCTTCGCGATGAACTCGCGCACGACCGGCAGCGCGACGTCGGCCTCGAGCAGCGCGAGACGCACTTCCCGCAACATCTCTTGCGTGTTGGCCTCGGTGAGCCGGGCTTCGCCGCGCAGCGTCTTGACGACGCGGGCCATCCGTTGAGTCAGGTTATCGAGCATGGGAAACGGTAGTGAATGCGGCCCTTTTTCAGCGCAAAACGACGTAATCGCCCCGCGTTGCCGCAAGGGAGAAAACGTCGTGATTCAAGGGCCTAGTGTAAACTTCGAACATGGATATTGTACTGTATGCCCTCACTGCGCTTCTCTATGGCGGACTCGCCGTAGCGGGCTGGCGCGCGCATCGCCACACGGCCGTGGAGCCGGCGCTGGCCGGCGTGCCTCCGGGCATCGCATCGCCGGCGGCGGCCAAAAAATCGCCGGACATGGGCGGATTGGGCCGCGCTCTATTATTAGTAGCGTTGCTCGTGCACGGCCTCCTGCTGCACACGACCATCTTTCCCCAGAACGCGATGATCTTCGGCTTCGCGTTCGCGCTCTCCGCGATGTTCTGGCTCGGCGCGGGCATCTACTGGATCGAGAGCTTCTTCTTTCCGCTCGACGGCCTGCGCCTGCTCGTATTGCCGCTCGCGTGCATCGCGTCGCTGTTGCCGCTCGTCTTCGGCGGCGTGCGCGTGCTGTCGTATTCCGCCGCGCCGATGTTCAAGCTGCATTTCCTGATCGCGAACATCGCGTACGGACTCTTCGCGATCGCCGCGCTGCACGCCGTGCTCATGCTGATGCTCGAACGCCGCCTGCAGCGCATGCGCGGCCTCGCGACGCGTCATACCGGCAATGGCTGGCTCGCGAGCTGGCTCGACACGCTGCCGCCGCTTCTGACTCTTGAAAAGCTGCTGTTCCGCCTGATCGCGGCGGGCTTCGTGCTGCTCACGCTCACGCTCGTGTCGGGCATCGCGTTCAACGAGCAACTGGTCGATCGCGCGCTGCGCTTCGATCACAAGACCGTGTTCGCGTTCGTCTCCTGGCTGATGTTCGGCGCATTGCTCACCGCGCGCCGCCTCTCCGGATGGCGCGGACGCGCCGCGTTGCGCTGGGTGCTGGTGTCGTTCGCCGCGCTGCTGCTCGCGTACGTCGGCAGCCGCTTCGTGTTCGAAGTGCTGCTGCATCGCGCGGTCGTCTGAGCGTCTGAATCTATCGGCATTGAATCGATGCGAAATTTCTTCTTTCTGATCGTCCTCTTTTTTCTGTGCCAGTGGCTTCTGAAGAAGCTGCGCCGCGCGAACGAGCGCGCGCAGCAGGGCGACGCGCCAGCCGGCGGCGCGACCGCGGGCGGAGCGCATGACGCACGCCGCGCCCGCAGCGGCAACGGTCATGGCAACGGCGCGGCCGCGAGCGCGCCGCAACTCGCCGATCCGCTCATCCGTTGCGCGCAGTGTGGCGTGCACACGCCGCGCAGCGAATCGATCATCGTCGCGGGCGAGCGCTTCTGCTGCAGCGATCACGCGCGCCATTACGCGGCCCGTCCGACCGGACGCGACGCACGATGAACACCAACGTCGTCAGACAGCGCGATCCGCATATCGACGCGCAAGGCTGGTTCACGCACGCGACGCGCCTGCCGTCGCCGAACTTCGAGGCGCGTCCGGGCGACGCGGTGCCGACGCTCATCGTCGTGCACAACATCAGCCTGCCGCCCGACGATTTCACGACGAACGCCATCGCCGATTTCTTCCTCAACCAGCTCGATCACGACGCGCATCCGTACTTCGATCATCTGCGCGGCATGCGCGTGTCGGCGCACTTCGTGATCCGTCGCGGCGGCGCGATCGAGCAGTTCGTCTCCTGCGACGAACGCGCGTGGCACGCGGGCGTCTCGTCGTTCTGCGGGCGCGAGCGCTGTAACGACTTCTCGATCGGCATCGAGCTCGAAGGCAGCGATCGCGTGCCCTTCGAAGACGCGCAGTACGACGCGCTCGCCGCGCTCGTGCGAGTCGTGGTGAAGCGCTATCCGATCGATGCAGTCGCGGGTCACTCGGACATCGCGCCCGGCCGCAAGACCGATCCGGGCCCGCATTTCGAGTGGTCGCGTCTGCGTCACGGCAGCGCGCTGCCGCCGTCGTTCTTTCCGTTTCAATCCAACATCTGAGCGCTGCGTAAGGTCTTTCTCGTTGCGGCGCAGCAGCGTCGCGCGCGAGGCCTTGTCGCGCTTTGCGATAGCAAAAGTCAACCCCGCTGCCGCAGACTCAGGGCAAATAAAACTTTTTGAGACTGCGATGTTGTCCACTATACTTGGTGCCGACAGACGTACTTTGCACTAGATCTTGTGTTGTTGACGCGGCGCCCGCTCCAGTGAGCCGGCGCCGTCGGCTTTCCGGCGTAGAAGAAGTTTGGCTGGCCCGGGGCGATGCGCGAGACGGTTTCTCTTTGCGAGGAGAGAGGCGTCGGGCGCGTCGGGCGCCAGCGAGCAGCACCGTGAAGAAGGCATGCAAGCAAGCGCGAATTGCGTCGACCGACACCGCGCGCCAACGCGGGCACCGCATGAGACGCCAATGACAATGCGGGCCGTAAGCGCCGCGATTCGTGTTTTCAGCCTGCTGCATTCACAGCCCGGCTTGACCGCCAAAACACCGCGCGACTTTCACGACGAGTTCGTGACGCGCGCGGCATAAGTGATAAATCCGCGGACCATCCGCACCAATCGAACACCAGGAGTTTTGCACATGCAAACCACCGAAAACGCCACGACTTCATTCGAAGGCGCATCCGCACAGCCGATGAGCGGTGCGCAGGGCGTGGGCGCTCAGGCGCTCGCGCCGAACACGACGTTTGCCGACTACAAGGTCATCCGTCGCAACGGAAGCGTGGTGTCGTTCGAGCCGACGAAAATCGCGATCGCCGTGACGAAGGCATTCATCGCGGTGAACGGCGGTCAGGGCGCAGCTTCGGCGCGTGTGCGCGAGCAAGTCGAGCAACTGACGCAAGCCGTCGTGCGCGCGCTCGTGCGCAGCCGTCCGCACGGCGGGACTTTCCACATCGAAGACATTCAGGATCAGGTCGAGCTCGCGCTGATGCGCGGCGGCGAGCACAACGTCGCGCGCGCGTACGTGCTGTATCGCGAGAAGCGCACGCAGCAGCGTTCGCAAGAGCGCTCGGCCGCGCAAAACGCGCAGTCGCACGAAGGCGCGATCAACGTGACGGACAACGGCGTCACGCGTCCGCTCGATCTCGAAGCGCTGAAGGCGCTGATCGTCTCCGCGTGCGCGAATCTGGGCGATGCGGTGTCCGCCGAGCCGATCGTCGCGGAGACGGTGAAGAACCTGTACGACGGCGTGCCGATGTCGCAGGTCTACGATTCGGCCATTCTCGCCGCGCGCACGATGATCGAGAAGGATCCGGCGTACAGTCAGGTCACGGCGCGCATCCTGCTGCACACGATCCGCCGCGAAATTCTCGAAGAGGAAGTGACGCAAGCCGAAATGGGCGAGCGTTACGCCGAATACTTCCCGCAGTTCATCAAGCGCGGCGTCGAAGCCGGCCTGCTGGATGACAAGCTGCAACAGTTCGACCTCAAGCGCCTCGGCGCCGCGCTCGATCAGAATCGCGATCTGCAGTTCGGCTATCTCGGCCTGCAGACGCTGTACGACCGCTACTTCCTGCACGTCGACGGCACGCGCATCGAGTTGCCGCAGGCATTCTTCATGCGCGTGGCGATGGGCCTGTCGCTGAACGAGATCGACCGTGAAGCGCGCGCGATCGAGTTCTACAACGTGCTGTCGTCGTTCGACTTCATGTCGTCGACGCCGACGCTCTTCAATTCGGGCACGCATCGCTCGCAATTGTCGTCGTGCTATCTGACGACGGTCGCCGACGATCTCGACGGCATCTACGAAGCGCTGAAGGAAAACGCGCTGCTCTCGAAGTTCGCGGGCGGCCTCGGCAACGACTGGACGCGCGTGCGTGCGCTCGGCTCGCACATCAAGGGCACGAACGGCAAGTCGCAGGGCGTCGTGCCGTTCCTGAAGGTCGTGAACGACACGGCCGTCGCGGTGAACCAGGGCGGCAAGCGCAAGGGCGCGGTGTGCGCGTACCTGGAATCGTGGCACCTCGACATCGAGGAATTCCTCGAGCTGCGCAAGAACACCGGCGATGACCGTCGCCGCACGCACGACATGAACACGGCGAACTGGATTCCCGATCTGTTCATGAAGCGCGTCGTCGAAGGCGGCGACTGGACGCTGTTCTCGCCGTCGACCTGCCCGGACCTGCACGATCTGTTCGGCGCCGACTTCGAAAAGGCGTACGTCGCTTACGAAGAGAAAGCCGCGCGCGGCGAAATCAAGCTGTTCAAGAAGCTGCCGGCGGCGCAACTGTGGCGCAAGATGCTTGGCATGCTGTTCGAGACGGGCCATCCGTGGATCACGTTCAAGGATCCGTGCAATGTGCGTTCGCCGCAGCAGCACGTCGGCGTCGTGCACTCGTCGAACCTGTGCACCGAAATCACGCTGAACACGAGCGAGACGGAAATCGCCGTCTGCAATCTGGGCTCGGTGAACCTCGTCGCGCACATGGTGAAGCAGGCCGATGGCAGCTACGCGCTGGATCACGCGAAGCTCAAGCGCACGATCAGCGTCGCGATGCGCATGCTCGACAACGTCATCGACATCAACTACTACGCGGTGCCGAAGGCGCGCAACTCGAACCTGAAGCATCGTCCGGTCGGCATGGGCATCATGGGCTTCCAGGACTGCCTGCATCTGCTGCGCACGCCTTATGCGTCGGGCGAGGCGGTCGAGTTCGCGGATCGTTCGATGGAAGCCGTCTGCTACTACGCGTACTACGCGTCGACGGAACTCGCGGAAGAGCGCGGTCGTTACGCGACGTATCGCGGCTCGCTGTGGGATCGCGGCATTCTTCCGCAGGATTCGCTGAAGCTCCTGGCCGAGGCGCGCGGCGGTTATGTCGAAGTGGATACCTCGGAGACGATGGACTGGGCGCAACTGCGCTCGCGCATCTCGACGTACGGCATGCGCAACTCGAACTGCGTGGCGATCGCGCCGACGGCGACGATTTCGAACATCATCGGCGTGTCGGCGTGTATCGAGCCGACGTTCCAGAACCTGTATGTGAAGTCGAATCTGTCGGGCGAATTCACGGTGGTCAACGACTACCTCGTGCGTGATCTGAAGGCGCGCGGCCTGTGGGACGAAGTGATGGTGTCCGATCTGAAGTATTTCGACGGCACGCTTTCGCGCATCGACCGCATTCCGGCCGATCTGCGCGCGATCTACGCGACCGCGTTCGAAGTCGACCCGAAGTGGCTCGTGGAAGCGGCGTCGCGCCGTCAGAAGTGGATTGATCAGGCGCAGTCGCTGAACATCTACATGGCGGGCGCGTCGGGCAAGAAGCTCGACGAGGTCTACAAGCTCGCTTGGATTCGCGGTCTCAAGACGACGTACTACCTCCGCACGATGGCGGCGACGCACGTCGAGAAGTCGACCGTGGCGCACGGTGCGTTGAATGCGGTGCCTTCTTCTTCCGGTGACGGTGGGGCGGGTGCGGCTGGCGGGTTTGGTGGCGGTGCGGCGTCGGCTGCCGGGAATGGTGGCTTCAATGCTGCTGCCGCGAGCGCGCCGGCGGTGGAGGCGGCTCAGGAAGCCGATGGTCCCGTCTGTATGATGCGCCCCGGCGATCCGGGCTTCGATGAGTGTGAGGCTTGTCAGTAAGTTTTTGAGCTGAGAGTCGGTCTCTGCGGACCGGTGCTGGATGCTTCCTGCTTATGGAAGCGGTCGGTGCCGGTCCGTTTTTGCTTTTTGCTTTTTGCTTTTTGCTTTGCATTTTTGGTTTCGGTTTCGCCGGATCCCGCTTTCGTGTCGGTCTATTAGCGTTGCCCCTGTGCGGGGCGGCACTCACTTTCTTTGCTGCTGCAAAGAAAGTAAGCAAAGAAAGCAGCTTTTCAGGCCCGCGGTCACACGCAATTTGGGTAGTACTCTCGTCCCAGGCGGCACTCGCCTAATGAGTGCCCTCAAACACCTAATCGGACTTGGATCGCGCACGGTCCGCCGCCCGAAGACGTTGAGGACATTGGTTCAGCACGAGATGGCTTCGGCACAGCGCTACGCGCTGCCGCCGGGTACGCAAGGGAAACCAACGGGCGGCAAGTGCAGCGGGACGGAGACGTTAGTAGAGAAGCGCGTGCATCCCCGATTGACCGGACGGCCGCGGAGCGGGCTGGGGCTATTTGGTGCTGAACCCGTTTGGTGTGTGGTGCGATGAGACGGACCGTGCGCGAGCCAAGCCCGATGGGGCCTATGAGGGCACTCTTTAGGCAGCCCACGATGGACGAGAGGACTACCCAAATTGCGTGTGACCGCGGGCGTATCAGTAGCTGCTTTCTTTGCTTACTTTCTTTGCAGCAGCAAAGAAAGTGAGTGCCGCCCCGCACAGGGGCAGTGCTAATAGACCACTAAGAAAACGGGATCCGGCGAAACACCGAGCCGACACGATCACGGGATCCGGCGAAACACCGAGCCGACACGATCACGGGATCCGGCGAAACACCGAGCCGACACGATCACGGGCTCCAGCGAAACAAAACGCAAAACAGCGAACTCACCCCCGCGTACCGCGAGAAATCTCCGTCCCAGCATCATGCGAAAGCCGCGCCGTAATCGGCATCGAAAGAAAAGAGAACAGCCCGACGACGACAAACGCCGGCCAGAAATCCGACCATTGCACACTCGCATGACCGTTCAGATATTGCGAGAGCTCGAGCGTGATCCCCGCGATCGTCACGCCGAGCCCGAGCGAAACCTGCTGCACGAAGCTAGCAAGGCTCGTCGCGCGGCCCACATCGCGTGTTTCGATCTCAGCGTAAGCAAGCGAGTTGAGGCTCGTGAACTGCAACGCAGGGAAGAAGCCGCCGAGCAGCACGACGGCCCAGATCACCCAGGCCGGCGTGCCGGGAAAGAACGCGCCGCACGCCGCGATCGCGATACCCGACAACGCCGCGTTGTAGAACAGCGTCTGACGGAAGCCGAAGCGATGCAGCACGCGCGATGCGAACGAGCGCATGAACATGCCGCCGAACGCCGACGCGCACGTGATCGCGCCGGACTTGAACGCGCTCATGCCGAGACCCTCCTGCAGCGCGAGCGGCAGAAGAAACGGCACGGCGCCAAGCCCGATGCGAAACATCGAACCGCCGAGCACGCTCGCCTGAAACGTCGACACGCGGAAAAAGCGCAGATCGAGCAGCGGCTTCTCCACGCGTCGCGCGTGGACGCAGTACAGCACGACCATCAGCGCGCCGGCGACGCACATCGCAAAGGCGACGCGCTGCGGAATCAGTTCGCCGCCGACGAGCGAGAGCCCGAGCAACAGCAGCACGCCCGCGCTCGCGGAGAGAAAGAAACCGAACCAGTCGAGACGGCCCGGATGTTCCTCGTGCGAGTTGGCGATGTAGCGGTTGGTCAGCCAGATGCCCGCGATGCCGATCGGGATGTTGATGAAAAAGATCAGGCGCCAGTGCAGATACGTCGTGATGAAGCCGCCGAGCAACGGCCCGACCGCTGGTCCGAGCATTGCGGGCACCGAGAGGTAGTTCATCGCGCGTATGAACTCGGAGCGGCGCACCGAGCGAAAGATGATGATGCGGCCGACAGGCACCATCATCGCGCCGCCGACGCCCTGGATGAAGCGCGCGACGGTGAAGGGGCCAAGCGATGTGGAAGCCGCGCACAACAGCGAGCCGACGACGAACACGCCGATGGCCGTGCGGAACACGGCGCGTGCGCCGAAGCGGTCGGCGACCCATCCGCAGATCGGTATGAAGACGCCGAGTCCGAGCACGTAGCTCGTGACCGCAACCTTCAGCGTCACGGGATCGCGTCCAAACGCGCGCGCCATTTCAGGAATCGCGGTAACGATGACGTTGGCGTCGACGCTTTCCATGAACATCGCGCACGCGACGATGAGAGGGGCAATGAAAGCTTTGACGGCCAGCGGCATGTTGATTCGCGATCGACTCTCGGCGGCAAGAGCGGCGATTATGGCACCGATATGCAGCAATCGCTGAAGGATCGAAGCGCGCTGCGTGGTGCGATGAACATTGAACGAGGAGTGAAGAAGCGATGGACCCGCAAGACCTGCAGCGTCTCGTCACGCAGACGATGCCCTATGGCAAATACAAGGACAGGCTCATCGCCGATCTGCCCGGTCACTATCTCGCGTGGTTCGCGCGTGAGGGTTTTCCACAAGGCAAACTCGGCAGCCTGCTCGCGTTGATGCACGAGATCGATCACAACAATCTGCGCTCGCTGCTCGATCCGTTGCGCGGCCGATGAGCCTTGCGCAGCGCGGTTCCGTGTGAGACGGATCGTCGCGTAAACACGCTATAGATTGTGTTGGCGAGATTTGCAAGCACAAGATATTGTGGAAATACGAGACGTCAAATGCTAAACTTCGGCAACGAATTCGACGCGCGCAGCAGGCATCGACGCTCCATCGAAGTGCTTGCGTCAGCGTGTATCGAGCGATGCGAAGTGCGTGCGGTCACACACATCGAAGCTCATCGAAGAGGAGCGCATGAAGGTCGCGCGTTCATCGATTCGCGACGCATGTTTTGCATCGCATCGCGGGTCGACGAGAGACTTCGATCGATGATCGCAACGCGTCACGCTTCGATGCGTTCGCGCTTGGCAACACAGCATCGAGCGGTTCTTCGAAATGAAGCGCGCGTGCTTTGCATTGCACAAGCCGCGTCGTCCGCAGAGCCTTGCGCGACAAGGCTTGCAGAGCAGCGATGAAGTCACGCGAAAGCACGCTGCGATGTCACGGAAGTCACTCGATCAGGACCGCTTCACACTCGATTCAAGAGATGTCGCATCGAGCTTCACACACACGGCTTCGAGCCAAGTGTTGTATGCAGGTAGCAACGTCGAATCTAAATCGCATGAAAACGAGAATTTTCATGAGCAAACTCTTTTATCGCTCATGAAAAGATGGTACAAACCGATCTAAATTGATGGTGAGAATTTATGCTCAACTGGGATGACGAGACCACTGCCGTAGCTCCCTCGAGCGCTCCGCAACCGAACCCGTTGCGTAACGCTCAAGGCACGACTTTCGGTACGCAGGCAGCGCAAGCTGCAACTCATCAAGCTGCCCATCAGATTGCTCAAGCGAACAACATCTTTTCCGATGGCTTCGTTCCGCCCGCAGCCGCAACGCCTTCCGCCAGCGCGATCGCCGCGCAAAGCGAAGCGCGCGTCAATGTCGCCGACAAGCGCATCATCAACGGCAAGACCGACGTCAATCAGCTCGTCCCGTTCAAGTACAAGTGGGCGTGGGAGAAGTACCTCGCCGGTTGCGCGAACCACTGGATGCCGCAGGAAGTGAACATGTCGCGCGACATCGCCCTGTGGAAAGACCCGAACGGTCTCTCGGACGACGAGCGCCGCATCGTCAAGCGCAACCTCGGCTTCTTCGTCACGGCGGACTCGCTCGCCGCGAACAACATCGTGCTCGGCACGTACCGTCACATCACCGCTCCGGAGTGCCGCCAGTTCCTGCTGCGCCAGGCGTTCGAAGAGGCGATCCACACGCACGCGTACCAGTACATCGTCGAATCGCTGGGTCTCGATGAAAGCGAGATCTTCAACGCGTATCACGAGGTCAAGTCGATCCGTGACAAGGACGAGTTTCTGATTCCGTTCATCAACACGCTGACCGACCCGGCCTTCACGACCGGCACGCTCGAAGCGGACCAGAAATTGCTGAAGTCGTTGATCGTGTTTGCCTGCATCATGGAAGGCCTGTTCTTCTATGTCGGCTTCACGCAGATTCTGGCGCTGGGTCGCCAGAACAAGATGACGGGCGCGGCGGAACAGTATCAATACATCCTCCGCGATGAATCGATGCACTGCAATTTCGGCATCGACCTCATCAACCAGATCAAGCTGGAAGAGCCGCAACTGTGGACCGCCGACTTCAAGGCAGAGATCCGCGAGCTCTTCAAGCAGGCTGTCGATCTTGAATATCGCTACGCTGAAGACACCATGCCGCGCGGGGTTCTCGGCCTGAACGCGTCGATGTTCAAGAGCTACTTGCGGTTCATCTGCAACCGGCGTTGCCAGCAGATCGGACTGGACCCGCTCTTCCCGAACGAGGAAAACCCGTTCCCGTGGATGAGCGAAATGATCGACTTGAAGAAGGAACGCAACTTCTTCGAGACACGCGTGATTGAGTATCAAACCGGCGGCGCGCTCACCTGGGAATAATAAAAATCCAGGACGTGTTGCAGACGAAATCGATGGGACGGACGGGCAGCAGCGTGTCGCTCACGCGCGCCCGGCCGACAAGGTTTAGGAGAACGGTCGCCTGATGCAAAGTGCGCCTACTGACTTGGCGGGCCGTGTGGCCCGAATAGAAGACAGGCGTTTTGCGCTCCCTGAAAAGGGATGGGCAAACTTCCCCCCGGAAAATGCCAGCGGCATGCTCGCTGGCTCGATCAAGCGATGGCCGGCGCCGCGAAGAAGCGGTGCTGACTCAATTTGGCGCGCGGTGCCTCGGGGCACGGCGCGCCTTGCCGTATTCATTAGCGTAAGCAGGTGGGATCAGCGTACGCCGATGAATAATCCGCTTCGTAGCGTGCGTTATAGAGAAGGCGACACGTGGGAAGCGGGTTTTGACGAAGGGTGTTGTTTGAACTGACTCTCATCTGAAAACCTGAAGGAGAAAAACCATGGCAGTTGCCAAGAAAAAACCCGCCGCAAAGAAGGCTGCAGCGAAGAAAGTCACCGCCAAGAAGGCCGCTCCGGCGAAGAAGGTTGCGGCCAAGAAGGTCGCTGTGAAGAAGGTTGCAGCGAAGAAAGTAGCGGCGAAGAAGGTCGCAGCGAAGAAGGTCGCGGCGAAGAAGGCACCCGCGAAGAAGGCCGCAGCGAAGAAAGTCGCGACCAAGAAAGTAGCGGCGAAGAAGGTTGCTGCAAAGAAGGTTGCGGCGAAGAAGGCTCCCGCGAAGAAGGCCGCAGCGAAGAAAGTCGCGACCAAGAAAGTAGCGACGAAGAAGGCCGCAGCCAAGAAGGCGCCTGCGAAGAAGGCCGCTGCGAAGAAGACCGCGGCGAAGAAGGCGCCGGCGAAGAAGGCCGCAGCGAAGAAGGCCGCTGCGAAAAAGGCTCCCGCGAAAAAGGCTGCTGCGAAGACCGCAGCCGCTGCGCCTGCGCCTGCTGCTGCGCCCGCACCCGCTGCGAAGAAGGCCCCCGCGAAAAAGGCTCCGGCCAAGAAGGCCGCTGCTGCGAAGAAGACCACGGCTGCCGCTCCTGCCACGACGGCAACGACCGTCTCGGCGCCTGCTCCGGCCGCTCCGGCTGCTGCGGTCAAGACGGCGTTGAACCCGGCAGCGGCATGGCCGTTCCCGACGGGCAGCCGTCCGTAAGCTCTCGCAGTACGCAGCACCCAGGCACAGTGCGCTGTGCCCTTAGTCCGGGTATGCCTACCCGGCCTGAACCCGTCGTCGGGGAAACCTGGCGGCGGGTTTTTCGCTTCGGCCAACGAATTTCATCGCTTGCTCGGGGCGTCGAAAAAGAAAAAGCGCATGCATCTTTCGATACATGCGCATTCTTAGGATGACGCGGCGCTATTTGTCCGCTGAATGCCCTCGTCAGTGAGTGACGCGCGTGACGCCGCCGCTCGACAACAGACGCACTCGCTCGCCCGCCTGAAACACTTCGCCGTTCGCGGTCTGCGTGATCGCGCGCAGGTCGCCGTTATCGAGGCGCACGGTGATCTCGAGACCGTTCTTCATCGCGACGCTATTCTCGACCGCGTTGCCCGCGACGGCGCCAGCCAGCCCGCCGATGATGCCCGCGATGATCGAACCGTTGCCGCCGCCGATCGCACTCGCCGCCGCGACGCCGCCGAGCGCGCCGCCGCCGATCGTGCCGAGGCCCGTAGGCTGGCCGTTGTTCGAGCTGATCTTCACGCCGCGCACGCTTTCGACGGTCGCCATGCGCACCGTTTCCTCACGCTGCGCCTGCGACGCCGTGTAGACGTCCGACGAACTGCTGTTGTAGGCGCAGCCCGTCAGCGCCACCGAGCCGACGAGCGCCATGGCCAGCGCGATACGACTTACCGTTTTCATTCCTTCACTCCAATCATTCAGAACAGGCTGCTTCCGAAGGCCTGCTTGAAACGCTCTTCGATTTCGGCGCGCGTCGGCGCGTAGGTTTGCGGCCCCTGATGTTCGATTTTCAGCGAACCCATCAGACTCGCGAGACGACCCGTTTTCTCCCAGCCAAGCTTGTTTTCGATGCCGTACAGGAGCCCGCCGCGGAATGCGTCGCCGCAACCGGTCGGGTCGACCACCTGACGCGCCGCGACGACCGGAATCTCGGCCACGCCATCTTCATGATAGATCTGCGCGCCGTGTTCGCCACGCGTGACGACGAGGGCATCGACCCGGCTCTTGATGTCTTCGATCGACCAGCCGGTCTTGTTGCTCAGCAGCTTGGCTTCGTAATCGTTGACCGCCACGTAGGTGGCGAGTTCAATCATGCGACAAAGTTCCACGCCGTCCAGAATCGGCAATCCCTGGCCCGGGTCGAACACGAACGGCACGCCCGCGCGCGCCAGCCCTTCGGCGTGCTCGCGCATGCCTTGAGCGCCGTCCGGTGCGACGATGCCGAGCGAGATGCCCTGCGCTTCGTCGGCGCGGTTCAGATGCGATTCCATCATCGCGCCGGGGTGGAACGCGGTGATCTGGTTGTTCGCGAGATCGGTCGTGATGAAGCATTGCGCCGAGTGCTGATCGGCCAGCACGCGCACGTATTCCTTCGACAAACCGAGCGCGTCGAGCCGGTCGATGTAGAGCTGCGCATCCGCCGCGCCGAGCGTCGCCATGATCTTCGGATTGCCGCCGAGCAGCTTCAGCGCATACGCGATGTTGCCCGCGCAGCCGCCGAAGTTGCGCCGCATCGTCGGCACCAGGAAGCTGATGTTCAGCATGTGCACCTGATCCGGCAGGATGTGGTCGCCGAAGCGCCCCTGGAAAGTCATGATGTTGTCGTAGGCGAGCGAGCCGCAAATGAGCGTAGCCAAGGCGAACGTCCTTTATAGATAGGGGCCGAGGAGAGAAATCCGCATACGGCGCGCGGCGAGCGCTTCACCGTGCCTCGTATGCGCGGACCGCTCCGGTCGGAAGCGGTCCGGCGAGACGATTTACTTCAGCGCGGCGAGCGCTGCATCGTAGTTCGGCTCATTCTTGATCTCGGGCACGAGCTCCGAATGAAGCACCTTGTTGTTCTCGTCGAGCACGACCACGGCGCGCGCCGTCAGACCCTTGAGCGGGCCGCTCGTCACGTCGACGCCGTAAGCCTGCGCGAATTCGTGGCCGCGGAACGTCGATGCCGTCACGACATTGGCGATACCCTCGGTCGTGCAGAAGCGCTTCGCGGCGAACGGCAGATCGCCCGAAACCACGACCACGACCGTGTTGTTCAGGCCGGCGGCCGCTTCATTGAATTTGCGCGTCGAGGTGGCGCAGGTCGGCGTGTCGAGACTCGGCACGATGTTCAGCACCTTGCGCTTGCCCGCGAAGTTCGCGAGCTTGACGTCGCCGAGATCGGCGCCGACGAGCGTGAATTCGGACGCCTGCTGGCCCGGGCCCGGGAACGTGCCGCTGACGTCGATAGGGTTGCCGCCGAGGGTAACTTGACTCATGTTGCGCTCCAGAGAATTGTCAGATGCTGACGGGAAAATCGCGCGTGCAGGCGCCGCGAGGAGCATGACGCGCGTCGTGTGGAACCGGGGCAGGCGGCGTTCGCGCGCCTGCCCGACATCACGGGTAAAAGACCTGAACCCGGTAATTGGCGGCAACCGCGTCGCCCGTATCCAGCCGGACGATCACCGGTTGCGCGCTTTGCGGCGCGAGGCCGACGGCGAATATCGTACCCGGTCGCGCGTAATCCTGCGGCCAGAGCACGCGCCGGATCGCGACGTTGTTCTTGTCGTCGAGCAGCGTGAGTTCGAGCGCCGGATACGCCAGCGCGACGTCCATCCGGTTGCGCAGCGACAATTTCAGTTCGAGCTTGTGCGGGCCGTCCACCTGGCGCAGCCCGGAACTCTCGATCTGCAATCCGTCGATGTCGCGCGGCGGCGAGATCGTGCAGCCGATCTGATCGCAGACGTTCGAATAGAGCGCGTGCGAGCCGGGCACGTAGACCATCAACGTTTCGCGTTGCCACCATGCGAGCTGCACGAGCAACAGCAACGCCAGCAGCACGGCGACGATGACGCCCACGACACGTCCCGCCTTCCCGGCTCCGCCGCGGCCACGCACCGGCGCGCGCGTTTCCCGCGACTCGCGAATCACGGGAAACGCCTCGTTCGCGCTGACGCGCCGAGCAGGAGCGGGCGGCTTCTTGGCGCCGAAACCGGGCTCCGCGTCGTCCCGCCATGCGGGTACGGCCGGTTCCACGGCGGCGCGCGCGGGCGGCGCGTCCGGCTGATGAACCGGACCGATGAACGGCTCGGCGCGATCGTCGACAGCATTGGCGAGCGGCGCGACGGGCGGTTCGCCGAGCGGCGTATCGTCGGCTTGCTCGGAGTTCGCGGCATCGGGATGCGGCACGCCGACGCGAATGTACTGCTTCAGGCGGGCGGGTTCCGAAGGCAACGCGGACGGCTCGTTCGCGGCATCGGCTTGATCGGGTTCGCTGCGCGGCGACGCGGCGCGTGTCTGGCTCGACGCGCTCGACGCTGCAGGAGCGTTCGCATAGACGGTGCCTTCGCTGTCGGCATCGGGATGCTTGATGGAACTCGGCGCGCCGAGATCGAGGTTGCGCGGCGCGAACGGGCGCGGCTTGAGCGGCGCATCGGGCGGCGCGGTCACATGCGCGGGTGCATCGGCGGCGGCAGCGTGGCCTGCGCCCGAGCTTGTTGCGGGACCGACGGCGGCATCATCGTCGATGATCGCGGCATGCTGAGCGACGCCTGCCGCGGCCGGCTCGTCCGGAAGCTCGAAGCGATGATGTGCGGCATCGAAAACTTCCTGACAGTGTCCGCAGCGCACGCGGCCGTCATGCGGCGCGAGCAGATGCGGGTCCAGCTTGAATACGGTTTCGCAGTGGGGGCAGCGGGTTGCCAGCGCCATATAAGAAGTGCCGTTGGCCTGACGGCCTGATCGTGGAGGATGGCGCTATTCTAAAGGCTTTCGCGCCGCGTTCCCGCGAGGCATACCCAGCCTTCGTGCTCGCGCCAAACGCCGATGTCGATCCACTTCGCATAGACCGCCGCGACCTCGTCGGCCTGGCGCGCGAGCACGCCCGACAGCGCGATTCTGCCGCCCGGCTTTACCTTCGCGGCGAGCATCGACGCCATCAGCTTGAGCGGATTCGAGAGGATGTTCGCGACGACGATATCGAACTCGCCGGCGGGGCACGCATCGGGCAGGCCGTAGATCACGTCCGCGCGATTGCGCTCGCTGTTCTGACGCGCCGACTCGACCGCTTGCGGATCGATGTCGATGCCGACGACCGGATCGGCGCCGCACTTCTTCGCGAGAATCGCGAGGATGCCGGAGCCGCAGCCGTAATCGAGCAGCGATTGTCCCGGCTTCACCGACTGCTCCAGCCATTCCATGCAAAGCCGCGTGGTCGGATGGCTGCCGGTGCCGAACGCGAGGCCCGGATCGAGTTCGAGCACGAGCGCGTTCGGATCGGGCGCGTCGTGCCACGAAGGCACGACCCAGATACGCTCGCCGATGGCGATCGGATCGAACTGCGCCTGCGTGAGACGCACCCAGTCCTGCTCCTCGACCTCGCGCACCGTGAACTGCGGGGTTGCCGCGAGGCCGATCTCGTTCGCGGCCGCGGCGAGCAGCACGTCGGGATCTGCGTCCTCGGCGAGCAGCGCGACGACGCGCGAACGGTTCCACGCACTCTTTTCAGGCACGAGACCCGGCTCGCCGAAGAGCGGCTGTTCGTCGGGCGTGTCGGCGTCGGCGTCTTCGACGGACACCGACAGCGCGCCGACTTCAAGCAGCGCATCCGACAGCGCTTCCGCGTGCTCGCGATCCAGCTCGGCGATCAGTTCCCGGTAACTCATGCTATCTCTCTGAATAAGGCGTGCTTCAGGACTCTTCGGCGACGGCGGCCTGGCGCGCGGCCAGCTTGTTCTCGAGATAGTGAATGCTCGTGCCGCCTTCGACGAACTTCGCGTCGATCATCATTTCGCGATGCAGCGGGATGTTCGTCGAAATGCCTTCGACGACCATTTCCGACAGCGCGATACGCATGCGGTTGATCGCCTGCTCGCGCGTCGCGCCGAACGCGATCAGCTTGCCGATCATCGAATCGTAGTTCGGCGGAACGAAGTAGTTCGCATACGCGTGGGAATCGACGCGAATGCCCGGGCCGCCCGGCGTATGCCACGACGTGATGCGTCCCGGCGACGGCGTGAACTTGAACGGATCTTCCGCGTTGATGCGGCACTCGATCGCGTGGCCGCGGAACTGGATGTCCTTCTGGCGGATCGAGAGCTTTTCGCCCGCGGCGATGCGGATCTGCTCCTGCACGATATCGACGCCCGTGATGAGTTCCGTCACCGGATGCTCGACCTGCACGCGCGTGTTCATTTCGATGAAGTAGAACTCGCCGTTCTCGTACAGGAACTCGAACGTGCCCGCGCCGAGATAGCCCATCTTCTTGCACGCGTCGGCGCAACGGTCGCCGATGCGCTCGATCAGCCGCCGCGCAATGCCCGGCGCCGGCGCTTCCTCGATCACCTTCTGGTGACGGCGCTGCATCGAGCAGTCGCGCTCGCCGAGCCAGATCGCGTTACGGAACGAGTCCGACAACACCTGAATCTCGATGTGGCGCGGGTTCTCGAGAAACTTCTCCATGTACACCTGCGGGTTGCCGAAGGCGCGGCCCGCTTCTTCGCGCGTCATGTTGACGGCGTTCACGAGCGCCGCTTCGGTGTGCACCACGCGCATGCCGCGCCCGCCGCCGCCGCCCGCCGCCTTGATGATGACGGGGTAGCCGATTGCGCGCGCAATCTTCACGATCTCGCGCGGATCGTCCGGCAATGCGCCTTCAGAGCCCGGTACGCACGGCACGCCGGTCTTGATCATCGTCTGCTTGGCGGTGACCTTGTCGCCCATCAGGCGGATGGTCTCGGGACGCGGCCCGATGAACGTGAAGCCCGATTGCTCGACGCGCTCGGCGAAGTCGGCGTTTTCGGAGAGAAAGCCGTAGCCGGGATGGATGGCTTCGGCGTCGGTGACTTCGGCCGCACTGATGAGCGCCGGCATGTTCAGGTACGAGAGATTCGAAGGCGCCGGTCCGATGCATACGGCTTCGTCGGCCAGCTTGACGTACTTCGCTTCCTTGTCGGCTTCGGAATAGACGACGACTGTCTTGACGCCCAGCTCGCGGCACGCGCGCTGGATGCGAAGCGCGATTTCGCCGCGGTTCGCAATGAGAATTTTTTCAAACATAGTGGGTCGGCTCATCAACGGGCTCGCGCGAGCGGCCCTCGGGGATCCAATCGGCGGCGCGCTTCTCGACGAATCGATGCCGCATGAAGCGCGCCGGCGCGGCGGGGCCGGGCGGCGGCTGCGAGGCGCATCCGCGGCACGGCCCGGTGCGCCTTTAGTCGCCGATCACGAAGAGCGGCTGGCCGTACTCGACCGCCTGGCCGTTCTCGACGAGGATTTCCTTCACGACGCCGGCCTTGTCCGCTTCGATTTCGTTCAAGAGCTTCATCGCTTCGATGATGCACAGCGTCTGGCCTTCCTTCACCGTATCGCCGACCTGGATGAACGGATCCGCGCCCGGCGACGGCGCACGGTAGAACGAACCGACCATCGGCGAGGTCACGATGTGACCTTGCGGCGCGGCGGCCGCGGGCGCAGCGGCTGCCGGCGCGCCGGCTTCGCCTGCACCGCCGAATTGCGGCGCGGCCGGCGACTGCACTTGCGGTGCGTACTGCTGCGGCGCCTGCATGTAGACCGGCGCGGCGTTCTTGACGATGCGAACCTTGCCTTCGCCTTCCGTCACTTCCAGCTCCGAGATGCCGGATTCCGAGACGAGGTCGATCAGCGTTTTCAGTTTACGAAGGTCCATCGAAAAATCCCCTTTCAATACTTGGAGACCGGGACTGCCCGGCACTTGACTTGATTTGTGGGTGCTCTGACTGCTCAGCCGCGAGTCGGCGCGGCCAGCCGTCCCACGCGCGCGCTCGCGAAAGCGCCCGCGCAAACGACGGCTGCAGAATCGGTCGGCACGCCGGTAGCGTTCGTGTCGAACGTATCGGCGTGGTCGCTTCGAAGCGCGCGCCCGAACAGCACGCGGATGACGGCTGCGGATGCTCCACGCCTTCCGACCGCCGTTTTGCGGAGGTCGGACTTGACGGCGAGGGGGCCACATGGCACCGGCAGAGTTGTCATAGTCGCTTCGGGTTGTGCGGAATTCGGCGCACTTTAGCGCCGTTTAGAGAATTTTGTCTAGTTTTACTGTGCAGTCCGGCTCGCAACCATGGGACAAATTACCGCCGCGTATTGGGAGTCGCGTCGAATTTCCAGCAAGATCGGCGTACTGCGTGCTAACTCGCAGCTTACTCGACGCAAGCCACGGCGTACACCAGCCAATTTTTACAGGCTGTCGAGCGTATGTTTCAGCTCGGCCGGGTCCACTTCGCCCAGTTTCGTGGAGCGGATTGTCCCATTCGCGTCGATCACGACGGTAAATGGCAGGCCGCCCGCATTATTGCCGAAGCTACGCGCAAGATCCGCGCCGCCGAAGCCGGTGACGTAGACGGGATAGTCGACCGGCACTTTCTTAAGAAAATCGTTGACGTTCTTCTCGCTATCGACGCCGAGTCCGATGAACGTTATGCCTTTCTTTTCGTAATCGCGCTGCATCGCGGAGAGCGTCGGCATTTCCTTCACGCACGGTCCGCACCACGACGCCCAGAAGTTCACGACGACCGGCTTGCCCTTGAACGCCGCGAGCGGTTGCGACGTGCCGGAAGCGCCCGGCGGCGTCGCCTTCCACAGTTGATCGACGGCGTTGCCGCTCGGCTGCGTCGCGGCCACGGTATCGCCGCCAGTGAACAGATGGCCCGCGTAGAAGCCGCCGACGGTCGCGGCGACAGCGACCACGAGGGCCGCCAGAATGCGTGTGCTTTTCATGAGCGTAGAGAAGAAAGATCAGCCGCTGATCTCGAGCGGCGGGACATCGGGATGATCGAGCAGCGTGCGTACGGCCGCCGCGTTCGCGCGGGCGAGGCGGCCGCGGTTGTCCGCGCGCACCGCGCCGCGCAGATCGTCGGGACCGTAGAGCGCGATATGCACGCCGACCGGCTCCTCGTCGCGTGCGCGATGCAGAAAGCTCAGCGTCTCGACATAGCCGCGCCCGGCGAAGTGCCGCGTCTCGGACACGTCGTATTGCACGTTCGCGTTCAGCAGATAGATCGCGACTTCCTTGGGATTGTCGCAGAAGCATTGCAGATGAATATCGGAGTGCTCGCCTGCGGTGCCGTTGAGCACCGCGCCCGTCAGATATGGATCGAAGGGTGTCAGGCGCTCCATCCAGTCGAGCGCGACTTCGCGCATCCGGCGCAGCACGGCTGGCTGGCTGTCGCTCTGGAAAATCGCCTGATACTCGCGGATTTCCTCTTCGATCTGGTCGTTATCGGGCAGGAACTCGCCGCCGATCTTCGCCTCGCCGACGACCTGCCGCGCAGCCTTGCGCTTGGCGGTGGAGTAGTCGAGGCCGTCTTCGGCGATCATCCTCGCGGCAGCGATCGCGATTTCCTCGCGCACGCGCTGCGGATCGAAATGTGATTTGCGAACCATGCCGGAATGATACTAGATAAGCTCGAGCGGCCCTTTTGCGGGCCAAGGACGGCAGGCTTGCGCCGGCGAAAAAGCGCTTAGCCTGCTCGGTTACAATATGCGCCTTCAGGCGCCTTTCTGCACGGGTTTGCCCTCAGGTTCACCGGTACGGCGCCGTTCCTGTTTTCGCATCTCAATCGCCCGCGCGGCGCGACACGGTTTATGCACATCCACATCCTCGGCATCTGCGGCACCTTCATGGGCGGACTTGCCGTCCTGGCGCGCGAGGCGGGCCACAAGGTCACCGGCTGCGACGCCGGCGTCTACCCGCCGATGAGCACGCAACTCGAAGTCCAGGGCATCGAACTGATCGAAGGTTACGGCATCGAGCAGCTCGCGCTCGAGCCGGATCTCTTCGTCATCGGCAACGTGGTGACGCGCGGCAATCCGCTGATGGAAGCCATCCTCGATCGCGGCCTGCCATACACATCGGGCCCGCAGTGGCTCGGCGAGCATGTGCTGAACGGCAAATGGGTGCTCGCGGTGGCGGGCACGCACGGCAAGACCACGACGAGCTCGATGCTCGCATGGCTGCTCGAAGACGCGAGCATGAATCCCGGCTTTCTGATCGGCGGCGTGCCGCTGAACTTCGGCATTTCCGCGCGCCTGACCGATTCGAGCTTCTTCGTCATCGAAGCCGACGAGTACGACACCGCATTCTTCGACAAGCGTTCGAAGTTCGTGCATTACCGTCCGCGCACGGCCGTGCTCAATAATCTCGAATTCGATCACGCCGATATCTTCCCCGATCTCGCGGCCATCGAAACGCAATTCCACCACCTTGTGCGCACGGTGCCGGGCGTCGGGCGCATCGTCACGAACGGGCGCGAGGCAGCGCTGGAACGCGTGCTCACGCGCGGCTGCTGGTCGGGCGTCGAACGCTTCGGCGTCGAAGGCGGATGGGAGGCGCTGCCCGTCGAACAAGGCGCGGCCGTCGACGAGCAGTTCGCCGTGTACTGGGAAGGCGAGCGCCAGGGCGTCGTCGACTGGCAGGTGCAGGGCGAGCACAATCGGATGAACGCGCTCGCTGCGATCGCGGCCGCGCGCTCGGTCGGCGTGCCGGCGGCGCAATCGGCGAAATCGCTCGCAAGTTTTCGCAACGTTAAGCGGCGCATGGAAGTGAAGGGCAGCGTCGACGGCGTCACCGTCTACGACGACTTCGCGCATCATCCGACCGCAATCGAGACGACCGTCGCGGGCCTGCGCACGCGCATCGGCAATTCGGATACGTCGCGCATCCTCGCCGTGCTGGAGCCGCGCTCGAACACGATGAAACTCGGCACGATGAAAGCGCAATTGCCGGCGAGTCTCGCGGGCGCGGATCTCGTCTTCGGCTACGGCGCGCGCGAAGGCCGCGACAAGCTCGGCTGGAACCTCGCAGAAGCGCTCTCCCCGCTCGGCGACAAGGCGCGGGCATTCGACGAAATCGAACCTCTGGTGAAGGCGGTCGCGGCCGCCGCGCGCCCCGGCGACCACGTACTCGTGATGAGCAACGGCGGCTTCGGCGGCGTCCACCAGAAACTGCTCGACGCGCTTTCGGCGCGTGGCGCAGGAGGACATTCGTGATTCTCTATCTGCACGGCTTTCGCTCGTCTCCCCAATCGTTCAAGGCGCGCGTGATGCACGCGCGGCTCGCGGAACTCGGGAGGCTCGGCGAATGGCAGTGCCCGTCGCTGCCGGTATCGCCGTGCGATGCCGTCGCGCTGGCCGAATCGCTCGCGGCGGGCGAGAAAGCGGGCGATGTGACCGTCGTCGGCAGTTCGCTCGGCGGCTATTACGCGACGTATCTCGCGGAGAAACACGGCTGGCGCGCCGTGCTGCTCAATCCGGCGGTCGTGCCGGATCGCGATCTGAGCCATTTTCTCGGCGAGCAGCCGTTGTGGCACGGCGGCGGAACGATCACCGTGCTGCCGCGCCATCTCGACGAGTTGCGCGCGCTCAAGGTCGAATCGATCACGCGGCCCGAGCGCTACTATCTGATCGCGGCGACGGGCGACGAAGTGCTCGATTACCGCACGATGCTCGACCACTATCCCGGCGTGCGAACCACGCTGATTCAGGGCAGCGATCACGCGATCAGCGACTTCCCGGCTTATCTCGCCGATGTCATCGCGTTCTGCGACCAGGCGCCGCCACCCGTGCGCGCGACCGCAGCCGCTTGAGCCCATTCATTCGCCGGCGCGCGGCAAGCGCGGCCCGGTCCACCGTTTTACGAGAGTATTGAGTGAACGTTTTCTTCGAGGAATCGGGTAGTTTCAAGGCCGGATCGGTGTTGTCGAAACAGGGCGACGCGTTCCAGGTCGAATTGCCGGGCGGCCGGCGCGCGAAAGTGCGCGCGAAAGACGTGCTGATCGAGTTCGAGAAGCCCGCAGCCGGCGATCTGATGCAGGAAGCCGACGCCATCGCGCAGGAGATCGATCTCGACTTCCTGTGGGAATGCGCGCCCGACGAGGAATTTCCGTTCGCCGCGCTGGGCGCGGATTACTTCGGCGACAAGTTCGGACCCGCCGAACGCGCGGCGCTCGTCCTGCGCATGCACGGCGCGCCGGTTTACTTCCGGCGCAAAGGGCGCGGCCAGTATCAGCGCGCGCCGCAGGAACAATTGCAGATGGCGCTCGCGTCGCTCGAACGCAAGCGTCAGCAGGCGCTCGTGCAGCAGGGCTGGGAAGAGGAACTGAAGGCGGGCAAGCTGCCCGATGCGCTGAAGGGCAAGGCGATCGGCCTGCTCACGAAGCCGGACAAGAATTCGATCGAGTACAAGGCGCTCGAAGCGGCGGCGGCGGCGCGCGGCATCTCGCAGGCGCGGCTGATGCTCGAATGCGGCGGCATCGCGTCGCCCCGACAGTTGCACGAGGCGAAGTTCCTGTCGGAGTTCTTTCCGCACGGCATTGGCTTTCCGTCGGTGCAGCCGGGACCGCTGCCCGAGGATTTGCCGGAAGCGCACGTCGAAGCGTTCTCCATCGACGACGTCACCACCACCGAAATCGACGATGCCTTCTCCGTCGAGCATCTTTCGGATGGCCGCGTGCGCGTGGGTATCCACATCGCGGCGCCGGCGCTCGGCATTACGCGTGGCGACACGATCGACGCCATCGCGCGCGGGCGTCTCTCCACGGTCTACATGCCCGGCGACAAGATCACGATGCTGCCCGACAACGTCGTCGACGTGTTCACGCTCGGCGAGGGCGGGCTGCGCCCGGCGCTGTCGCTGTACATCATCGTGAATCGCGAGACGCAGGATATCGTCGCCACTGAAACGCGCGCCGAACGCGTGTTCGTGAAAAGCAACCTGCGCCACAACCATCTCGACGAGTTCGTCACCGAGGAAACGCTCGCGGCCGGCACGGGCGACTATCCGCACAAGGAAGACATCGCGGTGCTGTGGCCGCTCGCGCAGGCGCTCTTCGAAAAGCGTCAACAGGCGCGCGCGACTTACGGCCTCAAGCGCGAAGTGCAGCGCAACAACGACTTCAACTTTTATGTCGATGGCGAGCACATCACGATCACGCCGCGCCGTCGCGGTTCGCCGCTCGATCTGATCGTCGCGGAACTGGCGATTCTCGCGAATTCGTCGTGGGGCGCGTTCCTCAACGATCACGGCGTGCCGGGCATCTATCGCTCGCAGCGCGGCTTCGGCGGTCCGGGACCGAAACGCACGCGCATGCAGACGACGCCCGCGCCGCACGAAGGCCTCGGCGTCGCGCAATATGCGTGGAGCACGTCGCCGCTGCGCCGTTATGTCGACCTCGTCAATCAATGGCAGTTGCTCGCGTGCGTGCAGCATGGCGTGACGGCCAAGCTCGCCGCGCCGTTCAAGCCGAAGGACGCGGACCTTTTCGCCGTCGTGCAGGGTTTCGACGACACGTACACCGCGTATGCCGATCACCAGCGCCGCATGGAGTATTTCTGGTGCCTGCGCTGGCTCAAGCAGGAGAACAGGAAGCACGTTCCCGCTTCGGTCATCAAGGACGATCTCGTGCGGCTCGAAGAGATTCCGCTGATCCTGCACGTGCCCGGCCTCGGCGTGCATGCGCGCGGCACGCGTGTGATGCTCGAAGTCGTATCGATCGACGAGCTGACGGTCGAAGCATCGTGCCGTCTGCTGCACGTGATCGACGCGCCGTCCGCGAGCGCGCCGGTCGAGGAAGAAGAGGCGGAAGAAGAGATCATCGAGACGAGCGATCTTTCTGCCGAAAGCGAAGCCGAAGCGCAGGCGGAAGCGTCGGTGGAGCAACCACAACCGGAAACGCCCGACAACGCGCAGGAACCGACGCCATGAAAGACCAATACGCGGTGATCGGCAATCCGATCGAGCACAGCAAATCGCCGTGGATTCACGCGCAGTTCGCCGCGCAGACCCGCGAGCCGATCGAATACGGCCGCATTCTCGGGCCGCTCGATGGCTTCACGCGTGAAGTGAAGGCGTTCATCGCGTCGGGCGGACGCGGCATGAACGTCACCGTGCCGTTCAAGCTCGAAGCGCACGCGCTCGCCGATTCGCTGTCGCCGCGCGCGGCAGCGGCGGGCGCGGTGAACACGCTCGCCTTCGGGCCGGATGGCGTGCGCGGCGACAACACCGATGGCGTCGGCCTCGTGCGCGACATCGAAGTGAATCTCGGCGTGAGTCTGAAAGGCGCGCGCATTCTGCTGCTCGGCGCGGGCGGCGCGGCGCGCGGCGTCGTGCTGCCGATCTTCGATCGCGCGCCGGCCGCCCTCACCATCGTCAACCGCACGGCGGCGAAGGCGCTTCAGCTCGTCGATCAGTTCGCGCAGAACGCGTCCGAGTGCGGCGTGCGTTTTTCGGGCGGCGGCGCCAACAGCGCGGAAGCCGGGCAGTACGACGTGATCGTCAACGCGACCGCGGGCAGCCTCGACGCCGCCTTGCCCGATTGCGACGACAGCGCGTTCGGCGCGGGCACGCTCGCCTACGACATGATGTACGGCGCGCAGCCGACCGTCTTCATGCAACACGCGTCGAAGCTCGGCGCGCGCGCATCGGACGGTCTCGGCATGCTGGTCGAGCAGGCCGCTGAATCGTTTTTCATCTGGCGCGGCGTGCGCCCGGATGGCGGCGCGGTGCTGCGCGATCTGCGCGCCGCGCTGGCCGCGAAAGCCTGACATGACCACCGCGCCCGTCGGCAGCCAGGGCAGCCGCTCGCCGCGCGTGCGCAAAGCGGTGCGGCTCGGCCCGGCGCGCTGGATCGCGTACGGCATATCGGTGCTCGGCATCGCGTTCATCGCGACGCAGATCTGGTTCTTCGCGCAGATCGGCATCTGGACGATCGTCAATCCCGGTCCGACGGCCTTCATGCGCGCCGACGCGTGGACGCTCGCGAAGACGCATCCGGGCATTTCGCTGCAACGCACCTGGGTGCCGTACGAGCAGATTTCGCGCAATCTGAAGCGCGCGATCATCGCTTCGGAAGACGCGAATTTCGTCAATAACAACGGCTACGAAACCGACGCCATTCTTCAAGCGTGGGAGAAGAACAAGGCGCGCGGAAAAATCGTCGCGGGCGGCTCGACCATTTCGCAGCAGCTCGCGCGCAACCTGTTTCTGTCGCGCGAAAAGAGCTATGTGCGCAAGGCGCAGGAGCTCGTCATCACCTGGATGCTCGAGTTCTGGATGGACAAGGAACGCATCTTCGAGATCTACCTGAATTCGGTCGAGTGGGGCAACGGCGTGTACGGCGCGGAAGCGGCGGCGCGGTATTACTACAAGACATCGGCGGCCAAACTGACGGCCTGGCAGAGCGCGCGGCTCGCGGTGATGCTGCCGCGTCCGAAGTATTTCGACGACCATCGCAATGCGCCGTATCTGTCGCAGCGCGCGGGCGTCATCGCACGGCGGATGGGGGCGGCGGAACTGCCGCAGTGAAATTTAGCTGGCCGCGATAAACAATGCAAAGCCCTGATAATTCAGGGCTTTTTTGTTTTCCAGAAGCTTTCGGCTGCAAGTCTATCTCCCATTATGTGAGCACGACGATCACATATTGAATAAATCGAAGAGCCGGAACTACAATCCGGCCAAAGCCTGAAACGGCACGCGCGGGCGACGACCGGAGCGACTTCCGGCGCGCACGACCAGAACAATGGAGACACGTCATGCATTCGATCGCACGCCCGCGCTCGCGGGCCTCCTTGCACGATTCGTACGCTCATTCCATCGGGGACGCGCCCGCGTGCGTCATCCGGCGCGCATCGTGATCGACGAGGGATTCGCGCCATGACCAAATTCCAGACCCCTGAAACCGACATCGCCGAGGCGGGCGCAGCGCGCGCCAAGTCCAACGGCGCGAGCGGGACGAAGCACACACCCGATCCCGACGCCATCGCGCTGCCGAGCGCGCTCGTCGACATCACGCCGCAGCAGGCGGGCACGCAGACGCTGTTGCGCGGCCTCGCGATTCTCGAAGCCGCCGCGAACGGCGCGCGCGACCTGCGCGCGTTCGGCGCGGCGCTCGGCACGACGCGCAGCACGACGCATCGGCTCGTGAGCTCGCTCGTGCAAGCGCGCTATCTGCGTCAGGTGCAGGGCGGCTATCTGCTCGGGCCGAAGCTCATCGAACTCGGCACGATCGCGCTCGAACAGATGCCGCTCACGACCGTCGCGCGCCCGCATCTGCAGGCGCTCGCCGAGCATACGCACGACACGATCCATCTCGGCGTGCGCGACGGCGACGACGTGCTTTACATCGACAAGATTCCGGGCACGCGCGGCCTGGAGATGCGTTCGCGCGTCGGGCACCGGATGCCGCTCGCGTCGACGGGCATCGGCAAGGCGATGATGCTCGACCTCGAAGCGAACGCGTGGAAGAAGCTGCTCGAAGCGTCGCATCGCGTGCTGGCGAGAATGAGCTTCAAGCCCGACAACCGCCCCGACTTCGACACCTTCCAGCAGCGCATGACGCGCTATGCGCAAGGCGGCTTCACGTTCGATCTCGAAGAGAACGAGGCGTCGATCCGCTGCGTCGCCGCGCCGGTGCGCGATGCGTCGGGCGCGATCGTCGCGGCCTTGTCGGTGGCGAGCACCATTCCCTATATGCCGCACGAGCGCATGGAGGAACTGATTCCGGTCGTGCAGCGCGAAGCGCACGCGATCTCCGAGGAACTTGGCTGGCGCGCGCCGCAGGCCGCCCGCAGGATCAAGCGATGACCGCATCCGTTTCCACGCCCGCGCTCATCGCGCTCGACTGGGGCACGACTTCGCTGCGCGCCTATCTGCTTGGCGCCGACGGTCTCGCCCTCGATACGCGCGCATCGTCGGCGGGCATCATGAATCTGCCGGCGGGCGGGTTCGATCAGGCGTTCGAGGAAACCTGCGGCGCGTGGCTCGACGCGCACGCGCACTTGCCGGTGATCGCGGCGGGCATGGTCGGCAGCGCGCAGGGCTGGGTCGAAGCGCCGTACGTCGAAACGCCGGCGAATGCCGATGCGCTCGTCGCGGGCATCGTCGATGTGAAGACGGCGCGCGGCGTCGTGCTGCATGTCGTGCCGGGCGTGCTGGAGCGCGGCGTGTTGCCCAACGTGATGCGCGGCGAGGAAACGCAGATTTTCGGCGCGCTGGCGAGCGAGCCGGCGCTCGGAAACGCGGGCGGCGCGCTGATCGGACTGCCGGGCACGCACGCGAAGTGGGCGTTCGTCGCCGATGAGCGCATCGAGCGTTTCTACACCTTCATGACGGGCGAGACCTTCAGCGCGCTGCGCGATCACACGATCCTCGGCCGCACGATGCATCCCACCGCGACGCACGACGAACAGGCGTTCCTGCGCGGCGTCGAGACGGCGCGCGATGCCGGTCATCCCGGCGTGCTCGCGACGATCTTCAGCACGCGCACGCTCGGCCTCACGGGCCAACTGAGCGCGGAGCAGCAATCGGATTATTTGTCGGGCCTGTTGATCGGCCATGAATTGCGCGGGCTGAACGAAGTGCTTGCGCGCGAACAATCCGCGCTCGCGGGAAAGCCCCTGCGCCTGATTGGCAACGATGCGCTTTGCAATCGCTATCGCGCCGCGCTCGCGCGTTTCGGATGCCACGATGCCGCCACGGTCGCGCACGCCACCGAGCACGGCCTTTATGGAATCGCCGCGCTGGCCGGGCTGGTCGCGGCCAGGCGCGTGGCCTGAAAAGGAGAGAACACGATGCAGCCTCCCATCAATCTGCCCGCGCTCTACGGCATGCACGCCGGTCTCGCAAAGGCGTTCGCCGCGTGCCCGCTGATCGCGATACTGCGCGGCGTCACGCCGGCCGAAGCCGCCGATCACGGCCGCGCGCTCTATGAAGCGGGCTTTCGCATCGTCGAAGTGCCGCTGAATTCGCCGCAGCCGTTCGACAGCATCGCGGCGATCCGTCAGACGCTGCCCGCCGATGCGATCGTCGGTGCGGGAACGGTGCTGCATCCGAGTTACGTCGATAGCGTGAAGGCCGCGGGCGGCGAGCTCATCGTGATGCCGCACAGCGACGCCGATGTCGTGCGCGCCGCGAAGGCGCAGGGTCTCGCGTGCGCGCCGGGCGTCGCGACGCCGAACGAGGCGTTTCTCGCGCTGAAGAACGGCGCGGACGTGCTGAAGATGTTTCCCGCCGAGCAGCTCGGCCCAACGGTGACGAAGGCATGGCGCGCGGTGATCGCGAAGGACGTGCCGCTCGTGCCGGTCGGCGGTATTGCGCCGGACAACATCGAGCCGTTCTTGAGCGCAGGCGCGAACGGCTTCGGCCTCGGCTCGGCGCTCTACAAGCCGGGCCAGAGCGCGGACGTCACGGCGCGGCACGCGAAGGCGTTCATTGACGGACTGGCCGTTGCACGAGGCGCAGCCAAATGAACCGCCTCGCCGGCAAGGTCGCGATGGTCACGGGCGCGGGACGCGGCATCGGCGCGGCGATCGCGCTGGCGTTCGCGCGCGAGGGCGCACGCGTCGCGCTCGCGGAACTCGACATCGGCACGGCCCGCGAAACCGCCAAGCGCATCGGGGAAGAAACCGGCGCGAACGTCATCGCGGTCGAAACGGACGTGACGCAAAGCGCATCGGTGAAGGAAGCCGTCGCGCAGACCGAAGCCGCGCTCGGCCCGCTCGACGTGCTCGTGAACAACGCCGGCATCAACGTGTTCTGCGATCCGCTCACGATGACCGACGACGACTGGCGCCGCTGCTTCGCCGTCGATCTCGACGGCGTGTGGAACGGCTGCCGCGCGGTGTTGCCGGGCATGGTCGAGCGCGGGCGCGGCAGCATCGTGAACATCGCGTCGACGCACAGCTTCAAGATCATTCCGGGCTGCTTTCCGTATCCGGTGGCGAAGCACGGTGTGATCGGCCTCACGCGCGCGCTCGGCATCGAGTACGCGCCGAACAACGTGCGCGTGAATGCGATCGCGCCGGGTTACATCGAAACGCAACTGACGCTCGACTGGTGGAATTCGCAGGCTGATCCGAAGGCCGCGCGTCAGGCGACGCTCGATCTTCAGCCGATGAAGCGTATCGGCGAGCCGCGGGAAGTCGCGATGACGGCGGTGTTCCTCGCATCGGACGAGGCGCCGTTCATCAACGCGAGCTGTATCACCGTGGATGGCGGGCGAAGCGCGCTGTACCACGACTGAAGCAAACGAGATCACGAAAGAATGACGCACTGGCCGCTGTGCGGACATCAATCAACAAGAAAGCGGCCACACACTTCGTAGCGCCCGCGCGCGGGCATTTTTCGACATCGGAAAAAGTCGGGAGACAAAAAATGAAACGCAGACTGTTCCTCACGCTGATCGCCGCTGCCACGGCAACGAGCGCGTCCATGATCGCGGCGCCGGTCGCGCAGGCCGCCGACGAGGTCAAGATCGGCTTCCTCGTGAAGCAGCCGGAAGAGCCGTGGTTTCAGGACGAATGGAAGTTCGCCGAAATCGCCGCCAAGGAAAAGGGCTTCACGCTCGTGAAGATCGGCGCGCCGTCGGGTGAAAAGGTGATGAGCGCGATCGACAACCTCGCCGCGCAGAAGGCGCAGGGCTTCATCATCTGTACGCCGGACGTGAAGCTCGGGCCGGGCATCGTCGCGAAGGCGAAGGCCGACAAGCTCAAGATGATGACGGTCGATGACCGCCTCGTCGACGGTTCGGGCAAGCCGATCGAATCCGTGCCGCACATGGGCATTTCCGCATACAACATCGGCAAGCAGGTGGGCGACGGGATCGCCGCCGAGATCAAGAAGCGCGGCTGGGACATGAAGGATGTCGGCGCGATCGACGTGACTTACGAGCAATTGCCGACCGCGCATGACCGCACGGCCGGCGCGACCGATGCGCTCGTCGCCGCCGGTTTCCCGAAGGCGAACATCGTCGCCGCGCCGCAGGCGAAGACCGACACCGAGAACGCGTTCAACGCCGCGAACATCGCGCTGACGAAGAATCCGCAATACAAGCACTGGGTCGCCTACGGCCTGAACGACGAAGCCGTGCTCGGCGCGGTGCGCGCAGCGGAAGGCCGCGGCTTCAAGGCGGACAACATGATCGGCATCGGTATCGGCGGATCGGACTCGGCGTTAAACGAGTTCAAGAAACCGAATCCGACGGGCTTCTACGGCACCGTCATCATCAGCCCGAAGCGCCACGGCGAAGAGACGTCCGAGCTGATGTACGCGTGGATCAAGGACGGCAAGGCGCCGCCGCCGCTCACGCTCACGACCGGCATGCTGGCCACGCGTGAAAACGTGGCATCGGTGCGCCAGCAGATGGGACTGGCATCGAACTAAGTCTTGCGTGAGGGAAGCGGGCCGCGCGTGCGGTCCGCTCGAGAATAGGAGGCGATGTGTCAGCGACGCTGCGTTTTGACAATATCGGCAAGGTGTTTCCAGGCGTGCGCGCGCTCGACGGCGTGTCGTTCGACGTCAACGCCGGCGAAGTTCACGGTTTGATGGGCGAGAACGGCGCGGGCAAATCGACCTTGCTCAAGATTCTCGGCGGCGAGTATCAGCCCGATTCGGGGCGCGTGCTCATCGACGACAAGGAAGTGCATTTCGCGAGCGCGGCGGCATCGATTGCCGCGGGCATCGCGGTGATTCATCAGGAATTGCAGTACGTGCCGGATCTGACCGTGTCCGAGAATCTGCTGCTCGGCGCATTGCCGAACCGGCTCGGCTGGGTCGACAAGCGCGCGGCCAAGGCGCACGTACGCGAGCGGCTTGCGGCGATGGGCGTCGATCTCGATCCGAATGCGAAGCTGCGCAAGCTGTCGATCGCGCAGCGGCAGATGGTCGAAATCTGCAAGGCGCTGCTGCGCAACGCGCGCGTGATCGCGCTCGACGAACCGACGAGTTCGCTGTCGCATCGCGAGACGGAAGTGCTCTTCAAGCTCGTGCGCGATCTGCAGGCGGATAACCGTGCGCTGATCTACATCTCGCATCGCATGGACGAGATTTACGAACTGTGCAACGCGTGCACGATTTTCCGCGACGGGCGCAAGATCGCGTCGCATCTTTCGCTCGCGGATGTGCCGCGCGAAACGCTCGTGCAGGAAATGGTCGGGCGCGAGATCAGCGACATCTACAACTATCGCGCGCGTCCTTTGGGCGACGTGCGCTTCTCCGTGAAGAACGTGGAGGGCGATGCATTGAGCGCGCCCGCGAGCTTCGAGGTGAAGCGCGGGGAGATCGTGGGCTTCTTCGGGCTCGTCGGCGCGGGACGCAGCGAGCTGATGCATCTCGTCTACGGCGCGGACAAGAAGAAGGGCGGCGACATCATGCTCGACGGCAAGCCGATCAAGGTTCGCAGCACCGGCGAGGCGATTCGTCACGGCATCGTGCTGTGTCCGGAGGATCGGAAGGAAGAAGGCATCGTCGCGATGGCGACGGTCGCGGAGAACATCAATATTTCGTGCCGGCGGCACTATCTGCGCGGCGGGCTGTTTCTGGATCGCAAGAAGGAGGCGCAGACGGCCGAGCGCTTCATCCAGTTGCTGAAGATCAAGACGCCGAGCCGGAAGCAGCGCATCCGTTTTCTTTCGGGCGGCAATCAGCAGAAGGCGATTCTGTCGCGCTGGCTCGCGGAGCCGGACCTGAAGGTCGTGATTCTCGACGAACCGACGCGCGGCATCGACGTCGGCGCGAAGCATGAGATCTACAACGTGATCTATCAACTTGCCGAGCGCGGCTGCGCGATCGTGATGATTTCGTCGGAATTGCCGGAAGTGCTGGGCGTGTCGGACCGGATCGTCGTGATGCGGCAGGGGCGTATCGCGGGCGAACTGGCGCGCGAGAAGGCGAGCGAACAAACAGTGTTGAGCCTTGCGCTGCCGCAGGCGGAAACGGTCGCGCAGGCGGCGTAAAGACGAGAGGAGCGAATCATGGAAGCAAGAGAAAACATCGTGGGGCAGGCGACGGAAAGCGTCGCGAACGCGCTGATCCCGCAAAAGAACGACAAGCAGAAGTGGTGGCAGCAGATCACGGAGTACAGCCTGATCGTGATCTTCATTGTGATGTTCGTGACGATGTCGCTGACCGTCGATCACTTCTTCTCGATCGAGAACATGCTCGGCCTCGCGCTGTCGATCTCGCAGATCGGCATGGTCGCGTGCACGATGATGTTCTGCCTCGCGTCGCGCGATTTCGACTTGTCGGTGGGCTCGACGATCGCCTTCGCCGGTGTTCTGTGCGCGATGGTTCTGAATGCGACGGACAACACCTTCATCGCGATCATCGCGGCGGTGGCTGCGGGTGCGGTGATCGGGTTTGTGAACGGCGCGGTGATCGCTTATCTGCGAATCAATGCGCTGATTACGACCTTGGCGACGATGGAAATCGTGCGCGGGCTCGGGTTCATCGTATCGCACGGACAGGCGGTGGGTGTGTCGTCGGATACGTTCATCGCGCTCGGCAGTCTGTCGATGATCGGGATTTCCCTGCCTATCTGGGTCACGCTTGCGTGCTTCATCGTTTTTGGCGTATTGCTCAATCAGACGGTGTATGGACGTAATACATTGGCTATCGGCGGTAATCCCGAGGCTTCGCGGCTCGCGGGGATCAATGTCGAGCGCACGCGTGTGTGGATCTTTTTGATTCAGGGCGCTGTGACCGCGCTGGCTGGGGTCATTCTCGCTTCGCGCATCACGTCGGGGCAGCCGAATGCCGCTCAAGGCTTCGAGCTCAATGTCATTTCTGCCTGTGTTCTTGGCGGTGTTTCTCTGCTGGGCGGTAGGGCGACGATTTCCGGTGTCGTGATTGGCGTGCTCATCATGGGCACTGTCGAGAACGTCATGAACCTTTTGAATATCGACGCGTTTTATCAGTACCTCGTGAGAGGGGCTATCCTGCTTGCTGCCGTTCTGCTCGATCAGTTGAAGAATCGCGGGTCGCGGGATTGATGTTTTTGCGGTTGATGTCGTTGTTGATGTTTTGCCGTTGATGTCGCTGGATCCCGTTTTCGTGTCGGTCTATCAGCGTTGCCCCTGTGCGGGGCGGCAGTGCTAGTAGACCACTAAGAAACCGGGATCCGGCAAAAAGCGCAAAGCTAACGAGCGCGACAAGCGAAGCAAGGAGAGACAAAACCCAATGGCAACGATCGAAAAGAACCTCGCAAGATACCCCAGCCTGCAAGGCAAAACAGTGCTGATAACCGGAGGCGCAACCGGCATCGGCGAAGGCTTCGTCGAACACTTCTTCGATCAGGGCGCGAAAGTCGCCTTCTTCGACATCGACACCGACGCTGGCGAAGCGCTCGCCGACCGCCTCGGCGCAGCCCTGCAAGAAGGCCAGACCCGCCCGATGTTCCTCAACGTCGACCTGACCGACATCGACGCACTCCGCAAAGGCATCGCCGATGTAAGAGCCGCCCTCGGGCCCATCAACGTGCTTGTCAACAACGCTGCCAACGACAAACGCCACGCAATCGAAGACGTCACGCCCGAGTCGTACGATGCAGGCATCGCGGTCAACATCCGCCATCAATTCTTCGCGGCGCAGGCCGTCATCGACGACATGAAGCGCGCGGGCGGCGGCTCGATCATCAATCTCGGCTCGATCAGCTGGATGCTCAAGCAAGGCAACTTCCCCGTCTACACGACGTCGAAATCGGCAGTGCAAGGCATGACGCGCGGCCTCGCGCGCGATCTCGGCAAATTCGGCATCCGCGTGAATACGCTCGTGCCGGGCTGGGTGATGACCGAGAAGCAAAAGCGTCTGTGGCTCGACGAGGCCGGCAAGGAAGCAATCAAGCAAGGCCAGTGCATCGACGGAGAACTGCTGCCCGCACACCTCGCGCGCGCGGCGCTCTTTCTAGCATCGGACGACAGCAAAATGATCACGGCGCAGGACATGATCGTCGACGGAGGATGGGCCTGATGAATCCGATGCGAGCGCAACTTCTCATCGACAGCCAGTGTTCGCTCGGCGAAGGCGCGACGTGGTGCGCCGCGAGCGGCCGCTTCTGGTGGACCGATATCGAAGGCAAGAAGCTGTGGCGCTACGATCCGCGCGACGGCGCGAGCGAATCGTTCGACATGCCCGAGCGGCTTGCGTGCTTCACGCCGTGCGCCGATGCGCGTTTCCTGCTGCTCGGCCTCGCATCGCGGCTCGCGTTCCATGAAATCGCGACGGGCAAGATCGAAACCATCATGGAAGTCGAAGCCGATCTGCCGACGCGCCTGAACGACGGCCGTTGCGACCGCGAAGGGCGATTCGTGTTCGGCACGAAACACGACGTGGACGATGCGCAACCGGTCGGCGCGTTTTATCGGCTGAATGCGGATCTGTCGCTGGAAAAGCTGCCGCTAGGGAATTGCGCGATCTCGAATAGCATCGGCTTCTCGCCCGATGGGGCGACGATGTACTACTGCGATTCGCCCACGCGTCAGATTCGCGTATGCGACTATCCGACCTTCGACAACGACCGCGTGTTCGTCGAGCTGACGGATGCGACCGGCGTGCCCGACGGCTCGATCGTCGATGCGGACGGCGGCTTGTGGAACGCGCAGTGGGGCGGCGCGCGCGTCGTGCGCTACGAAAGCGACGGCCGCGAGACGGCGCGCATCGACGTGCCGAGCGCGCAGCCGAGTTGCGCCGCGTTCGGCGGCGCGGACTTCGGCACGCTGTATGTGACGACGGCGCGCATCGGCCTCGGCGAAACAGACGCGCACGCAGGCGGCGTGTTCGTCGCGACGCCCGGTGCACGCGGCATCGCGGAAGCCGTATTTGCGGGCAAGGCGTAACCAGAACACGAGGCGGCGCGCGATCGACGCGCCGCCCGACCCATCCCGGCAACGCCGGGTTCTTCGCCTCTCGATGGAGCACGAGTCATGGCTGTCGCGCGAACAGAGCAAAGACCGAATCCTGCATCGATGTCCAAGGAACAGGCGAACGCCCGCCGTGCGCGGCTCGCCGCCGCCACCGAACCGCCGATCCGTCCCGGCCCGAGCACCGCGGTCGTCGCGATGGGCGGCGCCGATGTCGACGGCTGCATCACGCTCGCCAACGCGCATTTGCGGCTCGAACTGGCACCGTCGCTCGGCGGCGGCATCACGCGCTTCGACTGGCGGCACGAAGGCACGCTCGTGCCGATCTTCCGGCCGTGCGTCGCGCCGGGACCGGACACCGATCCGAATCAGCTCGCGTGCTATCCGCTTTTGCCGTATTCGAACCGCATCGGCAACGGACACTTTCAGTTTTCCGGACGCTCGATCGAGGTGCCGTGCAATCGCCCGGGCGAACCGCTGCCGCTGCACGGCGATGGCTGGCTCGGCGCGTGGGAAGTCGCGGATCAGGATTCCGCGCGCGTGCGTGTCACGCTCGATCGCAGCGGCGGCATGCCTTACGCGTTTCGCGCCGCGCAGACTTACACGCTCGACGAAGCGACGCTCGCCGTGACGCTCGATGTCGAAAATACCGGCGACGAAGCGCTGCCGTTCGGCCTCGGGCTGCATCCGTTCCTGATGCGCGAGGCGGACACGGAGTTGTCGGCGGCGGCGGGCGGCGTGTGGCTGTGCGGCGACGACTGGCTGCCTGTGCGGCATGTTCCGACGCCGCCCGCGTGGCAATTCGGCGTTGCGTATCCGATGCCATCGGAAATGGTCAACAACGCGTTCACCGGATGGAGCGGGCGCACGAGCGTGCTGTGGCCGAAGCGCCGCCTGTCGCTAACGATCGCCGCCGACACCGACTACTACGTCCTTTACGCGCCGCCCGGCGAAAGCTTTTTCTGCTTCGAGCCGGTCGATCATCCGATCAACGCGGTGAATCTGCCCGGCGGGGGGGAAGCGAACGGCATGACCGTGCTCAAACCGGGCGAACGCTTGTCGCGGGAATTCCGCTTCACCGTCGAGCGCACCGGGGAAGCGACGCGGCGCGGAAGGCCGCGCACGCGGGCAGGCGCGAAGGCGCGGGCACGGGACGCGGCGCGCTAAGCCGCGCCGGAAGACGCGACGGAAGATGACGCCACGCACGTTAAAATGCGTGGCATCGACGTTTTCAACATCTTCCCGCCATGTCCTTCATCGAATCGCTCAATGCCGCGTGGTCGCGGACTCAATCGCTTCTGTGCGTCGGCCTCGACCCGGAGCCGGCGAAGTTTCCCGGCGCACTCAACGGCCGCGCCGACGCGATCTTCGAGTTCTGCAAGACCATCGTCGATGCAACCGCGCCGTATGCATCGTCGTTCAAGCCGCAGATCGCGTACTTCGCGGCGCATCGCGCGGAAGATCAGCTCGAAGCGTTGATCGCGCATATCCACGAGAAGCACGCCGGCATTCCGGTGATTCTCGATGCGAAGCGCGGCGATATCGGCAGCACGGCCGAGCAGTACGCGAAGGAAGCGTTCGAGCGCTATCGGGCCGATGCCGTCACCGTGAATCCGTACATGGGCTTCGATTCGATCGAGCCGTATCTCGCGCATGAGGGCAAAGGCGTGATCGTGCTGTGCCGCACGTCGAACGCGGGCGGCTCCGATCTGCAATTTCTCACGACCGATGGCGAGCCGCTGTATCAGGTCGTCGCCAGGCTCGCGGCGGAAAAGTGGAATGACAAGGGCCAGTTGGGCCTCGTCGTCGGTGCGACGTTTCCGAAGGAAATCGAAACGGTACGCGGGATCGTCGGCGACATGCCGCTTCTGATTCCGGGCATCGGCGCCCAAGGCGGCGATGTCGAAGCAACCGTGCGCGCGGGCCGCACCGCGAACGGCACGGGCATGTTGATCAATTCGTCGCGCGCGATCATCTACGCCGGCAAGGGCGATCATTACGCGCAAGCCGCGGCCGAAGCCGCGAAGAAGACGCGCGATACGATCAATCAGTATCGGTGAGCGCGCGCTTCAACTATCGGCAATAGGCGCGAACAGCGCCTCGATGTCTTCGGCGGAGAACTTCTCCACCGCGCGCGCATCTTCGGACAGAATGCCCGCCGCGAGCGCTGCCTTTCGCCCCTGCATCTCCAGAATCTTTTCTTCGATGCTCCCGGCCGCGACGAGCTTGTACACGAACACCGGCTTTTCCTGGCCGATGCGGTGCGCGCGATCCGTCGCCTGATTCTCGGCCGCCGGATTCCACCACGGATCGTAATGAATGACGGTATCGGCCGCCGTCAGGTTCAGGCCGACGCCGCCCGCCTTCAGGCTGATCAGGAAGACCGGCGCTTCGCCCTCCTGGAAGCGCTGCACCGGCGTCTTGCGGTCAGCGGTGTCGCCCGTCAGCGTGACATACGCGAGACCGGCCTCGTCGAGCGCGGCGGCGATGATCGCGAGCATGCCCGTGAACTGCGAGAAAACGAGCACGCGCCGGCCTTCCTCGATGAGCGCCGGAAGCATCTCGAGCAACAGCGCGAGCTTGGCCGATCCCGCGGTTTTCGGCGCCCCCGGCAGCTTGACGAGCGACGGATCGCAGCACACTTGCCGCAGTTTCAGCAACGCGTCGAGCATCACGATATGGCTGCGTGCGAACCCCTGCTTCGAGATAGCGTCGCGCACCTTCTTCTGCATCGCGGCGCGCACGGTTTCATAGAGATCACGCTGTGCGTCTTCGAGTTCGACGCTGCGCACGATCATTGTCTTCGGCGGCAATTCCGTCGCGACTTCATCTTTGCGGCGGCGAAGCATGAACGGGCGAATCCGGCGCGCGAGCAGATCGCGGCGCATCGCGTCGTTCTGCTTTTCGATAGGCTTGCGCCAGCGAGAGGCGAACTCCTTTTTCGAGCCGAGAAAGCCGGGCAGCAGGAAATCGAACTGCGACCAAAGTTCGCCCAGATGATTCTCCAGCGGCGTCCCCGTGAGACAGAGCCGATGCCGCGCGCCCAACGTGCGAACCACGCCCGCCGCCTTGCTCGATGCGTTCTTCACGTAATGCGCTTCGTCGAGTATCAACAGGTGATAGTCGTGCTGCGACAGCGCTTCGTGATCGCGCCAGACGAGCGCATACGTCGTCACGACGAGGTCGTGCCGCGCAATTTCCGTGAAGCGTTCGTGACGCAACGGGCCATGCAGATCGAGCACTTTCAGCGAGGGCACGAAGCGGCGCGCTTCGTCTATCCAGTTGTTGACGAGCGTGGTCGGCACGACGATCAGCGCCGGGCTCGTGAGCCGGCCCGCCTCCTTCTCGACGAGTATGTGCGCGAGCGTCTGTATGGTCTTGCCGAGCCCCATGTCGTCCGCGAGCACGCCGGCGATATCGTGTTCGCGCAGGAATTGCATCCAGTCGACGCCCTCGCGCTGATAGTCACGCAGCGTCGCTTGAAGCCCGCGTGGGGCGTCGATGCGGCGCGTTCCCGCGACGTTGCGTAGCCGTTTCGCAAGTTCGATGACCGACGCGTCGCCATCGAATTGCCAGCGAAGCGTTTCGTCGGCGGCGGCGAGACGGCCGGCTTCGAGCGCCTGCAGCCGCAGTGACGCGTCGGCTTTCGGCTCGGCGCGGTCGAACAGGTCGATGAGCGCGCGCACGAGCGGCTTGATCCGCGCGGCGCGCAGCGCGAAGCGCCTGCCTTCGTGCGTGCGGAATTCGACGGCGTGCGCATCGTCGATGGCGTCGATCGCGCCGTTCAACCAGCGGCGATCCCGGGCGAAAAGTTCGGCGAGCAACGGTTCGAGGCGCACGCGCTCCGTCTCGACGAGGATGCCCAACTCGAGATCGAACCAGCCGTTTTCGGCGGCGCGCGCGGTCGCGTCGATTTGCTCGACCTCGACGACATCGAAGCGCGAATTGGGCGTGATCTCGATGCGCCAGCCGGCGTCGCGCAAAGCGGGAATGTCGTCGCTGACGAACGCCGGCCACGCGTCGCGCGCCGGCATGATGAAGCCGCCCGCATACGGTGAGTCGGCGCGGCTGACAGGCGCGCCGGAGACCGACTTCATCCCGCGTCCGAGCAGGCGTCCGGCGCATGCATCTTCGATATCGATCCGGCGCGCGATACGGACGAGCTCGCCGTCCGCGAGCCGCAAAAGAGCGTCGGGACTGTTCGCCCCGATCGTCACGCCGCCGTAGTCGAAATCGAGCAACGCGATGTCCAGTTCGGTCGCGGGCATATCCAGCCTGGCGGGTGCATCGAGCAACAGCGTATCGAGCGTGAGGACGGGCGCCGGCGTCGCGTCGATCGTGCGTATTCCGGTCTCGCCGTCGGAGGGCGGCGCGGGCAGATCGGGCGCGAATTCGGCGAGCGCGTTACGCACGGCGGCCGCTTCGTCGAGCGTGAGCACCGGCATCGACAGATAATCGGCGAGCAGTTCGTCCGAAATCGGTACGTCGATGGATCCGGTTTCGTTCGTAACGATGTCGATGTACAACGGCGGCTCGGTCGGCAATGTGACGTTCGATTCCGGCGACGTTTCGAGCGAGGCGAAGATCATGTCGTCGCCGTGCGGAATCCATTCGATGTTTCCGCTGCGCATCGCGCCTTCGCGCAACGGCTGTGCGAGTCGCGGATCCCGGATGTCCGGTTCGAAGTAGAGGCGGCCCGTCGCGAGCATCATCTGCCAGACGATCGCGCCGCGCTTGCCCTTGAGCGCGTAGTAGCCGCTTGAACCTCCGCGCTCGTTCCTGAGCGCACGGACGATGGGTTCATCTGCCGGCGTCACGAATTTCGGCGGATTGTTCCACTGGGCGTAATTTGGATACCACGCTTCGGTCGCGCGAATGTCGCCGTTGGTGCCGAGCCGCGCCTTCAGCATTGCGATCTCGAAAGGCAGCGCCCCGTACATGGACGGAACGAGCACATAGAGAATTTGGTAGTTTGCGCCTGTCGTGCGCCGGACCGCTGTCGCGCGTGCCCGACGCGTCGCCTCGACCTTCGCCCGAAAGCTGGAAAGCCACTGCTCGACCTCGAAACTCACGCCCGTTTGATCGGCTGCTTGCGTGCGATCCAGATAGGCGAGCAGCGTCGCCGCGACATGCTTGCATTCGTAACCGACGGGACAAGAGCAATAGCCGCGCGGCCGTTCTTCGCGGAAGGAAATCTCGACCGAGTACGGCTGTAGCTGCGTGCCGGGCACGCGCGCGCGCAGGATTTCGCCCGTCCAGCCGAGATCGCGCACCGCATTAACGTAGTCGAGCGCCTTGCCGAAGGTCTTCTGACCCATCCAGCGGGCCACCTGATCCTTGCTGAACGTGATGGAATCGGCCGGATTGTCGATGCGCTTGTTCATGCGATAGACGCTCGCTCAGCGCTCGCTCTGATCCATGAACTCCAGCAGCCTGCGCAAGGCATGCGCGGCGGCCTGCGTTCTGACCTGTTCGCGATCGCCCTTGAAATGCTGGGTCTCGATCTGCGTATTCAGACGATTGCTCCATCCGAAGCACACGGTTCCAACCGGCTTCGCCTCGCTGCCGCCCGCCGGTCCCGCCACGCCCGTAATCGATACCGAGACCTGCGCGCGGCTGTTGCGCAGCGCGCCTTCGGCCATGGCCTTCGCGACCGGCTCGCTGACCGCGCCGTGCTGTTCGATCAGCGTCGCGGGCACGCCGATCATCTCGATCTTCGCGAGATTCGAATACGTGACGAAGCCGCGCTCGAACCACGCGCTGCTGCCGGAAATATCGGTGATGGCGGTCGCGACCATGCCGCCCGTGCACGACTCAGCGGTGGCGAGCATCAGCCGTTCGGCGTGCAGCTTGTTGCCGACGCGAATCGCAAGTTGGTGAACGACGGTGTCGGTTGGCATGGCGGTGGTCCCGATGGATGGAAAAAATCAGAGGGTCATGCGCCAGAGCGCGATCACGAGCAGCGTGAAGAACGCCGCGACAAGATCATCGAACATGATGCCGAAACCGCCTTTCAACCGGCGATCGAAATACCGGATGGGCGGCGGCTTCACCATGTCGAAGAAGCGGAACACGACGAACGCCCACAATTGTCCGGTGAAGGTCGCGGGCGTGACGAGCAGCAGCACGAGCCAGAACGCGACGATCTCGTCCCACACGACCGGCGACGGATCGTTGGTGCCCATTTTCTTGGCCGTGAAGCCGGTGAACCAGCATCCCGCAATGAAGCCGGCGACGATCAGCGCGCCCCATTCCGCGACCGTCAGATGCGGATTGAACACGACGAACGACACCCATGCGAATAACGTGCCGACCGTGCCCGGCACGATGGGAGACAGTCCGCTGCCGAAGCCGAGCGAAAGAATATGAAGCGGATGGTCGAGCATGAAGCGAGCGCTCGCCCGGCGCGGCTTGCTGCGCGGCGCGGCCGGGTCGCCCGCTAGCGTGGGGTCAGTCTGCATGGAAATGATCGAAGCCTTGCAACGTCAGGGAGAGCGGGGCGCCCGACGCATCGCGCCAGGCGATTGCGGGCGCACCGGATGACTCGATTGTACCGATGCGCGTCAGCGGCACTTTCACGTCCGTCGCGATCTTGGCGAGCGCGTCGCGGGCATCGATGGGCGCGGTGAAGCAGAGCTCGTAGTCGTCGCCGCCCGCGAGCGTGCATTGTCGGCGCGCGGTTTCGGGCAGCGCGCGCACGGCATCGGAGCACGGCACGGCATCGGCATCGACGACCGCGCGCACGCCCGAACGCTTCAGGATGTGCATGAGATCGCCCGCGAGGCCATCGGAGATATCGAGCGCCGCGTGCGCCAAGCCGCGCAACGCCATGCCCAACGCGACGCGCGGTTCCGGGCGCTCCAGCGCGCGCCGCCAGGCGGAAGCTTCCGGCGCGGACCACTCGCCGCGAATCGCGCCGAGGCCCGCGCGCGCGTCGCCCAAGGTGCCGGATACGTAGATGTCGTCGCCGGGACGCGCCGCATCGCGACGCAATGCCGCACCCTGCGGCACGTCGCCGAACACCGTGATGCAGATGTTGAGCGGCCCGCTCGTCGTATCGCCGCCGACGAGCGCGCAATCGTGACCTTCCGCGAGCGCGAAGAGACCGTTGCTGAACGCTTCGAGCCAGGCTTCGTCGGCGCGCGGCAACGCGAGCGCGAGCGTGAACGCGTGCGGCTTCGCGCCCATCGCGGCGAGATCGGACAGGTTCACCGCGAGCGCCTTGTGACCGAGCGCGTACGGATCGACATCGGGAAAGAAGTGGCGCCCTTCGACCAGCATGTCCGTCGAAATGGCGAGCTGATGGCCAACCGGCGGCGCGATAAGCGCGCAGTCGTCGCCGATGCCGAGCGGCTTCGCGGCCTCCTCGTCATGACGCGGGGAAGGCGCCGTCGCGCGGCGTGCAAAGAAACGGTCGATCAGTGAAAACTCGGAGAGCATGCGTCGGCGCTTGAGGTTGATTGTTGCAATGCACGATGAAAAACACAGCGCGCCGAAACCGGCGCCGCATCTCGAAAACACTCGGCCGATGCCCGCGAAGGCTTGCCGGACGGACCGACCAGACGTTTTCCAGTCATGGCACTTGTAGCCGAAATGCATGGAGCGCGGTCCGAAACCGCGACTGATTGGCGCTACAATGCGTTCGAACTTCCATTCTAATTCCCGCACTGCTAGCCCGCCTTATGACGACTGACGCCAATACCAAGTTGCGCGAAGCTGCGCTCGACTATCACGAATTTCCGGTTCCCGGGAAGATCGCGATCGCCCCCACCAAGCAGATGATCAACCAGCGCGACCTCGCGCTGGCTTACTCGCCGGGCGTCGCGTTCGCGTGTGAAGCGATCGTCGAAGATCCGCTGAACGCCGCGCGCTTCACCGCGCGCAGCAATCTCGTCGGCGTCGTCAGCAATGGCACGGCCGTGCTGGGCCTCGGCAACATCGGGCCGCTCGCATCGAAGCCGGTGATGGAAGGCAAGGCCGTGCTCTTCAAGAAGTTCGCCGGCATCGACGTGTTCGATATCGAGCTGAACGAAAGCGATCCGCACAAGCTCGTCGACGTGATCGCCGCGCTCGAGCCGACTTTCGGCGGCATCAATCTGGAAGACATCAAGGCGCCGGACTGCTTCATCGTCGAACGCGAATGCCGCAAGCGCATGAAAATTCCCGTCTTCCACGACGATCAGCACGGCACGGCCATCGTCGTCGCGGCGGCGATCACGAACGGTCTGAAGGTGGTCGGCAAGAACATCGGCGAAGTGAAGCTCGTCGCGTCGGGTGCGGGCGCGGCGGCGCTGGCGTGCCTGAATCTGCTCGTCGATCTCGGCATGAAGCGCGAGAACATTTTCGTGACGGATCTGGCCGGCGTCGTCTACAAGGGCCGCACGGAGCTGATGGACCCGGACAAGGAGCTCTTCGCGCGCGAAACGAGCGCGCGCACGCTCGCCGAAGTGATCGAAGGCGCGGACGTGTTCCTCGGGCTTTCGGCCGGCGGCGTGCTCAAGCAGGACATGGTCAAGCAGATGGCCGCGAAGCCGCTGATTCTCGCGCTCGCGAATCCGACGCCGGAAATCCTGCCGGAACTCGCGCTCGAAGTGCGCCCGGACGCCGTGCTCGCCACCGGCCGCACGGATTATCCGAACCAGGTCAACAACGTTCTGTGCTTCCCGTTCATCTTCCGCGGCGCGCTCGATGTCGGCGCGACCGTCATCACGAAGGAAATGGAAATCGCTGCGGTGAACGCCATCGCGGAACTGGCGCGTCAGGAGCAGAGCGATATCGTCGCGACGGCTTATGGCATTCAGGATTTGTCGTTCGGCCCGGAATATCTGATTCCGAAGCCTTTCGATCCGCGTCTCATCGTGAAGATCGCGCCGGCCGTCGCGAAGGCGGCGATGGACAGCGGCGTGGCGACGCGTCCGATCGAGGACATGGAAGCGTACGAGCAGCATCTGCAGCAGTTCGTCTATCACAGCGGCACGACGATGAAGCCCGTGTTCCAGCTCGCGCGCAGCGTCGAGCCGGAGAAGAAGCGCATCGTGTTCGCGGAGGGCGAGGAAGAGCGCGTGCTGCGCGCGGTGCAGATCGCCGTCGATGAAAAGATCGCGAAGCCGATTCTCATCGGCCGTCCGGCGGTCATCCAGCAACGCATCCAGAAATTCGGCCTGCGTCTCGCGCCGGGCGTCGATTTCTCTGTGGTCGATACGGACCACGACGAGCGCTATCGCGATTTCTGGCAGACGTACGCGAAGATGATGGCGCGCAAAGGCATCAGCCAGCAGATGGCAAAGCTCGAAATGCGCCGCCGCACGACGCTGATCGGCGCGATGCTCGTGCAGAAGGGCGAAGCCGACGGCATGATCTGCGGCACGGTGAGCACGACGCATCGTCATCTGCACTTCATCGATCAGGTGATCGGAAAGAAGGAAGGCGCGAACGTGTACGCGGCAATGAACGCGCTCGTGCTGCCGGGGCGTCAGATTTTCATCGTCGATACGCACGTGAACGTCGATCCGACGCCCGAGCAGCTCGCCGAAATCACGATGCTCGCGGCGGAAGAAGTGAAGCGCTTCGGCATCGTGCCGAAGATCGCGCTCCTGTCGCATTCGAACTTCGGCACGAGCAACGCGCCGACCGCGCAGAAGATGCGCGACGTGCTCGCGATCCTCAAGGAACGCGCGCCCGATCTCGACGTCGACGGCGAAATGCACGGCGACGTGGCGCTCGATGCGCGTCTGCGCAAGGAAGTGCTGCCCGAATCGACGCTCGAAGGCGACGCGAACCTGCTGATCCTGCCGAACATCGACGCGGCGAACATCTCGTACAACCTGCTGAAGACGGCGGCGGGAAGCGGCATCGCGATCGGGCCGATCCTGCTCGGCGCGGCGAAGCCGGTTCACGTGCTCACTTCATCGGCGACGGTGCGGCGAATCGTCAACATGACGGCATTGCTGGTGGCGGATGCATCGGCGGCGCGCTGATCGCGGCTTGCTTTGACCAAGAACGCGGCGGGCTTTCCCGCCGCTTTTTTTGCGCAAAAAAAGCGTGCCGTGGACACACGGCACGCCGCGAAAAAAGCAAAGGAGTGTTTGCTTTACACGCAAAAAGCGGGATCGAACGGCAAGCGCGATGCCGCGAAGCTGGCGACGAGTGAGGCGGCTCGTCCAACGCTTCAGATCCACCGAGCAAATTATTATCCTGACTGGGATAAAAATCTCTCAGATTTCGGCTAATTCTTCGGATGATTACGTCATCAGAATTTGCGGGATCGCTCCAAACTGCGAAAAAATTTCCGATTTTCGGGCGAACGTTGCTTCGCCGTGTCATTAGCGATACCCTTACATCTTTCACGGTCGTGAATTCTGGTGTAACGCGAGGACAACCGTTTGGTGACACGCGCGAGGGCTCTTTCGTTTTTCGTCGCCTTGAGCGTCTTGTTGGGCGCGTGCGGCAAGGATGAACCTCGAAGCGGCGTTCAGGAGATGGTTGCTTCGGCGAGTCCGGCGCCCGTCTCGCCGGCCGAACCGGTCCGTGAAGCGCAGGTGCGGCAACCGCAAGCGACCGGCGAGCAGGAGCGCGACGGGCTGGCCACCGTCTACATTGCGCAGTTGCCCAAGCAGGCGGTCGCAACCTTGCGGCTGATCGAAGCGGGCGGCCCTTTCCCTTTCGAGAAGGACGGCGTCGTGTTCGGCAATCGCGAGCGTTTGCTTCCGCGGCATCCACGCGGCTACTACCACGAATACACCGTTCCCACGCCTCGCGCGCGGGATCGCGGCGCGCGCCGGATCGTGTGTGGCGGTCCGAAGAAGAAGCTCGACGATTGCTACTACACGGACGACCACTACGCCAGTTTCAAACGCATTGCGGATCAACTACGGGATTAACGGCATGAGCGACAACATCTACGCGCACGACCACAGCGTCGCGGGTGATCTTTTCGCCACCGGCGATGGCAACCTGTTCCAGCGAGTATTGCGGCTACGCATGACAGAACACGACAACAGACCCGACGACGAGACCAGGCCCGAGGAGCTCCATCCGCAAGAGGATTCGGAATCGCTGTTCGCAACCGTGCGGCCGAACATCGTGCAGTCGATTCGCGCGTTCCGGGTGCAGGATCTCGCGGACGAAGCGAACCGCCTCGGCCAGCATTTCCTGTACGCGTATCTCGGCCATGCGCAGAGCAAACAGGAAGTGCTCGAGACTATCGCTCTTTCGTTTCTCTTTCCCAAACACTTCGGCAAGAACTACGACGCGCTTTACGATTCGCTCACCGATCTCGTTCACAAGGCGGGCTCGCAACCGGGTTTCGTGATCGTGCTGGAACAACTGCCGATCGCGCAGAAGTTCGACAAGGAAGGCCGCGAAGTGCTGCTGGACGTATTCCGCGACGCGGCGGAATTCTGGGCGGAAAGGAAAGTGGCTTTCCGCGTGTTCTATTCGTTCGTCTGAGCATTCGAACCAAGGCCGGCGCAAAGCAGGAAAATAGCCCGATGGGTTTCCATGGGGCTATTTTTTTACCAGCCGCCCCAGCGCGCGGCCAGCGCCGCCAACACCGCAATGCCCGCCGTCTCCGTGCGCAGCACGCGCGGGCCGAGCCCGAGCGTGGAAAAACCCGCATCGACGATCGCGGTTTCTTCCGCGGGCGAAAAACCCGCTTCCGGCCCGATCAGCAAAGTGACGGGACTCGCCGGCGGATCGACGGGCAACGATGCGAAGCTGACTTCGGCGCGCGGCGAGAGAAGGAGGCGCAGTTCGCCGTCGATGGCGGCGGGCAGGTCGGCGAGCCAGGCGCCGAGATCGCGCGGCGGCGCAACCTCGGGCACGCGATTGCGCCCGCATTGCTCGCACGCCGCGCGCGTGAGCGCCTGCCAGTGCGCCTGACGACGCAATGCGCGCTCGCCGGCGAGACGCACGACGCCGCGCTCGGCCGTGATCGGCGCAATGCCCGAGACGCCGAGTTCCACCGCCTTCTCGATGAGCCAGTCCATCTTGTCGCCGCCCGCGACGCCTTGTGCGAGCGTCACGCGATACGGCGGCTCGGCTTCGCGATCGCTGTGTTCGTCGATGCGCGCGGTCGCCGCGCGTTTGGCGATATCGACGAGCTCGCCGCGATATTCGCCGCCGCGGCCATCGAAGAGTGTGATTGCATCGCCCGTTTGCAGACGCAGGACGTGCACATGACGCACGACGTCATCCGGAAGGGCGAAGGTTTGGCCTGCGCAGAGCGGGCCGTCGACATGAAAACGTGGCATGAGTGATTGATCGCGGACTCGGCCGTCCGCGGATAGTGAGAATGCCTGCGCGCTCAGCGCAGATGCCGCGCGATCGCCCAGCGATAGCCGTCCGGATCTTCGATCTGCGCGAAGCGGTCGCCCCAGAACTGATCCTGCGGCTCGATGAGCGCCTTCGCGCCGACTGCGAGCGCCTGATGGAACGTGGCGTCGACGTCATCGACGTATAAATAGAAGGACTGCGGCGCCATTTGCCCCGCGCTCTTCGGCGTGCGCGCCTGCGAACCGTACGCGCCTTCGGGCGCGAACATCACGATCAACTGCCCGCGATACGTCATCTCGACATGGATGACCGTGCCGTCGTCGTTGACGCTGTCGCGCACCGCGAAGCCTAGCGCTTTTTCATAAAACGCAATGCTCACGCGTGCGTCGCGCACGGTGAGATACGGAGTCAGCCAGGGCACGTCGGCGGGGCGAGGGTCGGTCATCGAAAGCACTCCTTGAAGCCTTGCTGCTGCACATTGGGAAGCATTTTGCCATGAAGCCGTACGATCAATGGACCGGCAAGGAACCTGCGCGATACGCCGCGCGCCGGACGGATTTCGCCAGATGAACGTCCGTTGACCGCGCGCGTTACCGTGTAAGGTCACGGATTGTCATGCTGCCGTGACAGTGCGGCGACGCGTGAAGTGCACGGAACATGCCCGCGCCCGGGACGTCCGGACGCACCGGATTTGCGCCCTTACAGACGCGTGTCAATCGGACCGGTCTGTTAGAATGATGGGCTTCCGATCCTCGTCGTTTCTCGTCGTTTCCAAGTCGTTCCGGTCCTGAAAACGTGGTGTGTGCGGGTCCGGCCCGAGTGAGAAGTACTGCAAGAGAAGCACCGCGGATCATTTCAGCACCTGCCCAGACTCGACATGACGATCCCGACCTCCAGCCAGACCGCCCTCATGGCCAACGCAATCCGCGCGCTCGCCATGGACGCCGTTCAACAAGCCAACTCCGGCCATCCCGGCATGCCGATGGGCATGGCGGAAATCGGCGTCGCGCTGTGGTCGCGCCATCTGAAGCACAATCCCGCGAATCCGCACTGGTTCGATCGCGACCGTTTCGTGTTGTCGAACGGTCACGGCTCGATGTTGCTGTATTCGCTGCTGCACCTCACCGGCTACGACCTGCCGACGAGCGAGCTCAAGAACTTCCGTCAACTGCATTCGAAGACGCCGGGCCATCCGGAATACGGCATCACGGCCGGCGTCGAGACGACCACGGGCCCGCTCGGCCAGGGCGTCGGCAATGCGGTCGGCATGGCGCTCGCCGAGGCGCTGCTCGCCGCCGAATTCAACAAGGCTGACGCGAAGATCGTCGATCACTACACGTACGTGTTCCTTGGCGACGGCTGCCTGATGGAAGGCATTTCGCACGAAGCCTGCTCGCTCGCGGGCACGCTCAAGCTCAACAAGCTGATCGCGCTGTACGACGACAACGGCATTTCCATCGACGGCCACGTCGAGCACTGGTTCCACGACGACACGCCGAAGCGCTTCGAAGCGTATGGCTGGAACGTGGTCCGCGCCGTGGACGGCCACAACGTCGATGCAGTCGATGCCGCTATCGCCGCCGCGAAGAAGTCGGACAAGCCGACGCTGATCTGCTGCCGCACGGTCATCGGCAAGGGCGCGCCGACGAAGGCGGGCGGTCACGACGCGCACGGCGCGCCGCTCGGCGACAAGGAAATCGCGGCGACGCGCGCGGCGATCGGCTGGAACTACGGTCCGTTCGAAATTCCGCAGGAAGTGTATGCGGCGTGGGACGCGAAGGAACAAGGCACGCACGCCGAAGCGGAATGGAACAAGGCGTTCGACGCCTATCGCGCGAAGTACGCGTCGGAAGCGAGCGAATTCACGCGCCGCATGAGCGGCGAGCTGCCGGCGAACTGGGCCGAAGCTGCCGCGAAGATCATCGAGGACGCGAATCAGAAGGCCGAAACTATCGCGACGCGCAAGGCCTCGCAGAACGCCATCGAAGGGCTGGCCGCGGCACTGCCGGAACTGCTCGGCGGCTCGGCCGACCTGACCGGCTCGAACCTCACCAACTGGAAGGCTTCCAAAGCCGTTCGCGCCGCAGGCGACGCTGAAAACGCGAATCCGGAACACGCGGGCATCCAGTGGGGCAATCACATCAACTACGGCGTGCGCGAGTTCGGCATGTCGGCTGCGATCAACGGCATCGCGCTGCATGGCGGCTATCGTCCGTTCGGCGGCACGTTCCTGACGTTCTCGGACTACAGCCGCAACGCGCTGCGCGTCGCCGCGCTGATGAAGTCGCGCTCGATCTTTGTGTTCACGCACGATTCCATCGGTCTCGGCGAAGACGGTCCGACGCACCAGTCGATCGAACATGTGTCGAGCCTGCGCCTGATCCCGAATCTGCAGACGTGGCGTCCGGCCGATACGGTGGAAACGGCGGTCGCGTGGACGCATTCGATCGCGCACAACGGCCCGTCGACGCTGATTTTCAGCCGCCAGAACCTGCAATTCTCTCCGCGCAACGACATTCAGATCGCCAACATCGCGAAGGGCGGCTACGTACTGCGCGACTGGAACGACGATATCCCCGCGCGCAAGATCATCCTCATCGCGACCGGCTCGGAAGTGCAGCTCGCGATGCAAGCCGTCGAGGCGCTGGCGAAGGAAGGCATCGGCGCGCGCGTCGTGTCGATGCCGTGCACGAACGTCTTCGACAAGCAGGACGCCGAGTATCGTGAGCGCGTGCTGCCGAAGGGCGTGGCGCGCGTGGCGATCGAAGCGGGCGTGACGGATTTCTGGCGCAAGTATGTGGGCCTCGAAGGCGGCGTGGTCGGCATCGACACGTTCGGCGAGTCGGCTCCGGCGGGCGCGCTGTTCAAGCATTTCGGCTTCACGGTGGAGCATGTTGTCGCGACGGCGAAGGCCGTCCTCGCCGCGCAGTAAAATTCGCGGTCAGCGAAGCAGGTTTTTTTAAGCCAAGGAGATAGACCATGACGATTCGCGTTGCAATCAACGGCTATGGCCGTATCGGCCGCAACACGCTGCGCGCCCTCTATGAAAACGGCAAGAAGCACGACATCGAGATCGTCGCCATCAACGACCTCGGCGATGCCAAGACCAACGCGCACCTGACGCAGTACGACACGGCGCACGGCAAGTTCCCGGGCGAAGTGTCGGTCGACGGCGATTACCTCGTCGTCAACGGCGACAAGATCCGCGTTCTGGCGAACCGCAACCCGGCCGAACTGCCGTGGGGCGAGCTGAAGGTCGACGTGGTGATGGAGTGCACCGGCTTCTTCACGACGAAGGAAAAGGCGAGCGCGCACATCAAGGGCGGCGCGAAGAAGGTCATCATCTCGGCGCCGGGCGGCAAGGACGTCGACGCGACCATCGTGTACGGCGTGAATCACAACGTGCTGAAGGCGTCGGACACGGTCATCTCGAACGCATCGTGCACGACGAACTGCCTCGCGCCGCTCGTCAAGCCGCTGAACGACAAGATCGGCCTGGTGAACGGTCTGATGACCACGATCCACGCCTACACGAACGACCAGGTTCTGACGGACGTGTACCACGAAGACCTGCGCCGCGCGCGCTCGGCCACGCACAGCCAGATCCCGACGAAGACGGGCGCTGCTTCGGCCGTCGGCCTCGTGCTGCCCGAGCTGAACGGCAAGCTGGATGGCTACGCGATCCGCGTCCCGACGATCAACGTGTCGGTCGTGGATCTGTCGTTCATCGCCGCGCGCGATACGACGGTCGAAGAGATCAACAAGATCATGAAGGAAGCGTCGGAAGGCGAACTGAAGGGCGTGCTCGGCTACAACGATGCGCCGCTGGTCTCGATCGACTACAACCACAACCCGGCTTCGTCGACGTTCGATTCGACGCTCACGAAGGTGTCGGGCCGTCTCGTGAAGGTGTCGAGCTGGTACGACAACGAATGGGGCTTCTCGAACCGCATGCTGGATACGGCGGTCGCCCTCGCGAACGCGAAGTAAGTTTCAGCCTGCTGAAACGACAGAGCCGCTCTTCGGAGCGGCTTTTTTTCGCCTCAAGCTTTGCTCGGAACGGGAAAATGCACGCCCGCGCGCTGCGCCGCGTTGACGATGTGACCTTCGATCGCGCGGCCGGCCTTCTCGCCGTCGCGCGCCTTCAGAGCCTCGATGATGACCGCGTGTTCGTGATACGTCGATAAAACCAGTTCGCGCCGATAGAACGGCAGCCGCTGGCTCTCCTTCATGATGTCGGCGCTGCCGCGCAGGATCGATTCGATCGCCGCATTGCCCGCGAGACTGACGATACGCATGTGAAACGCGAAGTCGAGTTGCGCGGCTTCTTCCAGCGCCGATTCCGTCAACGCGGCGTGCAGCGAGTCAAGATTGTCGTCGAGCCAGTCGATGTCCGCGTCGCCGATCGAATGCGCCGCGAGCCGCGCGACGAATCCCTCCAGCGCGAAGCGCATCTGATAGGTGTCGGGCAGCGACGCCTGATCCGCGAAGCGCCACGGATGTGCGTTGCTTGCCTGCGCACTGCTCACATACACGCCTTTGCCGGGCCGGATATGCAGCATGCCGAGCGCTTCGAGCGTCGAGAGCGCCTCGCGTAGCGACGCCCGGCTAATCGCCAATTCTTCCGATAGCTGCCGCTGCGCCGGAAGCAGACTCCCGACCGGATACATGCTCGATTCGATGCGCTCGCGAATGGTCGCGATGGCGGCGTCGGTCACGGTATGCGGGACGTTTTTCATAGGAAGAAAACTGAATTGGCCGGTCTGACCGCCATTGTATGCGCGTGCCGTGCGCACGTGTGAACGACCGTGTCGCGGCCATTTCCGTACCCGGCTGGAACAGGGTAAACCGCTACCAATGCTTCCTTGACGGCTCTATATCGGCTTCCTAATATTCCCCATCACAGCACTGGTCCGACCAGTCGGAACAGTTGCTCTGGTCCCGAGACATTACACGAGGAGACGGTCGTGTCGAGATTTCTGAATTCGCTGTTCGGCAGGGTGATGATCGCGCTGGTCATCGGCGTGGTGGTCGGCGCGCTGTTTCCGCATTTCGGCCAGTCGTTGCGGCCTTTGGGCGATGGTTTCCTGAAGCTCATCAAGATGGTGATCGGACCGATCGTGTTCTGCGTCGTCGTGAGCGGCATGGCGAGCGCGGGCGATCTGAAGAAAGTGGGACGCGTCGGACTGAAGGCGGTCGTCTACTTCGAGATCATGACGACGCTCGCACTTGTCATCGGCGCGCTGCTCGCATGGTTCACGCGGCCGGGCGTCGGCATGAACATCGATCTGCACTCGCTCAATGCCGCGTCGCTCGCGACCTACACGGAGCACGCAAAAAGCCTGAAGGACACCGCGGGCTTCCTGTTGAAGATCATCCCCGACACCGCGATCGACGCTTTCGCCAAAGGCGACATCCTGCAAGTGCTCGTGTTCGCGATCTTGTTCGGCTCGGCGCTCTCGATGCTCGGCGAAAAGGCACAGCGCGTGACGATTTTCATCGACGAGCTGTCGCATGTGTTTTTCCGCATCATGGCGTTCATCATCAAGCTCGCGCCGCTCGGCGTGCTCGGCGCGATCGCCTTCACGACCGGCCAGTACGGCGTCGCGTCGCTCAAGCAGCTCGGCCTGCTCGTGATTGTGTTCTACGCGAGCTGCTTCCTGTTCGTGTTCGTCGTGCTGGGTATCGTGATGCGCCTCGCGGGCTTCTCGATCTTCAAGCTCGTGCGCTATCTGCGCGAGGAATTGTCGATCGTGCTCGGCACCGCGTCGTCGGATGCCGTGCTGCCGCAGATCATGCGCAAGCTCGAATGGATGGGGGTGAAGGATTCGACCGTCGGTCTCGTGATTCCGACCGGCTACTCGTTCAACCTTGACGGCTTCTCGATCTATCTCACGCTCGCGGTGATCTTCATCGCGCAGGCGACCAACACGCCGCTGTCGATGCATGACCTGATCGTCGTCGTGCTCGTGTCGCTGGTGACGTCGAAGGGCGCGCACGGCATTCCCGGCTCCGCGATCGTGATTCTCGCCGCGACGCTCTCCGCCATTCCCGCCATTCCCGTGCTCGGCCTCGTGCTGATCCTGCCGGTCGACTGGTTCGTCGGCATCGCGCGCGCGGTGACGAATCTGATCGGCAACTGCGTGGCGACGGTGGTCGTCGGCGTCTGGGAGAACGACATCGACCGGGCGCGCGCCAAACGCGTGCTCGATCAGGACGCCGAGTATCGCTTCGTGCCCGCCGCGCCGCAATCGGAGCAAGGCGCGCACGGCAACGAACACGCACACGCGATCTGATTCGACGCAACCCGGGCATTGAAATGACCGACTGTCGCGACACGCACCTCGCGGAATCGCGCATCTTCGGAGGAATCGAATGAAAACATTGACGCTCGAACCCCTCACGCGCGAAGCCTTCGCCCCGTTCGGCGATGTCATCGAACTCGAAGGCGCGCGTCATTTCCCGATCAACGCGGGCACGACCGAGCGCTTTCACGATCTCGCGAACGTGGAAGTCGGCTTCGAAAGCGGAGGGCGGCCGCTTATCAACGTGTTTCGCGGCCAGCCGCGCCCGCAGCCGGTCGTGGTTTCGATGATGGAGCGCCATCCGCTCGGCAGTCAGGCTTTCGTGCCGCTCGCGGACGTGCGCTATCTCGTGGTCGTCGCGCCTGCGGGCGAGTTCGATGCGGCTGGTCTGCGGGCCTTTTACGCGCGCGGCTGGCAGGGCGTGAACTATGCGCGCGGCGTGTGGCATCACCCGCTGATCGTGCTCGACGAGCCGGGCGATTTCATCGTCGTCGATCGCGGCGGCGACTTGCCGAATTGCGACGAAATCGACCTCCCCGAACGTTATGCGCTGATCGAAGCGGCCGCGCGCGCAGCTTGATACAACATGCCGTAATCGAAATGCAATTGCGAATCGATAGCATGCGCATAACATGAAACGTACGGGCGAAACGAAACCGCCGTCCATCGCGAGATGAACGGCGGTTTTTTCATCCGCGCGCCCAAGAGCGGCGCGCGAACCTCAATGCTTGCGGTGCGGGCAGTTTTCCTTCGTGCATGCGCCGTACAGCGCGAGCGCATGCTCGTGGAGCTTGAAACCGCGTTCCTTAGCGATCGATTGCTGACGGCGTTCGATCTCCGCATCGAAGAACTCTTCGACCCGGCCGCAGTCGATGCACACGAGGTGATCGTGGTGCGATCCCTCGTTGAGCTCGAAGACGGCCTTGCCCGATTCGAAATTGCTTCGCGACAGCAGGCCGGCTTGCTCGAACTGCGTGAGCACGCGATAAACCGTCGCAAGACCGATATCGAGCTCTTCGTTGAGCAGGCTTCGATACACGTCTTCAGCGGTCAGATGGCGCACCGGACTGTGCTGGAAAATTTCGAGAATCTTGAGGCGGGGCAGGGTCGCCTTGAGCCCGATATTCTTGAGATCGGCGGGATTGGTCATGGCTAGGCATCCCTAGAGTACAATTCAAGGTTCTCATAGTAATGCGTTTTGCCAAATCCTGACATCCCAAGTGGCGTCAAGGCGTCAAGGTGAATTAGCTGAATGAGGGCCGAAATGAGTGCGGCCTTGAAGCGCCTCGCGTGAAAGGTGAAATGTTTTCCAAATATTTATCGAATTGCAGGGAGAGCCGTCGCATGCGGGGAACCGTAATAGCAGCAACCTTGGCCGCATTGCTCGCCGGCTGCTCGACGTACGACAGCGTCACGCAGAAAATCGCGCAAAGCATCACGCCGTACCGGATCACGGTTGTGCAAGGCAATTTCGTTTCGGCGGAAGCCGCGGCGCAGATGCAGGTCGGCATGTCGCGTGATCAGGTGAAGCAACTCCTCGGCACGCCGCTTCTGACGGACATGTTCCACGCCGATCGCTGGGACTACGTGTTCTATTTCAAGCGTGGGTCGACATCCGTCGTTCAGCAGCGTGACTTCGTCGTCAACTTCGCGAGCGATCGCGTCGTGAGCTGGTCGGGCGGCGAGAATCTGCCGTCGAACCTCGAACTGCTCGCCGAAATCGACGGCGACAAGGGCGTCAAGGTCGCGAAGCCTGCGACGCCGGCGGCGGCATCCGCGCCGGTGGCGTCGACCGCGGCGGTGACCGCGCCGGTCGGCGAGCCGTCGACGCAACCGAATACGGCAGCGGCATTTGCCGGCGATGCGAACCAGGAAGCCGCGCAGGCCGCGAACCGCGCAACGGCGCAAGTCGAAATGCCGACGGGGCGTCAGCGCTCCTCGGCGTTCAGCAGCGCGCCGACGAGCTCGGGCGGCGCGCCGGGTTCCACCAACAGTTCCGGCAGCAACTCGCAGATTCAGCTGCAGCGCCGCCCGCAGACGATCAACATTCCGGACAGCAGCGCGGTCGGTCCGGCGGGTTCGTCGCCGGCTCCGGCCAACGCAAGCGGCCAGGCGCAGTTCTATCTGCCGCAGCAAAGCCAGTAAGCAGTTCAGCCGCTCGAGGACGAAGCCGCGCCATGCGTCGACGCGGCGCCGCTTCATCCGCACAGCCCATTCGCATCATCCGTCGCGCGTGCCGCGCGCGATTCAACACGAGACTGCCATGAAGATCGCCATTGCCGGCGCGTCGGGCCGCATGGGCCGGATGCTGATCGAAACCGTCCTCAACGAGCCCGAAGCGCAACTCGCCGGCGCCCTCGACCGCCCCGGCGCGCCGCAGCTCGGACAGGACGCGGGCGCGTTCCTCGGCAAGACCACGGGCGTATTGCTGACGGACGACATCGAGCGCGTGTTCGCCGACGCCGACGTCCTCATCGACTTCACGCGTCCCGAAGGCACGATGGCGCATCTGGAAGCGGCGCTGCGGCACAACGTGAAGATGATCGTCGGCACGACCGGCTTTTCGGACGAGCAAAAGGCGCAACTGAAGCAGGCGGGCGAGAAGATCGGCGTCGTGTTCGCGCCGAACATGAGCGTCGGCGTGAACGTCACGTTGAAGCTGCTCGAATTCGCCGCGAAGCATTTCGCGACCGGCTACGACATCGAGATCATCGAGGCGCACCATCGTCATAAGGTGGATGCGCCGTCGGGCACCGCGCTCGGCATGGGCGAAGTGATCGCCAAGGCGCTCGGCCGCGATCTGAAGGACTGCGCCGTGTACGCGCGCGAAGGCGTGACCGGCGAGCGCGATCCGTCGACGATCGGCTTTTCCGCGATTCGCGGCGGCGATATCGTCGGCGATCACACGGTGCTCTTCGCGGGCATCGGCGAGCGCATCGAAATCACGCACAAGTCGGCGAGCCGTCTGTCGTACGCGCAGGGCGCGCTGCGCGCCGCGCGTTTCCTCGAAGGGCACGACAAGGGCTTCTTCGACATGCAGGACGTACTCGGCCTGCGCTGATTTTTTATGGCAGCAACGGGCGTCATTCATTACCTTCAATCCGGCGATGCCGTGACGCACGCGGTCGCGGGTTTGCTGCTCGCCATGTCGCTCGCGAGCTGGTGTTTCCTGCTTGTGAAGGCGTGGATTCTGGCGCGCGCCAAGTGGCAAGGTCCGCGCGCATTGCAGCGTTTCTGGCAGGCGCCGAGTTTGAAGGATGGCATCGGCGCATTGCAGCGCGCGGATCGCGAGCGTGTGTTTCTGCCACTCGCTGAAGCCGCGTGGCGCGCTTCGGAAGCTGAAATGCCCGGCGCGATGCTCGCCCGCGTCGAGCGCAGCGAGCGCGTGTTGCGCGCGCTGCGTCATGCGTTGCAGCGTTCGCAACGAAGGCTCGAATTCGGTCAGGTTCTGCTCGCATCGGTGGGGAGCACGGCGCCTTTCGTCGGCTTGCTCGGCACCGTCTGGGGCATTTATCACGCGCTGTCGAACATCGCGTCGAGCGGTCAGGCGATGATCGAAAACGTCGCCGGGCCGGTCGGCGAGGCGCTCATCATGACGGCATTCGGTCTCGTCGTCGCGATTCCCGCCGTGCTCGCGTACAACATTCTTGGGCGCTACGTGCGGCAGATTTCCGAGGAACTCGACGGATTCGCGCACGATCTGCATGCGTTCGTGTGCGGTCCGGCCGAATAGGAGCGCGGCGATGGCCTTCGGCGGACTCGACAAGAAGACGAACGGTGCGCCGATGGCGGACATCAACATGACGCCGCTCATCGACGTCATGCTCGTGCTGCTCGTCATCTTCATCATCACCGCGCCGCTTTTCACGCACGCGATCCGGCTCGATTTGCCGAAAGTCTCGTCGCAGCCCGCGCGCGAGACGCCGCAAACCGTCACGCTGTCCATCGACGACGCCGGCAAGCTCTTCTGGAACGACACGCCCGTCACTTTCGATCAGATGCGCGCGCGTTTCGCCGACGCGGGCAAGCGCGCGCAGAAGCCGGAACTGCATCTGCGTGCGTCGAGCGCGACGCGCTACGACGTCATCGCGCAGGTAATGGGCGCGGCGCAGCAGGCCGGTCTGGAGCGCATCGGCTTCGTCACGCAGCCCGCGAAACCGCAGCAGCCAGCGCCCGCGCAATAAGCGCGCGAACCGGCGCGCATCGAACGGTATAATCGCGATTTCCCCGTTCGGCGGGCCTTGGCCCGAGCCAGCAGGCCCGAATTCCGACGCCGCGTGGCAGCAATGCCGCAGCGCCCGGCCTCGTTGCCCGAATCGATAGCGGCGAGTCCCAAAGTCCGTTCCCAGCATTTGCCGAAAGCCAAATCACACCATGCACGATAAATACGCACCCGCCGACGTCGAATCCGCCGCGCAGAGCAACTGGCGCGCGAACGACGTCTACCGGACGACCGAGACGTCGGCCAAGCCCAAGTTCTATTGCGTCTCGATGCTGCCGTATCCGTCGGGCAAGCTGCACATGGGTCACGTGCGCAACTACACCATCAACGACGTGATGTACCGTTACTTGCGCATGAACGGCCACAACACGCTGATGCCGATGGGCTGGGACGCGTTCGGCATGCCCGCCGAAAACGCGGCGATGGCGAACAACGTGCCGCCGGCGAAGTGGACGTACGAGAACATCGCGTACATGAAGAAGCAGATGCAGTCGATGGGCCTCGCCATCGACTGGTCGCGCGAAGTCGCCACCTGCTCGCCGGATTACTACAAGTGGAACCAGTGGCTGTTCCTGAAGATGCTGGAAAAGGGCATCGCGTACAAGAAGACGGGCACGGTCAACTGGGATCCGGTCGATCAGACCGTGCTCGCCAACGAGCAGGTCATCGACGGGCGCGGCTGGCGCTCGGGCGCGCTCGTCGAAAAGCGCGAAATCCCGATGTACTACCTGCGCATCACCGATTACGCGGATCAACTGCTCGACGATCTCGACGGCCTCGGCTGGCCCGAGCGCGTCAAGATCATGCAGCAGAACTGGATTGGCAAGAGCTTCGGCGTGAACTTCGGCTTCCCGTATGAAATCGACGGCGAAGCGAAACTGTTGCGCGTATTCACCACGCGCGCCGACACGATCATGGGCGTCACGTTCGCGGCGGTCGCGGCGGAGCATCCGCTCGCCACGCGCCTCGCGCGCGACAACGCCGATCTCCAGGCGTTCATCGACGAATGCAAGCGCGGTGGCGTGGCCGAAGCCGATGTCGCGACGATGGAAAAGAAGGGCGTGCCGACCGGCTTCTTCGTCACGCATCCGCTGACGGGCGCACAAGTCGAAGTGTGGATCGGCAATTACGTGCTGATGTCCTACGGCGAAGGCGCGGTGATGGGCGTGCCGGCGCACGACGAGCGCGATTTCGCGTTCGCGAAGAAGTACAAGCTGCCGATCAAGCAGGTGATCGATGTCGAGGGCAAGACGTACTCGACCGACGCCTGGCAAGAATGGTACGGCGACAAGACCGCGGGCAGGCTCATCAACAGCGGCAAGTACGACGGCCTGACGACGGAAGAAGCCATCGACGCGATCGCCGCCGATCTCAAGGCGAAGAACCTCGGCGACAAGCAGGTCACCTGGCGTTTGCGCGACTGGGGCATCTCGCGCCAGCGCTACTGGGGCACGCCGATTCCGATCATCCATTGCCCGTCGTGCGGCGACGTGCCGGTGCCGGAGAAAGATCTGCCGGTCGTGCTGCCGGAAGACCTCGTGCCGGACGGCTCGGGCAACCCGCTCGCGAAGTCGGAAGCGTTCGTGAACTGCACGTGCCCGAAGTGCGGCGCGGCGGCGAAGCGCGAAACCGACACGATGGACACCTTCGTCGATTCGTCCTGGTACTTCTCGCGCTACACCGCGCCGGACGCGCCGACGATGGTCGACGAGCGCACCGATTACTGGATGCCGATGGATCAGTACATCGGCGGCATCGAGCACGCGATTCTGCACCTCTTGTACTCGCGCTTCTGGACCAAGGTCATGCGCGACATGGGCCTCATCAAGTTCAGCGAGCCCGCGAAGAATCTGCTCACGCAGGGCATGGTGCTGAATGAAACGTTCTATCGCGAGGACGCGAGCGGCAAGAAGACTTGGTACAACCCGCTCGAAGTCACGGTCACGCACGATGAAAAGGGCCGCCCGACGGGCGCGACGCTGAACGCGGACGGCAAGCCGGTCGTGCTCGGCGGCGTCGAGAAGATGTCGAAGTCGAAGAACAACGGCGTCGATCCGCAAACGCTGATCGATCAGTACGGCGCCGACACGGCCCGTCTTTTCGTGATGTTCGCCGCACCGCCCGAGCAGTCGCTCGAATGGTCGGGCGCGGGCGTCGAAGGCGCGAGCCGCTTCCTGCGCCGCGTGTGGCACTTCGCGCATGACAACGCCGATGCGCTGCGTCAGCACGCGAAGCTCGACGCATCGAAACTCGGCGACGCCGAGAAGACCTTGCGCCGCGAAATCTATACCGTGCTAAAGCAGGCCGATTTCGACTACGGCCGTCTGCAGTACAACACGGTCGTGTCCGCCGCCATGAAGATGCTCAACGCGGTCGAAGGCGCGAAGAACGTCGGCGCCGGCGTGCTGAACGAAACCTTCGGCGTGCTGTTGCGCGTGCTGTATCCGGTCGTGCCGCACATCACCTTCCAGTTGTGGTCGGAACTCGGCTACGAGAAGGAGTTCGGCCCGCTCCTCGATGCGCCCTGGCCGAAGGTCGACGAAGCCGCGCTCGAGCAGTCGGAAATCGAGCTGGTGCTGCAGGTCAACGGCAAGGTACGCGGCGCGCTGACGGTCGCGAAGGAAGCATCGCGCGAAGACATCGAAAAGGCCGCGATCGCGCACGAAATGTTCGAGAAGTTCGCCGAAGGCCGCACACCGAAGAAGGTGATCGTGGTGCCGGGGCGTCTCGTCAACGTGGTCGTCTGATGCGCACAACCAAGGGAGTGGATGTGACCGGCAAAGTCAGCGCGAGCAGGCGCTCGTTTCTCTCGTTTGTCCCGCTCCTCGGCGGCGCGGCGATGCTGTCCGCGTGCGGCTTCCAGCTTCGCGGCCAGCAGGACTACGCGTTCAAGCGGCTCGCGATCACCGGCGGCACGCCGCAGATGGTCGCGCGCCTCGAGCGCATGGTTCAGGGCGGCAGCGACACCGTGATCGTCAAACCGTTCGAGAAGCCGGACGCGACGCTCAATCTGAACGAAGGCCAGGGCATGCGCACGCTGAGCCTGAACGCGCAGGGCGTGATCCAGGAATACGAGCTCGTCTTCTCGCTGAACTACACACTGCTCGGCGCCGACGGCACGTTACTGATTCCGCCGAGCACCATCGCGCTGAATCGCTCGATGACATACAGCGATCAATACACGCTCGCGAAATCGCAGGAAGCGACGCTGCTCTACAACGACATGCGCAACGACGCCGTCGATCAGCTGACGCGCCGTCTCGCGACCGTGCGTTCGCTGCACCCGGCGCCGGGCGAGCAGACACCGGGCGTCGCGCCGCGCGCGCCGCTGCCGGTGCCGCCGCTTTGATCGGCCGGGTTCGCTTGGCATCATGCAACTGAAGCTCGACGCGCTCGAAGCGCATCTCGCCAAAGGCCTGAAAGGGCTGTACGTCGTCTACGGCGACGAGCATCTGCTCGCGCAGGAAGCGTGCGACCGCATTCGGGCAACGGCGCGCGCGGCGGGCTTCACCGATCGCACGGTGTTCACGGTCGAGCGTGGATTCGACTGGAGCGCGCTCATCGGCGCAACGCAGTCGATGTCGCTGTTCGGCGACCGTCAACTGATCGAACTGCGCATTCCGACCGGCAAGCCCGGCAAGGAAGGCGCGGAAGCGCTGAAGACGCTCGCCGATGCCGATAACCCGGACGTCGTGACACTCGTTACGCTGCCGCGTCTCGACAGCGCGACGCAGAAATCCGGCTGGTTCACGGCGTTGCTGGGCGCGGGCGTCGCGTTGAAGGTCGATCCGATCGAGCGCGCGCAGTTGCCGATGTGGGTCGGCCAGCGGCTTGCGCAGCAAGGCCAGCGTGTCGCCCCGGGCGAGGAAGGGCGGCGCGCGCTGTCGTTCATCGCGGAACGCGTGGAAGGCAATCTGCTCGCCGCGCATCAGGAAATCCAGAAGCTCGGGCTGCTGTATCCCGAGGGCGTGCTCACGTTCGAGCAGATTCACGACGCGGTGCTGAACGTCGCGCGCTACGACGTGTTCAAACTCAACGAAGCGATGCTGACGGGCGATGTCGGCCGTCTCGCGCGCATGCTCGATGGCCTCAAAGGCGAAGGCGAGGCGGCAGTGCTCGTGCTGTGGGCGCTCGTCGAGGAAGTTCGCACGCTGCTGCGTATCAAGCGCGGCGTCGCATCGGGCAAGCCGCTCGCGACACTCATGCGCGAGAACCGCGTCTGGGGTCCGCGCGAACGGCTGATCGGCCCGGCGCTCTCGCGCGTGACGGACGAGGCGCTGGAAAAGGCGCTGTCGCTGGCGGCGCGGCTGGATCGGCAGGTGAAGGGACTGTCGGGCAGCACGGGCAAGCGCGGCAGCGAGCCGCCGCCGGATCCGTGGGCCGGCATGTTCGAACTGGCGATGGCCGTCGCGCACGGCGGCAAGACGGCGCAGCCCGCGCCAGCGCCACGACCGCGTCGCTAGAACGCTTCCGTCACGCGCTGTTGCAATCTGTGCAACAGCTTAGAATGAACTTTTCGACGCGCGCAGCGCCGACGCAACGAGACCCACGATGAACATCGATCAATACATGACCGACCTCGGCCGCCGCGCCCGCAAGGCGTCGCGCGCGATGGCGCGGGCGTCCACGGCGGCGAAGAACGCGGCGCTCATCAGGGTGGCCGACGCCATCGAGCGCGAGCGCGAAGCGCTCAAGGAAGCGAATGCGCGCGATCTCGCCCGCGCGCGCGAAAAGGGTCACGACGCGGCGTTCATCGACCGCCTGACGCTTTCGGACAAGGCGCTGAACACGATGGTCGAAGGCTTGCGTCAGGTCGCCGGGCTGGCCGATCCGATCGGCGAGATCAGTGGGCTCAAGTTCCGTCCGAGCGGCATTCAGGTCGGGCAGATGCGCGTGCCGCTCGGCGTGATCGGCATCATCTATGAATCGCGGCCCAACGTGACCATCGACGCCGCCGCGCTGTGTCTCAAATCCGGCAACGCGACCATTCTGCGCGGTGGCTCCGAGGCGCTCGAATGCAACACGGCGCTCGCGAAGCTGATCGGCGTCGGGCTCGAAGCGGCGGGCTTGCCGCAGGACGCGGTGCAGGTCGTCGAGACGGCGGATCGCGCGGCGGTCGGCAAGCTCATCACGATGACCGAATTCGTCGACGTTATCGTGCCGCGCGGCGGCAAGAGCCTGATCGCGCGCCTGATGGAAGAAGCGCGCGTGCCGATGATCAAGCATCTCGACGGCATCTGCCACGTCTACGTCGACGATCGCGCCGATCTCGCGAAAGCAGCGGCCATTTGCGACAACGCGAAGACGCATCGTTACGGCACCTGCAACACGATGGAAACGCTGCTCGTCGCGCGCGGCATCGCGAACGAGGCGCTGCCGCAACTCGCGCGCGCGTTCCAGGCGAAGGACGTCGAGTTGCGCGTCGATGGGCAAGCGCGCGCCGTGCTCGAAGCGGCGCAGGTCGGCTCGCTCGTCGACGCGACCGAAGAAGACTGGAGCACGGAATATCTGGCGCCGGTGCTGGCGATCAAGGTCGTCGGCGATCTCGACGAGGCGATCGAGCACGTCAACACGTACGGCTCGCACCACACGGACGCCATCGTCACCGAAGACCACGACCGCGCGATGCGCTTCCTGCGCGAAGTCGATTCGGCGAGCGTGATGGTCAACGCATCGACGCGTTTCGCGGACGGCTTCGAATTCGGTCTGGGCGCGGAAATCGGCATCTCGAACGACAAGCTGCATGCGCGCGGACCGGTCGGTCTCGAAGGGCTCACGTCGCTCAAATATGTCGTGCTGGGGCGCGGCGAAGTCCGTCAATAAAAATCAGAACCGATGCTCTGGATCAAATCGCTGCATATCGTGCTCGTCGCTTCATGGTTCGCGGGGCTGTTCTATCTGCCGCGCATCTTCGTGAACCTTGCGATGGAGAAAGACCCCGCGGCCACCGCGCGCCTGCTGCTCATGGCGCGCAAGCTCTTTCGCTTCATGACGTTCATCGCCGTGCCCGCGCTCGCGTGCGGGCTGTGGCTGTGGCTCGTCGTCGGCATCGGCGCGGGGCAGGGCTGGCTGCACGCTAAGCTGACGATCGTCGTCCTGCTGATCGCCTATCACGCATATTGCGGGCGCTTGCTGCACACATTTCAGCGCGGCGAAAACAAGCGTTCGGACAAGTGGTATCGGATGTATAACGAGCTGCCGGTGCTCGGGCTGCTCGGCGCGACGCTGCTCGTCGTGATCAAGCCGTTCTGACGCGTTCCTGCTTCACCAGATCGAGGACCATTTCCCCGAACACTTCGGGACGGCCCTCGAAGGAACGCTGGACCACATTCTTGTCAAGCATGTAGCGGCGCGGCGATTCGCGTTCTTCGTGATTGTTCGCGAGCCTGACCGCCGCTTCGATATATTCCTCGACCGTGTCCGCGACCAGCCAGCCGGGCATGTACGCGCGCATGAACATGGCGCCGTCGATGCGCTCGAACACTTCCCTTCCTGATACCGATATTAATCTCTGCGGTTGGTTTCTTCGCCGGATAGTCGACTGGCTCCATCGCGGGCGACGGCCGATGGGGCTGGCCATCTTTCGGAAGTTTCAATAGCTTTTCGCTGAAACATGCCGGATCGCCGACGTAATCGGCGGGAGCCGCATGTTCGACACGTTGATCGCCAGCAACGACGTGCCCACGCTCCGCATGTGGAGACGTCGGGGTGTATCGATCATGTCAGCGTGGAAGACCGCAGGTAATGATTGCATGCGCACAGCGGCCCGAGCGCTTCGTCCGGCTTTCCGCCATAAACACAGATTTCAAAGCGCTCGACAGTGAAGGAACAGTCCACGTTGCATGGTCCTGCAAGACATCGGGTTGGTGGGAAGAATAGGCGATCCATCGCCCTTCATTCGACGTCGAAGCGAACTTCGCCGTCTACGCACCCACACGCCGCCCTTCGAGCACGTCCTTCGCTTCCGCGAGCTTTTCCGCCAGCGCGGGTCCGCGCGCCAGGGCAAGACCGACTGCCAGAATGTCGCCGATCGCGAGATGTGAAACGCGCGATGTCATCGGCGAAAATATGTCGGTATCTTCATCGACGTTTGCGAACAATCCGACTGTGGCGAGACGCGCGAGCGGCGAATTGCCGTGCGTGATCGCAATGACCTTCGCTCCGCCATTCAGCGCCGATCTGCACGCGTCGAGAATGTCCCGCGTGCGTCCCGTATTCGATATCGCGACGACTACATCGCCCGCACCAAGAAGCGCCGCCGAAGTGGTGTACGTGTGCGGGTCCGAGTATGCGACAGATGGCACGCCCAACCGAAAAAATTTGTGCTGTATGTCGAGCGCGGCGATGCCCGAGCCGCCCGCGCCGTAGAACTCGATGCGCCGTGCTTCCGCGAGCATCGCGATCGCGGCCGCGACACTGTCCGACGACAGGCTGTTGCGCACCGCGATCAATGCGCCGATGGTCCGGTCGAGCACCTTCGCCGCGACGCCGGCGGCCGGTTCATCTGTGCGGACGTCGCGATACACGGTAGGAACATCCGCTGCTACCCCTTGCGCCAAGCGAATCTTGAACTCGCGAAATCCCGAAAAGCCGAGCGCCTGACAGAAACGCGCAATCGTCGGCTGGCTGACGCCCGCGCGCGCGGCGAATTCGGTCATCGAAAGGTCGAGCACCTCGCGCGGCGCTTCCAGCACGTACTCAGCCAGCTTGCGCTCGGACGGACGCAGTTGCGCGCGCATCGCTTCGACTTGGGACAGCAACATCGGAATTCTCGCCTATTCTGAAAATTGCTACGGACTATAACGGATGATCAGTTTTGTACAAATACTACATAAACTGCATGCAGAATCTTAGGGAAATCCCGTAAACGTCCGTGGGATAAGTGTCTTATTCATTTGGCTGCTTGTCGTTCTGGCCAGGTTTTCGATTGTCATCGTGTAGTTTTTCTCCTAAACTCGCGAGACACGGCACCATCACAAGACAACGATCCAAACGCCGTCCCTCGCAATGTTCAACCCAATCTCAACGGCAGGCAGCCGGGAGTGAGACGAAGGAGCTTCGATGGTTTCCCCGCATCCGCAACTCAAGAACGTCACCGATCGCATCATCGAACGCAGCAAACCGACGCGCGCAGCCTATCTCGCGCGCATCGACGCGGCGCACGGCCTGTTCCCGGCGCGCGGTGCGCTGTCCTGCGCCAATCTCGCGCACGGCTTCGCCGGCCTCGAGGGCCAAGAAAAGTTCGCGATCAAGGCGGTGCGCGAGCCGAACATCGGTATCGTGTCGTCTTATAACGAGATGCTCTCCGCGCACGCGCCGTACAAGAGCTTTCCGGACATCATCAAGCAGGCGGCGCGCGCGCATGGCGGCATCGCGCAATTCGCGGGCGGCGTGCCGGCTATGTGCGACGGCATCACGCAAGGCAACGCGGGCATGGAGCTGTCGCTGTTCTCGCGGGAAGTCATCGCGATGAGCACGGCCGTCGCGCTGACGCACAACATGTTCGACGCGGCGCTGTGCCTTGGCGTGTGCGACAAGATCGTGCCCGGACTCGCGATCGGCGCGCTGCAGTTCGGCCATCTGCCGACCATTTTCGTCCCAGCCGGCCCGATGACGAGCGGCCTCACCAACGACGAAAAAGCCAAGGTGCGCCAGGAATTCGCGACCGGCAAGTGCGATCGCGGCGCGCTGCTCGAAGCCGAAGCGGCGGCGTATCACGGTCACGGCACCTGCACGTTCTACGGCACCGCCAACAGCAATCAGATGCTGATGGAAGTGATGGGCCTGCATCTGCCGAGCGCGGCGTTCGTGCATCCGCATACGGAACTGCGCGACGCGCTCACCGCCGAGGCCGCGCGCCGCGTGCTCGATATCACGCTCGAACGCGGCAACTACACGCCGATCGGTCATGTCGTCGATGAAAAGGCGATCGTGAACGGCATCGTTGCGCTGCTCGCGACGGGCGGTTCGACCAATCACACGCTGCATCTCGTGGCGATCGCGCGGGCGGCGGGCATCGTGATCGACTGGAACGATTTCGACGAGCTGTCGCAGGTCGTACCGCTGCTCGCGAAGATCTACCCGAATGGCAAGGCCGACGTGAATCACTTCCACGCAGCAGGCGGCGTCGCGTTCCTCGTGCGCAATCTGCTCGAAGGCGGGCTGCTGCATGAGGACGTGCAGACGGTCGTCGGCAAAGGGCTGTCGCATTACACCAAGGAGCCGAAGCTCATCGACGGCAAACTGCAATGGGTCGACGGCGTGGCGGAGAGCCACGACACGAAGGTGCTGCGCGCGATCGGCGAGCCGTTCCAGCCGGACGGCGGACTGCGGCTGATGCAGGGCAAGCTCGGGCGCGGCGTCATCAAGATATCGGCGGTGGCGCCGGAGCATCGCGTGGTGAAGGCGCCGGCCATCGTCTTCAATTCGCAGGAAGAAGTGCAGGAAGCGTTCGACAAGGGCGAACTGAAGCGCGATTTCGTCGCCGTCGTGCGTTTCCAGGGCGCGCGCGCGAACGGCATGCCGGAGTTGCATCGATTGACGCCGCTTCTGGGCGTATTGCAGGATCAGGGCTTTCACGTCGCGCTAGTGACCGATGGACGCATGTCGGGCGCATCGGGCAAGGTCCCGGCGGTCATTCACGTATCGCCGGAAGCGCTGCTGCAAGGTCCGCTCGGCAAGGTCCGCACCGGAGATATGCTCGTGATCGACGCACCCGCGGGCGTGCTCGACATCGAAATCGATGCGAACGAGTGGGCATCACGCGAAGTCGAGGCTCCGCTGCATCAAGCGGAGAACGAAGCGGGCTTCGGCCGCGAGTTGTTCGGCGTGTTCCGCAGCGCGGCGTTGCCGGCGGAGCAGGGCGCGTCGGTCTTCGGCGCGTTGATCGGCGCGGCAGCAAGCCACGACGGACACGCCCATGCGACGGCCGCCGCGCCCGAACGAAACGCGCTTCGCGACAATGCGCGGGCGGCGGCGTCGGCGCTGAACAAGGCGCACGCCACGAATCACTGAACGGAACAACGAAGGGCGTATCGCCCGGGACCTGAGAGAAACCCGCGGACAGACCCCAATGGCGCCGCTCAAAAACCAGGAGTCGTATCAAATGAAAACGGTAAGCGAAATCGTGCGTCTGGGACCGGTGATCCCGGTTCTGGCTTTCGAAACGATCGAGCAAGGCGAGCACGTGTCGCGTGCGCTGCATGCGGGCGGCGTGAAGGTGCTGGAAATCACGCTGCGCACGCCGGCGGGCATCGGTGCGATCGAGCGCGCGAGCCAACTGGCAGACGATATCGTCGTCGGCGTGGGCACCATCACGAAGCCGGAGCATTGCGCGCAGGCGAAGAAGGCGGGCGCGCAGTTCGGCGTGTCGCCCGGTCTCACGAAGGACATGCACAAGGCCGCGCAGGACGCCGGATTGCCGCTCCTGCCGGGCGTGATGACGCCAAGCGATATCATCACGGCGATGGAACTCGGCTATGAAATCGTCAAGTTCTTTCCGGCGCAACAGGCGGGCGGCATTCCGATGCTTCAGGCGTTCTACGGACCGTTCCCAAACCTGAAATTCTGTCCGACGGGCGGCATCACGGCAGAAACCGCGTCGAGCTTCCTGGCGCAGCCGAATGTGGTGTGCGTCGGTGGGTCGTGGCTCACGCCGAAGGCCGCGCTCGCCGCGCAGAATTGGGAGGAAGTCACGCGCCTCGCGCGGGCGGCGAGCGAATTGGCGCCGCATAAGTAAATTGCTGCACTAATCGAAAACGCGTCGCGGCCGTGCGAGCGGCCGGGCGCGTTTTGTTTTTTCGCCTTTCGGTCAGGGCACTTCGCGCCCGACGATGCTCCTCTTCAGACATGCTTTCGCGTGCGCCGTCAGTCGAGCACGCGAACATCAAGCTTTTTCGTCAAGCGATTCGATCAATATTTGAATCGTATAAATCCAAATTTCGAAACGCATTGTGTTTAAGACGTTTTGCGCATTTAAGACTCGCATAGGACTTGTCTCATTAATCCCTGGTTCACTGGGAATTCTAGCGATTTTTCTATATATTTAGCTTTCAGAAGTTCCCGATATATTTAATCGCGGGAGCGAATCAGGACGGTTCGGCGCATGCTGCACCATGCCTTCGTACTTCCGCGCGATGCTGCTCGCACCAACGCCGATCCCGCCGCATCAGCGTTTAACAGTGTGCCGGCCGAAACGATGCCAATCCGATGACCATCCGAGTCGGAATATCAGTCGTCACACATCAAGGCCAAAGCATCTGGCAAAACGGCCTGGGCCAGAACGTGATCTTCTTGTCGGAAGCGCTTCAAAAGCTTACGTTCATCGAGAGTGTTTCGCTCATCGACGTGGGCGACCAGAACGCATTGCCGCCGCAGGTGGACGCCGCGTCGAAAGGCCTGCGCATCATGCGGACGCATGATGCGACCGACGCCGTCGACGTCATCTTCGAAATGGGCGGCGCGCTCGACACCGAATGGCTCGATCTCATGCGCGCGCGTGGCAAGAAAGTCGCGTACTACTGCTGCGGCCAGCCGTACGTCGGGCTCGTCGAAGCGCCGGTGTTCGACAAACCCGTGCACGTCATGCGCGCGGACCGTTACGACCAGGTCTGGCTGATGTTGAAGGATCGTGCTTTCGTCCCGATGATGCGTATGCTGCATCGCTGTCCCGTTCATATCATTCCGTTCATCTGGCATCCGCAGTTCATCGAGAGCCGTATCGTCGAAGTCGAGGAGCACGGTCTGCGCTTCGGCTACGAGCGCCGCGCGGACAAGTCGGCCCAACCGGCCATCCAGCCGCAAGGTTTCCGGGTCGCAATCTTCGAGCCGAATATTTCGGTGGTGAAAACGTCGAGCATTCCAATGCTCGTCTGCGAAGAGGCGTATCGCGCGGATCGTTCGAGCGTGTCCGCCATGCATGTGCTCAATTCCATGCACATGAAAGATCACCCGACGCTCATGTACATGGCCAACTCGCTCGACATTGTGAAAGCCTCGAAGGCGACGTTCCATGGCCGTAACGATATCGCTGGTTTCATGGCGCAATACGCCGATGCAGTCGTGTCGCATCAGTGGGGCAACGATCAGAATTACCTGTACCTGGATGTGCTTTATGGCGGCTATCCCCTCGTCCACAATTCGCCGTGGCTGAAGGACGCCGGTTACTACTATCCGGGTTTCGACGCGCAAGAGGGCGGACGTCAGTTGCTGCGCGCGTTCCGTGAGCATGACGACAATCTCAATGCATATCGCGCAGATGCACAGCGCGTCATCGACGCGGTCAGTCCTTTCAATCAAGCCAACCTGGATGCGTTCGCAGAACGGTTGATCATCCTTTGTGCGGGAAGCAAGCTCGAGGTAGGCGTATGAACATGCAAAGCAAATCCCGCGGGCCGGAGCGGATCACCGTCGGCGTTTCCATTTTTATCCGCAAAGGCGAGCAGTCGCTGTGGGAAAACGGCATCTTCCAGAACTGCCTTTATCTCGTGATGTTGCTCATGCGCTCGCCGCGCGTGAAATCGACTTATCTCGTGACGGGCGGCGGCGACGGCGGCCCCGAAGACGCAAAGCGCTTCCTGTCTGATTCACCCGTGCCGCTCATCGACATGGAAACGGCCATGTCGAAACTCGACGTCATGATCGAAATGAGCGCGCAGCTCAGCAAGGAATGGGCGATCAAGTTCCGCGAGAAGGGCGGCAAGGTCATCACGATGCGTGTCGGTAACGACTATGTCATCGATATCGAACGCATGGTCTTCAATCTCCAGCACGCGCTGCTGATTTCGGGCGCGCCTTACGACGAAGTCTGGACGCTACCCGAATACGAAGTCAGCTGCAAACCGTATTTCGAAACGCTCTTCCGCGCGCCGGTGAAGCTGATGCCACACCTGTGGAGCCCGGTCGTACTCGAACGTGAAGCGGCAAAGCTGCCCAACGGTCAGAAGTTCGGTTATCAGCCGGGGCGCCGTCGTTGGCGCGTGGGCATTTTCGAGCCGAACGTCTGCATGGTGAAAACGAGCTATATCCCAATGCTCGCCTGCGACGCGGCGCATCGCGAGAATCCGGACATGCTCGAACGCGTGTGGGCCTTCAACACGTTCAAGCTGAAGGATCACGCGGCGTTCGTCGGCTTTGCGCATAGCCTCGATTACGTGAGACACGGGCTTGGCAACTTCGAGGGACGATTCCCCTTCGCGCATATCGTGCCGGCCTCCGTCGATGCGGTCGTGAGCCATCAGTGGGAAAACCCGCAGAACTACGTTTATTACGAAGCGCTCTACGGCGGCTATCCGCTGATTCACAACTCGCATCTTATCGGCGAGTGCGGCTATCGCTATCACGAATTTGATTGCGAAGAGGGTGGCCGCGCGTTGCTTCGCGCCTTCGCCGAGCACGATGCCAATCTCGAAAGCTATCGCGCGACCGCGAAGAAGTTCCTTCACACGCTCGACCCGGAAAACGAAGACAACGTGCGGATCTACACGCGGGCGATCGAGGCCGTGTACGCGAAGGCGTGAGTTCGGGATTCAAGCATCTGCCGCGAGGCAACGGCGTTAACGGGAATGAAGAAGTTGCGAACTGGCATACGATCGGCCTGTTCCACGAGGCCGAAACGTTGTGGAACAACGGTATCAAGCAGAACGCGGTGTTTCTCGCGGAAGCACTCAAGAACTGTCCGACCGTCGAGAGCGTCGTGCTCCTCAACACGACGCATGTGGCGAACACGAACCAATTGCCCTGGGATCTCGAGCGCTGGCTCACCGTCACATTCGATGATGCGAAGGACAAGGTCGATGTGTTGATCGAGCTTGGTGGCCAGATCGACGCGAACGCGACGGCTTATCCGAAGGAGCGGTGCGCGCGCCTCATCTCTTATTGTTGCGGTTTCGAATACGTCCAAGCGATGGAGTCGATTCTGTTCAAAAGACCGACTTTCGGCGACAACCTGTTCGTCAATCAACGCTACGACGACATCTGAATTCCGCAAGTTGCGAACATCAGCGCGCCGTACTTTGAAGTCATGCGTCGTCAAACCGCGCGGATGGTGCAATTCATCTGGAGCCCCATTTTCCTGAAGGCGCGTACCGCTTCGTCGCCGCATTCGGGCGAGCATCAGCCGCACGCGGGCCGCGTCGCCTGAGCGTGATGGAGCCGAATATCATTATCGTGAAATTCTGTCTTTATCCGGCGATGATCGCGGAATTGGCTTATCGCGAACGGCCTGACGACATTCAATTGCTTCAGGTGACCAACGCGCAGCATCTGGCCACGCAGTGCCGCGAATTCATTGCGCTGAAGAACCAGCTGGACATCGTGCGGAATCACAAGGCGGTGTTTCTCGGACGCTTCGACACCTCGACGTATCTTGCCAAGCATACCGATATCGTCGTGTCGCAGCATTGGGAAAATCCGCTGAATTACTTTTAACCGGGGGGTGCTGAGTCGCCGAGATGCCATGGCGCGAGGCAAGAAGAGTTCTGGCGGCGCGGTATGCAACTTGGCAGACGGTCAGGGCGCCACATTAGCGGCTTACCGGCAAGAAGCTAGCGATCCGGACGACATGTTCCGTGTGGCGGGACGCCGCCCGGATTGCAAGATCGCCAAGTAATCGTGGTTCCGCGCCGACAATCCGCAGCTCAGGCCAAGCGGAAGCCGCGCGCGCCAATTGGACGTCCGGTGGGAAGCGGGGCCGCGTTTCGCACGCGCGCGCTTCTCGCTGCCATTTCTCGGCCGACTTCCTCGCTTACAAGTAAAATTCCGTTGCCCAGCGCCGTGTTTGCGCTTGCCGGATGTTGCCGCGTGTGCAGTGCAACGACGGCAAACGCATACATAGCGCAGAAAACCTCAACAAAATCAAGGAGGCGTTATGCCAGCCGTCCACGGGAGCATGCTACTGCTCTACGCGGTGATCGCGATCGCGGTTCTGATCCTGATGATCGCCCGCTATAAGGTTTACCCGTTCCTCGTTCTCATGATCGTGTCCGTATTGCTTGCCCTCGCGGTCGGCATGCCGATGGACAAAATCGTGAAGTCGTTCGAAACCGGCAACGGAAATACGCTCGGTCACATTGCTGTCGTCGTCGGCCTTGGCACGATGCTCGGCAAGATGATGGCCGAATCGGGCGGAGCCGAGCGCATCGCCAATACGCTGATCAATCTCTTCGGTGAGAAGAACATTCACTGGGCGATGATGGTCGTCGCGATCATCGTCGGCTTGCCGGTGTTCTTCGAAGTGGGCTTCGTGCTGCTGATTCCCATTGCGTTCAACGTCGCGAAGCGCACCGGCAAGTCGCTGCTGTTGATCGGTCTGCCGATGGTGGCGGGTCTCTCGGTCGTGCACGGTCTGATTCCGCCGCACCCGGCTGCGTTGCTCGCGGTGCAGGCGTACCACGCCGATATCGGAAAGACAATCGCCTACGGTCTGATCGTCGGCGTGCCGACTGCAATCGTCGCCGGCCCGCTGTTCGCGCTGTTGATCCACAAATACATCAAGCTGCCCGACGCCAACGCGCTCGCCGACCAGTTCACCCAGAAGCACGGCGATACCGAGAAGAAGCGCGATTTGCCGAGCTTCGGCATCACGTTGTTCACCATTCTGCTGCCAGTCATTCTGATGTTGATCGGGAGCTGGGCCGATCTGGTTTTCACGCCGAAAACGCTGCCGAACGATTTGCTGCGTTTCATCGGCCAGTCGGATATGGCGCTGTTGATCGCCGTGCTGGTCAGCTTCTGGACGTTCGGCGCGAAGCAGGGCTTCAACCGTGAGCAGATTCAGAAGTTCTGCGGCGAGTGCCTAGCGCCGATCGCGGGCATTACGCTGATCGTCGGCGCTGGCGGCGGCTTCGGCCAGGTTCTGCGCGATAGCGGCATTTCGCAGCAGATCGTCGCGACCGCGTCGTCGGCGAACCTGTCGCCGCTGTTGCTTGGCTGGTTCGTCGCCGCGCTGATCCGTCTGGCGACAGGCTCGGCCACGGTCGCGATGACCACCGCCTGCGGCATCGTTGCGCCGATCGCCGCCGCGGCGGGCGGTCACACGAGCCCGGAACTGCTGGTGCTCGCCACCGGCTCCGGCTCGCTGATCTTCTCGCATGTGAACGACGGCGGCTTCTGGTTGATCAAAGAGTATTTCGGGATGACGGTCGGTCAGACGTTCAAGACGTGGTCGTTGCTCGAAACGATCATCTCTCTGATGGGCCTGGGCTTGACCTTCGTGCTCGCGATGTTCGTGTAAGGAGACTTCGATGATTTTGATCGCAATGGGCGTGTCGGGTGCCGGCAAGTCCCTCATCGGCGAGATGCTGGCGGAGCGGCTGCACTGCACTTTCACCGACGGCGACGCGTTCCACAGCGCCGCGAACAAGGAGAAGATGCACAAGGGCATCCCGCTGACCGACGAGGATCGCTGGCCGTGGCTCAAGACCATTCGTGCCGCGATCGAGGAAAAGCAGCGTGCGGGCGAGACGGCGGTATTCACGTGCTCGTCGCTGAAACGCTCGTATCGCGACATCCTGCGCGACGGCGATCGCGACGTGTGCTTCATCTATCTGCACGGCACGATGGATGTGCTTCGCGAGCGTCTCGGTTCGCGCACCGGACACTTCTTCGATCCGTCGCTGTTGCAGAGCCAACTGGACACACTGGAAGAACCCGGCGAGGACGAGGCGATTACGGAAAGCATCGAGCTCACGCCCGAGCAGATCGTCGACAACGTGCTCGAGAAGTTGAAGACGCGCAAATGACGCTCCAATGAAAAAAGCCCCGGAATTCCGGGGCTTTTGTCTTTTTGCTTAGCTGATCCGCTTCGCCAGCTCCACCGCCTTGCCGATATACGAGCCGGGTGTCATCTCAAGCAGCAGCTTCTTCGCGTCGGCCGGAATCGCCAGCCCGCCGATGAACGTCTGCAGCGCCTCGCGCGTGATGCCCTTGCCGCGCGTCAGTTCCTTCAATTGCTCATACGGGTTCTCGATGCCGTAGCGGCGCATCACCGTCTGCACCGGCTCGGCGAGCACTTCCCACGTATTGTCGAGATCTTCGTTCAGACGCGCCGCGTTCACTTCGAGCTTGTCGAGGCCACGGATCAGCGCGTCGTAAGCGAGCAGCGAGTACCCGAAGGCGACGCCGATATTGCGCAGCACCGTCGAATCGGTCAGATCGCGCTGCCAGCGCGAGACCGGCAGCTTGTCCGCGAGATGGCGCAGCGTCGCGTTCGCGAGGCCGAGATTGCCTTCTGAGTTCTCGAAGTCGATCGGATTGACCTTGTGCGGCATCGTCGACGAGCCGATTTCACCGGCCTTCGTCTTCTGCTTGAAATAGCCGAGCGAAATGTAGCCCCACACATCGCGATCGAGGTCGAGCAGAATCGTGTTCGCGCGCGCGACGGCGTCGAACAGTTCGGCCATGTAATCGTGCGGCTCGATCTGGATCGTGTACGGATTGAACGTGAGCTTCAGCCGATTTTCGACGACATCTTTCGAGAACGCTTCCCAGTCGAAGTCCGGATACGCCGACAGATGTGCGTTGAAGTTGCCGACCGCGCCGTTCATCTTGCCGAGCAGTTCGACCTTCTCGATACGCGTGATCGCGCGCGCAAGACGCGCCGCGACATTGGCGATTTCCTTGCCGAGCGTCGTCGGGCTGGCGGGCTGACCGTGCGTGCGCGAAAGCATGGGCTGCTCTGCGTGCATGTGCGCGAGCTTCACGAGACGTTCATGCACCGAGCGCAGCGCGGGCAAAATCACGCGTTCGCGCGCGCCGGCCAGCATCAGACCGTGCGATGTGTTGTTGATGTCTTCCGACGTGCACGCGAAGTGGATGAATTCGCTTGCGCGCTCCAGTTCCGGCTGACCCTTGACCGACTCCTTGAGCCAGTATTCGACGGCCTTCACGTCGTGATTCGTCACGCGTTCGATGTCCTTGATGCGCGCCGCATCGTGCGCGGTGAAGCGCTCGGCGAGGCCCAGCAGGAACTGTTCGGAAGCGTCGGAGAAGCGCGGCACTTCGGCCAAACCCGCGCGCGACAACGCGATCAGCCAGTGAATCTCAACCGTCACGCGATGGCGCATGAACGCGGCTTCGGAAAGCCAGTCGCGCAGGGCTTCGGTCTTGGCGGCATAGCGGCCGTCGAGCGGCGAGAGCGCGGTGAGCGCAAAGAGGGTATCGGGACGGGTATCGGACATGATTGCTTGTCGCAATGGAAGGAAAAGACGCGAGAACCGCGCATTTTACCATCGGATGCGTCCCAATCTCCGAAGCTCACCCCGCCCGCAGTTCCTCGTCGAGTGCGCGGAGCTGCGCGGGCGTGCCGACGTTTTCCCATCGGCCTTCGTAGAGCTCGCCGCTCGCGCGCCCGGCCGCGATGGTTTCGCGATAGTACGGCGTGAGTGCGCGGCGCGTGCCGGGTGCGAGATCGTCGAACATGCGCGTGTCGTACAGACCGATGTTGCCGAACGTATAGCGCGGCTCGCCTTCCAGCGCGAGCGTGCCGTCGTTCAGCGCGAAGTCGCCCTTCGGATGGAACGGCGGATTCGGCACCATCACGAGATGCATGCCGGGCGAGGGCATCGAAGCGAGCGTCGAGGCGCGCTCGCGCAAGGTCGCGTAATCGAAGTCGCAAAAGACGTCGCCGCTTACCGCGATGAACACGTCATCGCCGATCAGATGACGCGCCCGTGCGATGCCGCCCGCCGTCTCCAGCGCTTCGGTCTCGGCCGAATAGCGCAGCTCGACGCCCATATGAGAACCGTCGCCGAGCGCGCTTTCGATCTGATCGCCGAGCCACGCATGATTGATGACGATCGTTTCGACGCCCGCCGCCGCGAGACGCTCGATCTGCCACATGATCAAAGGCTTTCCGCCGACCGGCAGCAACGGCTTCGGACAGAGGTCGGTGAGCGGGCGCATGCGTTCGCCGCGTCCGGCGGCGAAGATCATCGCCGTTTTCAAAGCGTGCGTCATCGTGAATTAAAAGGTGTAGCCGACATCGACCGCGCGCCCTTCCAGCGAATCGAGCAGACGCGCGAACGGCCACAGCGGCGCGTAGCGTTCCGCGACCTTGCGCGCATAACCGATGAAGCGCGGCAGATCGGCGAGATAGCGCGGCTTGCCGTCGCGATAGTGAATCCGCGCGAAGAGGCCGAGCACCTTGATGTGGCGCTGCAGGCCCATCCATTCGAGCTGGCGATAGAACTCGCCGAAATCCTCATCGACGGGAAGTCCGGCCTTTTTTGCGCGCCCCCAGTAATACGCGACGCAGTCGAGCTGAAACTCTTCTTCCCAGCTGATGAACGCGTCGCGCATGAGCGAGGCCATGTCGTACGTGATCGGGCCGTACACCGCGTCCTGAAAGTCCAGCACGCCCGGATTCGGTTCGCACACCATCAGATTGCGCGGCATGAAGTCACGCAGCATGAAAGTCTGCGGCTGCGCGAGCGCGCTTTGCACCAGCAGCGTGAACGTGGCGTTGAGCGTCTTGCGTTCGTCGGCGGTGACTTCACGGCCCAGATGGCGTCCGATGAACCACTCGGGCATCAGCTCCATCTCGCGGCGCAGGAACGCCTCGTCGAACGGCGGCAGCACGCCTTCGCGCGCGGTTTGCTGAAAGCGGATCAGCGTGTCGATCGCGGCGCGCATCATCGGCCGCGCGTTCTTTTCGTCGAGCACCGACATGTAAGTCGTCGTGCCGAGATCGGTGAGCAGCATGAAACCGGCGTCGAAATCCGTTTCCAAAACTTTCGGCACATGCACGTTCGCGGCCTCGAGAAGCCCGGCGACCTGCACGAATTCGCGGCATTTTTCCGGCGGCGGCGCATCGACGGCGATGAGCGTTTTGCCGAACGCCGAATCGCTCTCGAGCCTGAAATAGCGGCGAAAGCTGGCATCGGCGGAGGCGGGAGCGAGGCTCGCGACGTTCAGCCGGTAGGGTCCGGCGACGTTTTCGAGCCACGAGCGAAGCTGGTTCAGGCGGGCGTCGGAAGGAATGTGCGTCATAAATTCGAGGGGCCAAACATCTTGCCATATAATACCCCACGACTTTTTTAAGCGATCCGTTTCACGCCTGGCACCAGGCTCCCGACGACTGTGAGCGTCACCGTTCGATCGAGTGTCGTCCCCGCTTAGCAACGGACCGTCAAGTTCGTGACTGCGGAAAGGCGCGGCCGCCTGCCCGGCGGCATCGGGCGCGTGGGACGCGAACGGGATCGAACCGCCACCCATACATGCCGCCACGACAGTTTCCCGTATCGAAAATCAAAGGCGACGACAAGCCACGCAGGCGGCGGCTCGTCGCTGCGCTTCTATCCGTTCCAGGCTTGATGCCCGCTCTTGCCCACGCGCAGCTCGTGGGCGACGCCGCCTATCCGCAGCCGCTCGACGGCCCGGGCAGCCTGCGCCTCGCGCCGGAGCTCCAGGAACGCCCGCTGCAAAACGGCCAGCAGCCCTCGACCTTCCTCCTCAGTGACAAGGCGACGGGCACGACCGACGAAGACATGGCGGCGAAGGGCTCGGCGGAGATCCGGCGCACGGTCACGGTCATCAAGGGCGACGCGCTCCACTACGACCAGGACACCGACATGGCCGATGCTTTCGGCAATGTCAGGCTGATCAACAACGGCGTGTCGTTCGTCGGTCCCGAAGCGCATCTGAAGGTAGAAGCGAACGAAGGGTTCATGACGAACCCGAAGTACCGTTTCAACCTCACGGGTGGATCCGGCAGCGCCGCCCGCGCCGACATGATCGACAACGAGCGGGCGCGCATCGACCACGGCACGTATACGGCCTGCCAGTGCGAGTCCGATCCGGCGTGGTACATCAAGGGCACTTCGTTCGATTTCGACACCGGCGCTGAAGAGGGCATCGCGCACAATGGCGTGCTGTTCTTCCAGGGCGTGCCGGTTTTCGGCAGCCCGTGGCTGTCGTTTCCGCTGACCGGCGACCGTCGCAGCGGCCTTCTGCCGCCGACCTTCACGCTCAGTTCGACGACCGGCTTCGAACTGACGGTCCCGTACTATTTCAATATCGCGCCCAATCGCGATCTGACCGTCACGCCGCGCATCATGACGAAGCGCGGCGTGTTGGGCGAGGCGACGTATCGCTACCTGTCGCCCACGTACTCAGGCTCGCTCGACGTCAACTACCTGCCCGACGATCGCGTGACGCACTCGAACCGCTATGCGATCTTCTGGCAGCACCGTCAGAACTTCGGTAGCGGCTTCGGCGGTTATATCAATTACAACAAGGTTTCGGACGACCAATATCCGGAAGACCTGGGCAACGCGTCGAATCAGTTCCTGAACGGCACGCAACTGCTGTATCAGCAGGAAGCGGGGCTCACGTACAACAACGGCCCGTGGTCGGTGCTCGCGCGCGAACAGCGCTGGCAGACGCTGCAACCCTCGACGCCGCCGTACGCCCGCGAGCCGCAGGTCAACGTTCAGTACAACAAGTACAACGTCGGCGGCTTCGACTACGGCGCGGAACTGGACGCCACGCGCTTCACGATCACGACCGACGGCGCCACCGACGGCAACCGACTGTACTTCAATCCGTACCTGAGCTACGGCGTCAATGCGCCCGGTTATTTCGTCACGCCGAAAGTGCAATGGCACTTCGCGTCGTACGATCTGAGCCATATCGCGACGACGCAGGTCGCGGGTTCGTCGCCGCCGGTCGCGGGACAGCCGAAGAATTTCACCGAGTCGATCCCGACGCTCAGCTTCGACACGGGCCTCGTGTTCGACCGCTCGGTGCGGCTTTTCGGGCAGGACTACATCCAGACACTGGAGCCACGGCTCTACTACGTCTACACGCCGTATCACAATCAGGACTTTGCGCCGATCTTCGATACCGCCGAAGCCGACTTCGGTCTCGCTGAGATCTACACGCCGAACACGTTTGTCGGCAACGACCGGATCGCGGACGCAAATCGCCTGACGGCCGGCCTGACCACGCGCTTCATCAACCCGGCGACGGGCGACGAGCGTGCGCGTTTCGTCATCGCGCAGCAGTATTATTTCCAGAGCCAGCGCGTCACGATCTCGCCGGATCAGCCGCCGGGACAGGCAAAGCACTCCGACCTGATCGCCGGCGCGGCCATCAAGCTGGGTGCAGGTTTCGCTTCGGAAACTGCGTTCCAATATAATGTGGACAACAACCAGCTCGTGCGCTCGAGCATCGGTTTTGCGTTCAGTCCCGGCGCGCGCAAGGTGATCAACGTCGGCTATCGCTACACGCGTTCGAACCAGACAACGCTGGTGAACGAGCCGATCAACCAGATCCTGGTCTCGGGGGAATGGCCGCTCACGAACCGTCTCTATGCCGTCGGCCGCGTGAACTATGATCTCGCGAGCCATCGTCTCGTCGACGGGCTTCTGGGCTTCCAGTACGATGCCGACTGCTGGGCGTTCGGCTTCGGCATGCAGCGCTACGCCAACGGCGTGAACACGCTGGGCCAGCCGTCCTCGGGCACGCGCGTGCTCGCGCAGCTGACGTTCAAGGGCTTGTCGAACGTCGACAACGGGCTCGTCAGCGCGTTCCGCGCGAGCGTTCAGGGTTATCAGCCTCCGCCGGCGGCGGCGCCGCCGCTCTCCCGGTACAGCGATTACGAGTGAGGCCGGATCGGGCTCGCGGCGTCCACGGACGTGCAGCGAAGAGCGCGTCGGCGGCCGCGCAGGGCAGGACACACAAGCAGGACACGAACGGTGAAGTCCGTATTTGATGGAGTATCTGTGGCAAACGTGAATATGTTTCGATCGACGGCAATCGCAGCGGGCGTGCTGGTCGGCGCGCTGATCCTGAGTTCGCCGGCCGGTGCGCAGGCGTTGTCGAATCGCAATGTGCAGGTCGCGGATTCCGTCGTCGCGGTGGTGAACGACGGCGTCATTACGCAGCGCGAGCTGGAAGAGCGCACCGCCCTCATCGTCAAGCGTCTCCAGCAGCAAAACGCGCCGGTGCCGCCTGCGGATCAGATGCAGCGGCAAGTGCTCGATCAGATGGTGATCGAGCGCATTCAGCTCCAGAAGGCGAAGGAAGACGGCATTGTCATCGACGACGCCACCGTGAACCGCACGCTCGCGCGTCTCGCGCAGCAAAACCAGATGACGCTCGACGTCTACCGCTCGCGCATCGAGGCGCAGGGCGTGCCCTGGTCCACCTTCATGCGCGACGCGCGCACGGAGCTCACGCTCTCGAAGCTGCGCGAAAAGGAAGTGGATAGCAAGATCACCGTGTCCGACGGCGAAGTGGCGAACTACATCGCCAGCCAGCGCGGTCCGGGCGCGCGCAACGCGAGCGATCTGCGTTTGCAGCACATCATGTTCAAGCTGCCGTCGGACGCGCCGGAAAGCGAAGTCGCGAAGGTTCAGGCGCAGGCCGAAGCCGTGCTCAAGCAGGCGCAAGCCGGCGACGATTTCGCCAAGCTCGCAAAGCAGAATTCGCAGGACACGGACGCCGGCAAGGGCGGCGATCTCGGTTTTCGCGCGCCCGGCTCGCTGCCGGCGGGCATCGTGACTGCAGTGTCGACGCTGCGTCCGGGCCAGGTCGTGCCGACGCTGCTGCGCACCGACGGCGGTTTCGAAATCATCAAGCTGGTGGATCGCCGCGCGAGCCAGGGCACCGCCGGCGATGCGCCGAAACTCGTGCAGACGCACGTGCGCCACATCCTGCTGCGCGTGTCGGACGGCATGTCGGAACAGGCCGCGCGCCAGCGGCTGCTCGACATCAAGCAGCAGGTTGCGAACGGCGGCGATTTCGCCAACTTCGCGCGCACGTATTCGCAGGACGGTTCGGCGTCGCAAGGCGGCGATCTTGGCTGGATCAGCCCGGGCGAGACCGTGCCGGAATTCGAGCGCGCGATGAACAACCTGCAGGACGGCGCGGTCAGCGATCCGGTGCGCAGCGAGTACGGCTATCACCTGATTCAGGTGCTCGCTCGCCGGGATGCGGAAGGATCGGCGTCGCAGCAACTCGACATCGCGCGTCAGGCGATCGGCCAGCGCAAGGCCGAGCAGGCGTATTCCGACTGGCTGCGCGAACTGCGCGACACCGCGTACGTGCAGTACAAGGGCGTCGCTGCCCAAGCGCAGTAACAGCATGAATGCCGATGCCCGACCGCTCGCCATCGCCATTACGACCGGCGAGCCGGCCGGCGTCGGCCCGGAACTGACGGCGGCGGCGCTAAGCGAGGCGCGCGAGCGCTGGCCATCGGCGCGCTTCACGGTGCTCGGCGATCGCGATCTGCTCACGTCCCGCGCGGGCGGCGCATGGCCCGACTCGGTCGACATCGAACATCACGCGCTCGCCGTTCCCGCCGAAGCGGGCAAACTGAATGCGGCGAACGGGCACTACGTGCTCGGTCTGCTCGATGCCGCCATCGACGGCGCGGTCTCCGGCCGGTTCGACGCCATCGTCACCGCGCCGCTGCAAAAGAGCACCATCAACGATGCCGGCGTGCCCTTCACCGGCCACACCGAATACCTCGCCGAGCGCACGCATACGCCGCGCGTCGTGATGATGCTCGCGGGTTCCAGCGAACGTCCCTTGCGCGTCGCGCTCGCGACCACGCATCTGCCGCTGAAGGACGTGTCGGCGGCGCTCAGCATCGACGGTCTCGTCGAAACGCTCACCATCATCGATCACGATCTGCGCGCGCATTTCGGCTTGCCCGCGCCGCGCATTCGCGTCACCGGGCTCAATCCGCACGCGGGCGAAAACGGCTATCTGGGCCGCGAGGAAATCGACGTCATCACGCCTGCGCTCGAACGCGCCCGCGCGCTCGGCATCGATGCGCCCGGTCCGTATCCCGCCGATACGCTGTTCCAGCCGCGCTATCTGAAAGACGCCGATTGCGTGCTCGCGATGTTCCACGACCAGGGCTTGCCGGTGCTGAAGTACGCGACCTTCGGCGAAGGCATCAACGTGACGCTCGGCTTGCCGATCATCCGCACGTCGGTGGATCACGGCACCGCGCTCGATCTCGCCGGCACGGGCCGCGCCGATCCGGGCAGCATGATCGCCGCCATCGATGCCGCCGTTACGATGGCGCGCCACAAGCGCAGCGCCTGAACTCGCGCGCAATCAATTCGAATCAGTATGTCGACCAAACACCAAGGCCATTTCGCGCGCAAGCGCTTCGGGCAAAACTTTCTCGTCGATCAGGGCGTGATCGATTCCATCGTCGATGTGATCGCGCCGAAGCGCGGCGAGCGCATGGTCGAAATCGGGCCGGGCCTCGCGGCGCTCACCGAGCCTCTGATCGAGCGGCTTGCCACGCCCGAGTCGCCGCTGCACGCCGTCGAACTGGATCGCGATCTGATCGGCCGTCTGGAAAAGCGTTTCGGCGACAGGCTCGTCGTGCATTCCGCCGATGCGCTCGACTTCGATTTCGCTTCGCTCGCGCTCGAAAGTGAGAAGCCGACGCTGCGCATCGTCGGCAATCTGCCGTACAACATTTCGAGTCCGCTGCTGTTCCATTTGACGACGTTCGCGCACAAGGTCATCGACCAGCATTTCATGCTGCAGGACGAGGTGGTCGAACGCATGATCGCCGAACCCGCGAGCAAGGACTACGGGCGTCTTTCGGTGATGCTGCAATACCGCTACGTGATGAACAAGCTGATCGACGTGCCGCCCGAATCGTTCAATCCGCCGCCGAAGGTGAATTCCGCGATCGTGCGGATGATTCCGCTCGCGCCGCACGAGTTGCCCGAAGTCGACGAAACCGTGCTGAGCGACGTCGTCAAAGCCGCGTTCGCGCAGCGCCGCAAGGTATTGCGCAACAACCTGAGCGCGTACCGCGACGCGATCGATTTCGACGCGCTCGGCTTCGATCTCACGCGCCGCGCCGAGGAAGTGCCGGTCGCGGAATTCGTCGCGCTGGCACAAGCCGTTCAGCGCTCGAAGGGCTGAACACGGCCCGCATCCGACAGCAGTTTCATCAGCCGTTCCAGCCGCACGCGCTGCTCGTGAAGCAGGCCACGCGTTGCGCTCACCTGCTGCACGCGAGTACGCCAATAGGTCTGGCCGAACAGCGAATTCGCGCTTTCCGCCGACAGCACGCGTTCCAGATGCCCGATTGCGGCATCGACGTTTCCCGGCGTGTAAGGGCTCGTGATCGTGGCGTCTCGTTCGAGTGTTGCGTTCATCGTCTGGTCCTTGTTTCGCGTTGAATCCGGACGAGTGATTCTGCGAGCGGGGCGGGACATATCGCGTCCCGAAGACGCATCGTCGATCGGGACACGATGTGTCTTGACCGGCTGCTATGATCGTCGGTCCCATTGAAAGGAGCGAGCGCCATGCGCTTCATACACGCGGCGGACATCCATCTCGACAGCCCATTGCACGGCCTCTCCGCCTACGCGGACGCGCCCGCGGACATGCTGCGCAACGCCACGCGCGAGGCCTTCTCGAAGCTCGTGTCGGTGGCTGTCGACGAGCAAGTCGACTTCATGGTGATCGCCGGCGATCTATACGACGGCACTTGGCGCGATCACAACACGGGCATCTTCTTTTGCCGTGAAATGGGGCGGCTGCGTCGCGCGGGCATTCCGGTGTACGTGCTCTTCGGCAATCACGACGCCGAAAGCGAAATGACGAGCCAGCTTCAGTTGCCCGACAACGTCCACACCTTCTCGACGCGAAAGCCGCAGACCTTTCTCATCGAGGATCTGAAGGTCGCGCTTCACGGCCACAGCTTCAAGGAAAAAGCGGTCACGACGAATCTCGTCACCGCGTATCCGGCGCCGGTCGCGGGATATTTCAATATCGGCGTGCTGCATACCGCGCTCGAAGGCGGATCGACGCACGCGAGCTACGCGCCGTGCTCCGTCGCCGAACTGCACGCGAAGGAATATCACTACTGGGCGCTCGGCCATGTGCACGATTACGCAATCTGGCAGGACGCGTCGACCATCGTGTTTCCGGGCAATCTGCAAGGACGCAATATCCGCGAGACGGGACGGCGCGGCGCGGTCATCGTCAATGTTTCGGACGCGGAAGAGGTGAGCGTCGAGCGGCTTTTCATCGACGTGCTGCGTTGGGAAGCCGTGACGGTCGACGCATCGCAGGCGGGTACGCTCGATGAAGTCGCGCTCGCGGTCGGACGTGCGCTCGAAGCGCTCGTCGAATCGTCCGCGGCGCCCGTGCCGCACGCCGTGCGCGTGACGATCGCCGGCGCGACCGCGGCGCACGGCGAACTCTTCGGGCTGGAAGCGCAACTGCGCGCGGAAGTCCTCGCGCAGATCGCCGCGATCAGCCACGACCGGCTCTGGCTCGAAAAAGTGAGGATCGCGACCGAGCCGCTCGCGCACAGCGAGCCGGCCACCGGCCGCACCGATGCGCTCGCCGATCTTCACGGTCTTCTCATCGAAGCGGAATCCGACCCGGAGTTTCTGAGCATGTTGAAGGAAAGGCTGATCGCACTGGCGTCGCAGGCGCCGAGCGAGTTGCAGAAGTCCGTGCCGGAGCTCGAGCACGTGCGCAATGGCGAACTCGCTAAGCTCGTCGCCGAAGTGCGCTCGGGGCTGATCGCGCAGTTATCGGACGCGGAGTAAGGCATGCGTATCGGCAAGCTCGAACTCATCCGCTACGGCAAATTCACCGATCACACGGTGGAGTTTCCGGCGGCGGAACACGATTTTCACTTTGTCGTCGGTCCGAACGAGGCGGGCAAATCCACCATCAAGAACGCGATTTCCGAGTTGCTCTTCGGCATGCCGCATAGCTCGCCGCTTGCGTTCGTGCATCCGCAAAGCGATCTGCGGCTCGGGGCGTCGATCGAAACGGGCGGCGACGCGTTCGCGTTCCATCGTACGAAGAGCCGCAAGTCGCCGCTCTGCACGCCGAACGGCGATGCGCTGCCCGCCGACGCGCTGGCGACGTTTCTGGGCGCATCCGATAAAGGCTTCTTCGAGCAGATGTACTGCCTGAATCACGAGGCGCTGCGGCGCGGCGGCGAAGCCATTCTCGATGCATCGAGCGATGTCGGGCAGGTGCTGTTTCAATCGGCGGCGGGCATCGCGAGTCTCGGCGACGTGCGCCAACGTCTCGCTGACGAGGCCGATCGACTGTGGGCGAAGCGCAAGTCGGGCGATCGCGCGTATTACATCGGCCTGAAGCAATACGACGAAGCCACCGCCGAGCTGAAGACGGCGAGCGTGAGAACGGCGCAGTGGCGTCGCGCGCACGGCGCCGTGGAAGAGGCGGAGGAGAAGCGTCGCGATGAAGACGCGCGCCGCACGGAGCTCGAAACGCAGCGCGCCAAGCTGGAGCGCGTGAGGCGCGTGGCGCCGTACTTGAACGTGTGGCGTGAGAAGGCCGCGGAATTGCGCGAAGTGGGCGATGCCGTCGATCTGCCCGCGAACGCCGAGGCGACGCTGCAAAACGCGCTGAAGCGGCTCGCGGCGGCGCAAAGCGCGCTCGACGTCCACACAAGAGCCGCCGCGCAGTTGCAAGCCGATCTCGACGCGATCGTGATCGACGACGCGGTCCTCGCCGCGCAAGCGCGCATTCGTGCGCTCGACGCCACGCGACAGCGCTGTGCCGATCACGCGAACGAAATCGCGCGGCTCGAACAGGAAGTCGCGCTGCGGCTGCGCCAGATTGCGCAGGACGGCGCGCAGCTCGGCTGGCCGCTCGACGAAGCGGGCGTGCGCGGCGCGATGCCCGGCGCGCTCGCGCTTCAGACCGTCACGAGCCTGATGCTCGAACGCGGCGAACTCGAACTCGCCGCGCGCAATGCGGAGCAAGCCGCCGACGCATGCGCCGCGCAGATCGTCACGCTGCAAACGAAGCTCGCGGCGATCGCGAACGGCGATGTGTCGCCGGGTCTGCGCGCTGCATTGCGTGCCGCGCAGAAGTATCGCGATGCGAGCGCGACGCAGCAGCGCCTCGAAGATGCGAAGCGCGACGCGCAGCAGTTGCTCGAAGCGGGCATGGCGTCGCTCGGGCGATGGTCGCGTCCGATCGGCGAACTCAAGTCGATGACGCTGCCGGCGGCGGAGCGCATCGCCGCATTGCGCGCGCAGCGGCAGGATCTGTCGTCGCGGCTGACGCTCGCGGCCGATCGTGCGAAGGAAGCGCAGGACGCGCTGCACGCCGTGCGATCGGAACTCGACAGTCTGGTCGAGACGCACGATGTCGTGACGGGCGATCAGGTTCGGGACGCGCGTACGTCGCGCGATGCAGCGTGGCGCGCGATCCGGTCCGGCGACGTCGCGCTCGATCGAGGCGCTTCCGGTTTCGAAACGGCGATGCACGCGGCGGATGGTCTCGCCGATCGTCAGTTGGGTTCCGTGAATCACGCGACGCAACTCGCGGCCTTGAAGCGGCGCGTCGCGAACGAAGAATCGACGCTCGCGCGACGCGAGCAAAGCGTGCGCGAAGCAGAATCGGCGCTGACATCGTTCGACGAATCGTGGCGCGCGCTCGCCGCGCAGTCGCAGATCGCGGACATGTCGCTCGACGATGCGCCGTCGTGGATCGCATCGCGTGACAAGGCGCTGGCCGCGTCGCAGACGCTCGATGCGCGCGCCGAAGAACTCGCGCGCGAAGCCGCCGATTCCCGCGCGCGCCGCGACGAACTCGCGCGGCATCTGGACGACGCGGACGCACGCGCCGATCTCGACGCGCTCTGCGATCTGGCCGAGGCGAAGATCGCGGCCATCGACGAAGCCGCGGTCACGCGCCGCAACGTATCCGCGCGACTCGACGAAGCGCAAGCCGAGCGCACCGCGCGGCAAGGCGCGGCGAAAGCGGCGCGCGAAGCGTTCGAACGCTGGCAATGCGAGTGGTCGGCGGCGATCGCGAAAGCGGGACTCGCGAACGCAGCGGATTCGCAGGCGGCGGCGGAAGCGGCCATCGACATGGTGAAGAAGATCGGCGCGCAACTGACGCACATCGAAACCGTACGCAACGGCCAGATCGACGCGATGCGCGCGGCGCTAACAGCGCTCGACGCCGAGGCATCGCACCTTGCGCGCGAACTCGACGAATCGCTCGCGGCGCTCGGCGCGAACGCGACTGCGACGGCGTTGTCGGCGCGTCTCGATCTCGCTTGCGCCGCGCATGGCGAGCGTGAGCGTTTGAAGAAGGAGCACGCGTCGGCGAGCGAGCACGTGCGTCACGCTCACGCCGATGTCGAGGAAGCGAAGGCGACGCTGCGTCCGCTCTACGATCTGGCGGGTGTCGATACGCCGGACGTGCTTCAGGCACGCATCGCGCAATCGCAGAAGAAGCGCGAACTGGCCGCCGCCGTCGACGACGCGCGCGCCGCGCTCATCAAGGGCGGCGATGGCCTGACGCTCGACGAACTAATCGCGGAAGTGGAGGGCGCGGACATGTCGAACGTGCAGGCGGAGTTGTCGCGCATGGGCGCGGCGCTGTCGGAATCGGTGAGAATCGCGAGCGAAACGGCGACGGCACTCGACGCCGCGCGCCGCGAACTCAATGCCATTTCAGGCGAAGCGAACGCCGCGCGCGCCGAAGCGAAGCGCCAGGAAGCGCTCGCCACGATGTCCGATGCCGCCGAGCGCTTCGTCAAGGTCGAAACGGCGTCGACGCTGCTCAAGTGGGCGATCGACCGTTATCGCGAGCGCCGTCAGGGACCGATGCTGTCGCGCGCAAGCACGATTTTTTCGGCGCTCACGCTCGACACGTTCTCGCGGCTCGTCGTCGATTACGATCGTCAGCCGATGGCGCTGTCCGCGATTCGCGCGAGCGGCGAGCATGTGGATATCGCCGGCATGAGCGAGGGCACGCGCGATCAGCTGTATCTCGCGCTGCGGCTCGCGGCGCTGGAAGAGCATGGCGAGAAGGCGTCGGCGTTGCCGTTCGTCGCCGACGATCTCTTCATCAACTTCGACGATGGCCGCGCGCGCGCCGGCTTGCGCGTGCTCGCGCAGATCGCGAAACGCACGCAGGTGATCTTTCTGAGCCACCACGATCATCTCGTCGATATCGTGCGCGAGGTGTTCGGGCCGCAGGTGAACGTGCGTTATATGGGCTGATGCGTCAGCTCGTCCGATAGCGCTTCGCCAGCTTGGCGAAATCCTCGGCGAACTCGTCACGCAACGCTTGCGGCGCGAGAATCTCGACGCCCGCGCCGAGCGCGCGCAGCCACCAGCGCAGCTTGAGACTTGGCGTGACGGTGCCGGTGACTTTCATGCGGCCGTCGGGCAACGTGTCGATTTTTTGATCCTTCGACATCGGCGATTCGCGCAACTGATTGCCCGCGTTGCCTTCGAAGGCAAGTTCGAGCAGCACCGGCGGCTCGGGCAGAAAGTCGAAGACCTGCTGCGTTTCGATGTATTTGCGCAGCTTGAAATCGTCCGGATACGTGAAAGATTCGCCCGACTCGGAAACCGAGCGAATCCGGTCCAGCCGATACAGCGCGCGCGTCCATTCCGTTTCGCCTTTCTCCGGACGCGGCGCGCGACTCGGATCTTGCGCGACCATATACATCACGCCCGCGGATTCGACCAGCGCGAGCGGCCACAGCTTTTTCGTGCGCGGTTCGTCGCTGCGTTCGCCCCGATATGCCGCGCGATATTGCACGAGCAGTTCGCGCTCGAAGAACGTAGCGGTCGCGACCGTCTGAAAGATTTCCGGACGCAGCTTCGGCCGAATCAGCGTAAAAGCGCCATCGACGGAATCGATCTTGTCGGCCCACGCGCGATAGATGCGGCTGTCCGCCGTTTCCTGCGACAGCCGCGATTCGGCGGCCTTGAACAGCGGATCGATGTCGCGCGTGACGGCATTCGGCAGCTTGTTGCCCGCAAAGCGCTGGAGGATGTGAAACGCCACCGCCTCCGATGCGCTCATCAAACCGCTCATGCCTTCCTGCAGGCCGTGCAGCCACGGCTTGCGCTGCCAGAGCAGCTCGCGGCCGTTGAGCATGGATACGACGCGCGCATCGGCTTCGAGCGCCGTCAGATGACGCTGCACCTTCTTCGTATAGCCGACGCGATGACCGCGCTCTTCGAGACGTCTGCGGACTTCGGGCGTCGATAGCCACGCGGTCGCGTCGCGCTCGGTAGGGAGCACGCGGAGGATGGCTTCGTCGAGGCTGGAGGTCATGATGCGCAGGCGAGGAAAGGTTGCTCCTGATTATAGAAACTATCGAGACAAATCGTGTCTTGATCGGACGGGGCGGCCATCAGGCTTTCGGATTTTTCGGGTGACGGTCTTCGACATAAGCGGAAAGAATAGCGGCGCCGGGGGATGAGGCCCCAGCATGTCGAGGAGCGAAAACAATGAGTAGAAGGGAACAGGCCAACGAGGAATTTCTCGCGGGACTCAAGAGCCGGACATCGCGCGCGATCCAGCAATATTTCTTTTCGCACGGGGTCTGCGTGGGGCGTTCGGACGTCCGCAAAGCGATGGCGCTTCCCGAGCATGAACAGACCTTCGTGTCGTTGGCGCCATCCTTCGCGCAAGTCAACGAATCGATCAGCTTGCTGACGGACATCGGTTCCTTGTCGCTTCCGTCGAAGGAGAAGACGATGCGCGCGGTCTATGAAATAGAAGGGCGGTTGCGGGAGCGCGGCGGTTGCGTCGAAGGACTGGAACGGGCGCTCGCCAGAATCGAGATGGCGCGCAATTCGATACCCGCCGAGCCGAAGCTCTGGCCCTACACGTTCTGGGGCGTGTTGTGCCTGCTCGCGGCGTACTTCGTCTGGCCGAGCGCGTTGGTCGGCGTGATGCTGCTGGGCGCCGGGTTCAACAGACATTCGAGCTACAAGAAGCGCAAGGCCGAAGCGGACCGTGCGTTGAGTGAAGCGAACGATATGTTCGAGGCCGTCGCCGCGCTCGAGCTCACGCCGCGGCTAAGGCTGCTGGAACAGTGATGCGAAGGACCGAACGCCCAAAGCAAAAAGCCCAGTCGCAATGACTGGGCTTCTTACCTGATACTTGGTAGGCCGTACGGGATTCGAACCTGTGACCAACGGATTAAAAGTCCGCTGCTCTACCAGCTGAGCTAACGACCCGAAAGAGGCAAAATTATAAACTTCGATTCGCGAATCTGTCAACCCGCTCGGTTGAAGAATCATCAAATCATCGAAAGAAAAACGCCCGCGGCTTCATTGCCCGCGGGCATTATCCTCGAGAGGCGCGAAACGCCAAACGCCGGCTTCGCTTACTTCACTTGCGACATCTTGCTCTGTGCGGTCTGCGCGACTTCCGTGCCGGCGTACTGCGAGATGATCTGCTGAAGCGTCTGCTTGGCAGCCGCTTTCTGACCTTGCTCGATCTGGTTGTTCGCGATTGCGAGCAACGCCTCGGGCGCTCGCGGATGCGTCGGATAACTCTTCACCAGGTCCTGCCAGATCGCAGTCGATCCCTTGTAGTCGCGCTGCGCATAGAGCGCATTGCCGAGCCAATACCGCGCCGTCGGCTGATACGGGCTCTGCGGATACTTCGCCACGAACGCCTTGAACGACGCCGCGGCATTCTTGTAGTCACCGTTACGAAACTGAGTCGACGCTGCGTTGAACGCTTCCGTCTCGCCCGGCTGCACCGAACCCGTCACGCCATCGATCGTCTCTTGCTGCGGCTCGAATTTCTTCAAGCGCGAATCGAGATCGGCGTAATAGTCCTTCTGCTGCTTCTGCAGCGTGGCGACCTGGTTGGCCAGATCCTCGTTCTGGCCACGAACCGTCGCGACCTGCTGATTGAGCTGGTCGATACGATTCTGCTGATCGAGAATCGTGCGCTGCGCGGCCTGCAACTGACTGGACAGGCTGTCAGTCTTCGTGCGCAGATCGAGCACGGCTTTACGCGCTTCGTTGTCGTCGAAGACGCCGGCGTGCGCGGGCGCACTCAGCATCGTCGAACCGACTACACACGCGGCTGCGGCCGCGCGCAGCAAGGGAAAGCGATACAACATAGGGCGACTCACCCGTGACTGGTTACGTTAAGTAAATTACTGCTGGTACACGAGGTCCGCACGGCGGTTCTGTGCCCACGACGATTCGTCGTGACCCGTTGCCGTCGGCTTTTCCTTGCCGAGCGACACGGCTTCCATCTGCGAATCGGCGACGCCCATCAGCGACATTGCACGACGCACGGCTTCCGCACGCTTCTGGCCGAGCGCGAGGTTGTACTCGCTCGTGCCGCGTTCGTCGGTGTTGCCTTGAATCAGGACGTGACGCTCCGGATGGCTCTTCAGGTACGACGAGTGTTGTTGCAGCAGCGGCTGATAGTCGTCCTTCACGGCATAGCTGTCGAAGTCGAAATAGATGCTGCGCTTGGCGAGCGGGCTGTTCGGATCGTTCAGCGGGTCGATGTTGACCTGCTTCACGTCCGTCGGGTTCGGCTGCGTGCCGACTGCACCCTTGTTCTGGCCTTCGTCGAGCTTCACGCCCGAGTGACATGCCGCCAATGCGCCGACCATCGCAACTGCCAGGCCGATACGAAGTTTCGACATCATGGTACCTCTCCTTGTGTTGTAGCTGAACGTTGTATGTGAAACGTTATTGCTGGACTTATTGCATGAACGGACCCCAGGACGGCTCGCGCACCACACCGCCCTGAACTGACAAGACTTGCCGCGTGCGACCGTCGGTCGAAACGGCTGCCAACACGCCACGTCCGTTCACTTGGGTGGCGTAGAGGATGTACTGACCATTCGCCGCGAAGCTCGGCGATTCGTCATGCGTCGTGTCGGTCAGCCCCGTCGCCGTGCCGGACGCGAGGTCCTGCAGATACAGCTTGAAGCCGCCGCCAGTGCGCGAAATGTACGCGAGTTGCTTGCCGTCCGGACTCACGCGCGGGCTGGTGTTGTACGCACCCGCAAACGTGACCCGCTGGGCCGCGCCGGCGCTTTCACCCGCCGCCGGCATCTTGTAGATCTGCGGTTGGCCGCCGCGATCGCTCGTGAAATAAATCCAGTTGCCATCAGGAGAGTAGAACGGCTCGGTGTCGATGGAACTGCCTTGTGTCAGACGGCGCAGGCCGGAGCCGTCTGCGTTGACTTCGAAAATCTGCGTGTTGCCCGTGCGCGAGAGCGCGACCGCGAGCTTGCGGCCATCAGGCGACCACGACGGGGCACTGTTGTTGCCCTTCTGATTCGACACGACTACGCGACGTCCCGTCGGCAGGTCGTGGATGTACACCACCGGCTTCTTTTTCTCGAACGACACGTATGCGACCTTCGTGCCGTCCGGCGACCACGCCGGCGAAATGATCGGTTCCGGGCTGGAGAGGGCGATCTTCGCGTCCTGACCGTCCGAATCCGAAATCTGCAATTGATAACGGCCGCCCGTCTGAATGACGTAGGACAGACGCGTTGCGAACACGCCGCGGCCGCCGAGCAACTTCGCGTAGATGTAGTCGGCGATCTTGTGCGCGCTCATGCGCAGGCCGCTCTCGGCGCTGACGAGCGACAGGCCGCCCAGGTTCTGCTGCTTGACGGTGTCATAGAGGCGGAAGCGCACTTCGTACTGGCCGTTCGGCAGCTTGTTCACGCTACCCGACACGAACGCGTCCGCGCCTTTTGCCTTCCACGCGCCGAGATCGACCGTATCGGATTCCGCGACCGGCGCGCTGCCGGCGTCGATATTCGTGAACTTGCCGCTGCGCTGCAGATCCTGGCGAATGATCGCGCTGACTTGCTGCGGCGAACTCGCTTCATTGGCGAAATTGGCCGTCGCGATCGGAAACTGGGTCGAACCGACGCCGGTCACGAGTACGTTCAACTGGGCGTGCGCAGCGGTGCCGGCTGCGATCAGGCAGGACGCGACCAGCGTTTTCAGGCCAAGCTTCGTCATCAAACTCATGCTGTATAGGTTCCAGATAAAAGCGTTTTCAAGTGTCCGCGGACTGCAGAACAGACCCGCGGTCGCACATTTCGTTCCCGCTGCTTAATGCGAGCTTTCAAGCGCGCTTCACTGCTGACTAGCGCGTTAACTGCCCGCCGGACGCAGCGTGATCGTGAAGCTCGAAGGCGCCTTGCCGTCGATATCCACCGGCATCGGATCCGAGCGCTGTACCGCGCGCAGTGCCGCCTGATCCCACTGCTCGTTGCCGCTCGAGCGCGTGATATTCGCCGACAGCAGCGTGCCCGACGGCGAGCAGCGCACCGACACGACCGTTTCGAGCCCGGCCGTTTCGCCGGCCCACACGATGTTCGGCCGCACGCGACGCTGCACCTTCTCGGCGTAGCCAGGCGAGGTCGCATTGCCGCCCGCGCCCTTGCCGGTGCCGCTCTTGGCCAGGCCTTCGCCGCTGCCCGCCGTGCCGCCGCCCAACTGCCCTTGCAGTTGCGAGAGACGCGCCTTGCGCTCGGCATCGAGCTTGGCTTTCGCTTCCGCGTCGGCCTTGGCTTTCGCTTGCGCCGCGGCCTTCGCTTTCGCGTCGGACTCAGCCTTGGCCTTGGCTTGCGCGTCGGCCTTCGCCTTGGCTTCCTGCTGTTCCTTCTCCTTCTCCTTCTGCTCCTTGAGCTGTTCCTGCTTCTGCGCTTCGGCTTGCTGCTGCTGACGCTGCTTGTCCTGCTGCGCCTTCTGTTGCTGCTTCTGCAGGTCGGCCTGACGCTGCTGCTCGATCTGCTTCTGCTTGTCCTGCATCGCCTTCTGCTGGGCGGCTTGCGCGGCGAGCTGCTGCTGACGCTTCGCTTCCGCTTCCTGCTTCGCCTCTTCCTGCTGACGGCGCTGCTCGGCGAGTTGCGCTTCGCGCGCGGCGGCTTCCTGCTGCTTGCGCTTCTTCTCCTGCAACGCGATGTCCGCGTCTTCGTCCTTCGCCGGCGGCGGCGCGGGCTGCACCTTCACCGGCGCGGGCGGCGGCGGGGCAGGGCGCGGCGTCGGCGCGGGCGTGTCCGGAATCTCGGTCCAGATTTCCGCTTCCGCGCCCGCCGGCGTGTTGTTCTGCCAGTTGATGCCGTGATACAGGAACCAGCCGAGCAGCAGATGCATCAACGCCGCGAGCGCGAACGCCTTACCCGTGCCGCGTTCACGCGGCGGGCGATTCGGTCGCGCGGACGATGCGCGTGTCGGCCTGTGCGAAAGGGTCATTGCGATTTGACGAGCAATCCGACGCGCTTCACGCCGCGCGCCTTCATATCGGACATCACGTTCATCACGACTTCGTACTTCACGGTTTTGTCCGCCGCGATCACGACGGGCTGATCCGGATGCGATTCCTGACGGTTGAGCACGAAGCTGTTGAGATCGTTCATCGTCATCTTCTGCTCTTGCGTCGCGCCGCCTTCTTCCTTGTAGCGCACGTTCATGCTGCCGTCCGCCTTGATGTTGATGACGAGCGGCGGCTGCTGCTCCTGCGGCTGCGCATTGCCGACGGTCGGCAGATTGATGATCGAGGGCGAAACGAGCGGCGCCGTCACCATGAAGATGACGAGCAGCACGAGCATCACGTCGATGTATGGCACGACGTTGATGTCGGCCATCGCGCGGCGCGAGCCGCCGCGCATGCTGGAACGAATGGGGCCTGCCATCGCGGACTCCTTCTGTTAGTGCGCCTGACGCTGCAGGATGTTCGAGAACTCTTCGATGAAGGTCTCGAAGCGGATCGCCAGACGGTCGATGTCGTGCGCGTAGCGGTTGTACGCGACCACTGCGGGAATCGCGGCGAAGAGGCCGATCGCGGTCGCGACGAGCGCTTCGGCGATGCCGGGCGCCACGTTCGCGAGCGTCGCCTGCTGCACATTGGCGAGACCGCGGAACGAATTCATGATCCCCCACACCGTGCCGAAGAGACCGATATAAGGACTCACGGAACCGACCGACGCGAGGAACGCGAGGTTCGCTTCGAGCACGTCCATTTCGCGCTGGAAGGCGGCGCGCATCGCGCGGCGGGAACCGTCGAGAATCGCGCCCGGATCGGTGATCCGGCGCTCCTTGCCCTTCAGGAATTCACGCATACCGGATTCGAAGATACGCTCGAGCGCGCCGATCGTGTGACGGTTGTTCGCCGCGCTTTGATACAGCGCCTGCAGGTCGCCGCCCGACCAGAAATCGCGCTCGAAGCGCTCGGTCTGCGCGCGCGCGCGGCGAATGGCAAACCACTTGCGGAAAATGAAGGTCCACGACAGGAGCGACAGCAGCAACAGCAGCGCCATCACGGCCTGCGCGAGCAGGCTCGCGTGAACGACGAGGGAAATGATCGACAGGTCTTGTGTATTGTTCATAAAGGTCTGCTGTTACGTCCCGAAAGGGGCGTCCGGTCAAAGCGTCATGCTTTCGTGAAATGGATGTGAATCAAACGAAAGCCGTGCCGTGGCCGGCTCATGCTCGTTAATGCTTCCTCTGTCCCCGATGCCCTGTTTCGCTTCGGTGTGCGATGAGTTCATCGTTCAGGCTCGGTCTTGATCTGCGCCGCGCGATGCCGCGGCGAGCGTCGCGTGCGGGCCGCGCTTCAATCCTTCGATCACCGCATCCGGAATGGCGGCCGGACGAATCGACGCGCGATCCACCGAGGCAACGCGAATGTCGCCGCTCGCGAGCAGCACGCCGTCGCGCCACGCTTCCTGATGAAAATCCACCGATGCACGGCCGAGGCGCTCGATGCGACTTACAACGCGAATGACGTCATCCAGGCGCGCCGGCGACGAATATTCGACGGCCGTGCGTCTCACGACGAACAGGATGTCGCTCGAATCGGCGAGACGCTGCTGATCGATTCCGCACGCGCGCAGCCATTCGGTGCGCGCCCGTTCGAAGAACTTCAGGTAGTTCGCGTAGAAGACGATGCCGCCGGCGTCGGTGTCCTCGTAATACACCCGAATCGGCCACTCGAAAGTCAACGGATCACTCACCTTTGCGCCGCTCCGCTCGCGCAGAGGCTCATAAACACGATCTGGCTCGCATTTTGACAAATATTCATCGGCGGCATTTTACCGGAACCGGAAGCACCCCCGCCAAATCCTTAGGCAGATATCGGAATCAGCCGCGGTGAATTTGCAACGGTGCGAACGTCTGGGCGACCGGCATCATCTCGATCGCGTTGATGTTCACGTGTGCCGGGCGCGTGGCTATCCAGTAGATCGCGTCGGCGATGTCCTCGGGCGTGAGCGCCTGCACATCCTTATATACAGTCGCGGCTTTGCTGTCGTCGCCCTTGAAGCGCACGTTCGAAAACTCGGTGCCGCCGACGAGCCCCGGCTCGATGTCCGTCACGCGAAGGGCGGTGCCGGCGACGTCCGCGCGCAGGTTCAGGCTGAACTGCCGCACGAACGCCTTCGTCGCGCCGTACACGTTGCCTCCGGCGTACGGATACGTGCCCGCCACCGATCCCATGTTGAACACATGTCCGCGATTGCGCTCGATCATGCCCGGCAAGATCGCGTGCGTGACCGTCACGAGACCCGTGCAGTTCGTGTCGATCATGTTCTTCCAGTCGTCGAGATTCGCGCGTTGCGCGGGTTCGAGGCCGAGCGCGAGTCCGGCGTTATTCACCAGCACGTCGATCTGCGCGAACGCCTCGGGCAGCGCCGCGACGGCGTTGCGGACGGCGTTTTCGTCCCGTACGTCGAGTTCGACTGGCAGAAGCGCGTCGCCGAGTTCGTTCGACAGCGCGACCAGGCGCTCCTTGCGACGCGCGGCGGCGATCACACGATGGCCGCCTTTGACGAACGTGCGGGCGATGGCGGCGCCGAATCCGGCCGACGCGCCGGTGACAAAAACGATCATGAGCGGACTCCGAATGGACTGAGACGGGCAAAGCCGACGCGCGCAGGGCGACGCGTCCGGCAACGGCGCAAAGCGTACTTCCATTGATGCGGCGCGGCAAGCAACCGTGGGCGCGAACGATCGTGCTTTAAGCGTGGCTGCGCGCCCGTCCGATTGCCCTGTAAGCCGGTTGCCTAAAGCATGGCCGCCCATTACACTACAACGCTCAAACCCCGCGTGACTGGCGATAGAATCTTCGGATTCAAGGTGGAGCGACCCACCAGGAAGCGCGGAGCGTCGTTTTGCCGTTCGCCTGGGCAGCTGAGATCCGCACGCCGTCGCTGCGTTGCTGGTGGCTGTCCGTTCCGCGAAACCGGATTCTTCCTCTATCCGCCGCGCCTGGACTCCATCGGTTTCCAGCGTCTTTTGCGTCTGCTTCGAACGTGGCGCACGCGCGATCCGGTCAACCTGTTTTGATCTCACGGAAAACGTATGTTTGACAGAGCCGAAAGTACCCTCGCCAATGTCGATCCCGAATTGCTCAAGGCGATCGAGCAGGAAAACCGCCGCCAGGAAGATCACATCGAGCTGATCGCGTCGGAAAACTACACGAGCCCGGCCGTAATGGCCGCGCAAGGCTCGCAGCTCACCAACAAGTACGCGGAAGGCTATCCCGGCAAGCGCTATTACGGCGGTTGCGAATATGTGGACATCGTCGAGCAGCTCGCGATCGACCGCGTGAAGCAGCTCTTCGGCGCCGAAGCCGCGAACGTGCAGCCGAACTCCGGCTCGCAGGCGAATCAGGGCGTGTTTTTCGCCGTGCTCAAGCCGGGCGACACGATCATGGGCATGAGCCTCGCCGAAGGCGGTCACCTCACGCACGGCTCGCCGGTCAACATGTCGGGGAAGTGGTTCAACGTCGTAAGCTACGGCCTGAACGAAGCCGAGGACAT
>NZ_JALQDZ010000018.1:0-755 GCF_023630985.1 Caballeronia sp. ATUFL_F1_KS39 | reverse complement strand
ACGCACGGCTCGCCGGTCAACATGTCGGGGAAGTGGTTCAACGTCGTAAGCTACGGCCTGAACGAAGCCGAGGACATTGACTACGACAAGACCGAAGCGCTCGCCAAGGAACACAAGCCGAAGCTGATCGTCGCGGGCGCGTCGGCGTTCGCGCTGAGGATCGATTTCGAGCGTCTTTCGAAGATCGCGAAGAGCGTCGGCGCGTACTTCATGGTCGACATGGCGCACTATGCCGGTCTCGTCGCGGCTGGCGTGTATCCGAATCCGGTGCCGCACGCGGACTTCGTCACGACGACCACGCACAAGAGCCTGCGCGGCCCGCGCGGCGGCGTCATTCTGATGAAGGCCGAGTTCGAGAAGCAGATCAACTCGGCCATTTTCCCGGGCATTCAGGGCGGTCCGCTGATGCACGTGATCGCCGCGAAGGCCGTCGCGTTCAAGGAAGCGCTGTCGCCGGAATTCAAGGCGTATCAGCAAGCCGTGGTCGATAACGCGCGCGTCCTGGCCGAAACGCTCGTGAAGCGCGGTCTGCGTATCGTCTCGGGCCACACCGAAAGCCATGTGATGCTCGTCGATCTGCGCGCAAAGAAGATCACCGGCAAGGCAGCGGAAGCCGCGCTCGGCGCCGCGCACATCACGGTCAACAAGAACGCCATTCCGAACGATCCGGAAAAGCCGTTCGTCACGAGCGGCGTGCGCCTCGGCTCGCCCGCGATGACCACGCGCGGCTTCGGCACGAAGGAAGCGGAGATCGT